>CAMCWI010000270.1 GCA_945882065.1 Akkermansia muciniphila
ACGTCGCGGAAGTCATGCGCGTGGCCCGCGAGCGCGGCGTGAAAGTGTTGTTATATTACGACCGCAACAAAGGAGATGTCGGCGACGAGGCGCTGTTCCCGCTTCTCTCCAACCTCGGCGCTGTCGGCACGAAGTATGGGTTCATGGGAAACAAAGCTGAATTCACGCGCACGGCCATTGAACTTGCAGCGCGCCATCAACTGCTGATTGATTTCCACGATTCACCCTGCCCGATGACGGGCGTGGAGCGTACGATGCCGAATGCGATCACGCGCGAATATTGCCACGCGCAGCAGGACTCACGACGCGCCTACAGTCCGACAAGCTTTCTGAAGATGGCCATGGTCAACGCGCTCATCGGCCCGTTGGATCAAGCCAATGGGGCGTTCGGACTCAACGGCATCAACGCAGGCGAGCGACAACGCGGGCCGAAGAATCGCAACTCCTACAACTCCACCGTGGTTTCCGAAGCCGCGCGGGTGCTGGTGATTTTCAGCGGCCTGATCTGCCTGCCCGATGCGCCGGAGGAATACTCCAAGAAGGCTGACCTGTTTGAATTCATCCGCCACCTGCCACCGGCGACGTGGGATGATACAAAAATCATCAACAGTCAGATCGGCAAATGCATCACTACCGCGCGGCGCAGTGGAGACGAATGGTTTGTTGGCAGCGTCATCAATGAAACTGGCGGCGAACTGAAGATCCCACTCGACTTCCTCACGCCCGGAGTTAACTACGACGCGACGTTTTACGAGGACGCGCCAGACAGCCATTACATCAACAACCGCGAAGCGTATCGCATTCGCCAAGGCTCGGTGACCCAGAGCGATACCATCAAAGCCAAGCTCGCGCCCGGAGGCGGACATTGCATTTGGATCAGACCCCACGTTTCAAAGTCAGCGACAAAAGCAAATGATTCCCATCACACTAAAGGTGAAATCCCAAGCAAATCCTGAACGCTCTTCGAACTCACCAAATGCTACCAGCTCTCTTCCCAACGTCCTGGCGGGCTTAGAAGCGGCCGATGCAACCCGGCCGCTTTAAAACAACATCTGGTCGAGGTCATCGACCTTGCAAAATGAACCTATCCTTCCCAGCGCGCGATGGTTTCTTCCAAACCTTTATGAAGCAATCACGCGGGATTTGGTTATCCAGCGTGGTGACTGGGCTGCTTTTGCAAAATACCCCGGCACGCACAACAACCAAGCCACGCAAGTCAAGTTGAACTTGGACTGGAAGGCTTTGGAACTCGATTCCGCAAACGCCAAGCTCTACGCACCAGCCATCGCCGGGATGCAAACGGAGAAGTTGTGGCAGCCTGACAACTCGATTTCCATCGCGCCCAAACGCGGCTGGTTACTGGTGCTTGATGAAGTCCCGCGCCGAGCCCCCCCGGAAGTCCCGACCACCCAATCCAGTCGGAGCGAGTAAGCCAGCTTGGCGTTCAGCCACCACATCGAACACAAAAGCACCTTCCTATTTGCCATGGCCGTCCAACATGGCGGCAAGGAGTTTCACCCCCGAAAATCGCCCGTTCGTCCGGTTTTTTGGCGCAGCTGGTTCGGCGAACGTTTCCGGACCAACGCCACTCGAGGATTCGCAGCTAACCCATTAGGGGTATGGCGCGCGCGGGTTGGTTCCGTAAAATGGCATCGATGTTCTGCGCCACTAGTTGGTCATGTAGTCAACGTTCCTTCCGGATTCCTGCCGCCCGAACTGCGGACGCCGCTGCGCTCCAATCGCCGGCACCATTGCTCGCGGCCGATGCGCAAACGAGTCGCCAAGCCGATTCGCACGCAGGGCTGACCCACCTGCGACCGCAGCGCCCCCTCCCAACGAACCCTAGGAAAGCATCCATGAACAGATTCACATATTTCACCCTCGCTACCATATTGGCGGCACTGTTTGCAGGCGTCGGTTGCGTTCACGGCGCGGCGCGGCCCAACATCATCTACATCCTCACGGACGACGTGGGTTATGGTGATGTCGGCTGCTATGGGGCAACTCACGTGAAGACGCCGAATATTGACCGGCTGGCCAAGGAAGGGACGCGCTTCACGGATGCGCACGCTACCGCCACGGTGTGCACGCCCACTCGCTACGCGTTCATGACCGGTCGCTACGCTTGGCGCCAGCCGGGCACCGGCATCGCGCCGGGGGACTCGCCGTTGCTCATCAAGCCGGGCACGGTCACCGTTCCATCCATGCTCAAGCAGGCGGGTTACACCACTGCCGTCGTCGGCAAATGGCATTTGGGTTTGGGTGACGGCCCGACGGACTTCAACGGCGAGATCAAGCCCGGTCCGCTGGAACTGGGTTTCGACTACGCGTTCATCATCCCCGCCACTGGTGATCGGGTGCCGTGTGTGTTCGTGGAGAATCACCGCGTGGTTGGTTACGATCCCGCAGACCCGATCCAAGTGAGTTACGGGAAAAAGATTGGCAACGGCCCGTTTGGCAGCGATCCAAACGCCAAGCTCAAGATCAAAGGCGGTCCGGGCCACAAGGATTCAGTCGTCAACGGCATCCCTCGCATCGGCTTCATGACGGGAGGCAAAGCCGCACACTGGGTCGATGAAGACATCGCTGATACCCTGGCGTCGAAGGCGGTGAAGTTCATCGAGTCGCACCAGAGCGGGCCGTTCTTTCTCTACCTCGCCACGCACGACATTCATGAACCAATGGTGCCGCATCCGCGTTTTCGAGGCACAAGTGATTCTGGCTGGCGTGGCGATGTCATTCATCAACTGGATTGGACCGTTGGGGAAATTCTCGCGGCACTTGACCGGCTCAAACTCGCCACCAACACGCTCGTGATTTTTACCAGCGACAACGGCGGTGCCATCAAGAACACCTACGACGACGGAACGAATCCGCTTCACGGACGGCAAAAGCCGAATGGTGTCTTGCGTGGCTTCAAAGGTTCGCTCTACGAAGGCGGGCATCGCGAACCATTCATCGCCCGCTGGCCCGGGCATGTTCCCTCCGGCAGCACTTCGGGGCAACTCATGGGACACGTGGACACCCTCGCCACACTGGCCGCGCTCACAGGGCAGAAACTTCCATCCGACGCAGCTCCGGACAGTTTCAATGTCCTGCCGGCTTTGCTGGGTGAGAAAACCTCCACGGCGCTGCGCGACCATCTCATCTTGCAGAACAATGGTCCGTCCCCGCTCGCCATTCGGCAGGGCGTTTGGGCGCTGATCCAAAAAGCGCCCGGTCCGCGCCAGCAGGACCTTGCCGGAGCCGCACCTATCCAGGAACTCTACAATCTCGCCACCGACCATTCGCAAACGAACAATCTGGCCGCACAGCAGCCGGAACGCGTGAAGGAAATGGCCGCGCTCCTGGAGCAATATCGGACGGAAGGACGCAGCACCCCATCGCGAGAAAAGCCCTCTGCGGAGAAGAAGGAGCCCATCGGCGAGCCGCGCGTTTACAAGACGATTGGCAAGCGAGACTTGAAGCTCTTTGTCGTGAAGCCCGGAGGTTGGAAAGCCACGGACCACCGGCCCGGCCTGGTTATGTTTCATGGTGGCGGCTGGATTGGCGGCACTCCTTCACAGTTCAACATGCAGGCGGAATATTTCGCCTCGCGCGGAATGGTCTGCACCTTGGTGCAATATCGCTTCGTGAGGCAGCCCGGCACGCCACCGACCGTTTGCATCCAGGATGCGAAATCCGCGATGCGCTGGGTGCGCAGTCACGCCGCCGAATTGGGAATTGATCCGCAGCGCATCGCCGCCGCGGGCGGATCGGCAGGTGGCCACCTGGCGGCGTTCACAGGAATGGTGGACGGCATGGATGATCCCGCCGATGATCTGAAAGTTTCTGCCAAGCCTGCAGCGATGGTTCTTTTCAATCCCGTCTTCAACAACGGGCCGGGCCAATACGGTCGCGATCGCATCGGCGATCGGTTCAAGGAGTTTTCGCCCGCGCACAACATCACCTCCAACGCCCCGCCCGCGATTGTGCTTCTTGGCACAGAGGACAAGTTGATCCGGGTAAAGATTCTCGAGGAATTCAAGGCCGGCATGGAGCGAGTGGGGGTACGTTGCGAGGCGAGGTTATTTGAAGGCCAAGGGCACGCATTCTTCAATCGTGAGCCCTACCAAACGCTCACTTTGATTGAGGTGGATAAATTCATCACATCGCTCGGCTGGTTGCAGGGCTCGCCCACGATTCAGCCACCGAACTAAGCACGACGAGGACCATTATCATGCCCATCGAGACACGCAGCTCCGTCAGCTTGAGACAAAATTTGATTTGGCTACTGCCACTCAGCATTCCACGCTAGAAGAAATGAAACACATCTCTCCAATTTTCGCCTCCCTAGTGTTTGCCGCGGCAGGTGCGTTGTCCGCAGCGGACGCGCCAAAGGCCGCAAAGCCCAACATCATCTATATCATGGCGGACGAACTGGGTTACTTCGAGCCCGGCTACATGGGCAATCCAAACATCCGCACGCCGAACATTGATCGGATGGCGGCGGAAGGAATCCGCTTCACTCAAGGCTTGGCCGGCTCGGTGGTTTGCGCGCCGACGCGTTGCGCTTTACTCACAGGTAAACACAGCGGTCACGCTTCAGTTCGCTCGAATGGTGGCGGCACGCCGTTGCGGGCGGGCGAACCCACTATCGCCTCCATCCTCAAGCCACTAGGCTATGCGACAGGTGGCTTCGGTAAATGGGGCGTGGGTGGACGCGGCTCGACAGGCGTGCC
>CAMCWI010000271.1 GCA_945882065.1 Akkermansia muciniphila
TTCCAAGGCACGATCAACTGGGGCACAGGCATCGGCATTTCTGTGCGGCAGATCGCCGACGCTGCCGCTGCGATGGTGGGGCGACCGGAGCTTGTTGGCGAAATTTCGCCGCCAGAAATTGACCCTCTCGGCTACGTGGTGGCGGATAATGCTCGGTTGAAGCAATTAGGCTGGTTGCCCCGCGTTGATCTTTTACAGGGCTTGAAAAAACTGTCGGAAGCGATGCCCTGACTGCGTCAGCTTGACGAGGCTCACTCCGTCTTGCTGCCGAGTTTGTCCATCGCCACGGCGGCGAGGATGACGAAGCCTTTGATGACTTGCTGCCAGAACGGCGAGACTTCCATTAGCACGAGGCCGTTGTTCAACACACCGATGATGAGACAGCCGAGCACTGTGCCGAGTATCGAGCCGCGTCCGCCGCTCAATGAAGTTCCGCCGATGACAACGGCGGCGATGGAATCCAGTTCGTACCCGAGGCCGGCTTTCGGGTCCGCAGCATCGAGACGTGCGGTGAGAATCAAACCTGCGACCGCAGCCAGTCCGCCGCCGAGCGTATAAACCCAGACCTTGATGTTGTTGACGTTTAGCCTCGCGAATGCTGCGGCTTTCTCGCTCCCACCAACAGCATAGATGTAGCGTCCGAGCGTGGTGTGGATCGAGATGAAATAGAACAGAGCCACGAGCGCGGCAGAAATCCAGATCGCAGTAGGCACGCCCAGCCAGAAACCTGCACCGATGAAGCCGAACTTCGAGCCGAGCGCGGTGACAGGAAATCCGTTTGTCCACAACATCGTGAGCCCGCGGCCGATGCTCAACATGCCGAGCGTGGCGACGAACGGCGGCAGTTTGAATCGCGTGATGCCCATGCCGTTAAACCAGCCTAGCGCAAGGCCGACGCAAATTCCTGCGAAGATCGCGCCTAACGGCGTGAACTGCATCTGCACGCCTGCGAATTTCAGCGCGAGACCATTCTTCAACAAACCCGCCGCGACCGCGCCTGACAGTCCAAGAATCGCGCCGACCGACAGATTAATCCCACCCGTGAGTATGATGAGTGTCATGCCGATGGAGAGGCAGAGGTTCACGGAGATTTGCAGCAGAATGTTCCGTAGGTTCGGGACGGTGAGAAATTGTTCCGAGGCGAAACTCAACGCCACGACCATCACCACCAGTGCGAGCAGCGACTGGAAGCGGGTGAATGTTTCTTTCGAGATCGGTTTCATTTCGCTTCAGTCTTCAGGGGAATCACTTTGAGCGGCTTCAGATCGGTGAATTCGTCATTCACCTCAGCGCAGCCGACGAAGCTGATCATTGCACCGACCTTTGCTGTCTTGCGCAACTTTGGCAACACGCGTTCCTCGATTATGCGGTTCAACGCCTCGGAGATGGCGTTGAAATCCTGCGAATTCGGATAATCGTTCACGCTCAATAATCCCGTACCGTCGCGCACGGCGTTGCTGAACAACAGGCCGACTTGCAGCGAAATCTCGACGTTCGTTGCGCCTTCGGTCGCGGCCAGAGAAACTTCATCGTCACTCACCGCCATTACGCGCCCCTTGCCGGAGATGAAATAGGTGTAACTCTCGCTCACGCCCACGCTGCGGGAAAATTTCCGCTTCGCTTCGGCAGCGTTCGATTGAATCGCAGGCAACAGCACTTCCGCCTTCACCGCTTTGTCGAGTGACGTGAGCAATTGCTCGCCCCAGAATTTTTCGGCAAACGCTTTCGGATCGAATGTTGCCGCCGCCTTCTCCTTCGCGGCGCGCTCCAGCGGCACGATATGGAAAAGCGGGAAGAGCCAGCAGAGGCTGGCGACAACGGCGACCGCGATTAGCCAACCGGACCAGCGCATGACTCAGTTCTTTTTGCCGTAATCCCTAAACTTGCTGACGTTTTCCGGCGTCACGAGTTCCACCTTCACGGGGATCTTCTGTTGGAAATCGCGTTTGCCTTTGATGTATTCGTCGGCGAACTCGGCGGCTTTCTGCGCCATGACTTTTGGGAACTGCATCCCGGTGGCGGCGATGTCGGGGTTCTTTTGCAAAATGGATTCAAAGACTTCCAAGCCCTTCGCACGATCAAAGTCCGCGCTCTGCTGTGCGACCATCTTCAAACCGGGAAAGCGATCCAAGACTCTGTGAAAACCCTTCGAGCGATTCCATGTGTTGTTGTCGCCCACGATGCCAAGCAGCTCGGCGTATTTGCCGTCTTTGCCGACAACCTTGACGAAGTATTGCCCCAGCGCCACGCAGCCGGAGTAGCTGTCGGACAACATCTGCGCGGTGGCGGCGTTGGTGGAATTAATCTCACGATCTATGCAGAACACCGCACGTCCGCAGCTTTCGCCTTCTGCACGTTGGCGACGGAGCCATTCGCATCCGTCGGATTGAACAACACCGCCTTGTAGCCTGCCGCGATGAGGCTTTCAAAGTGCGGTGCCTCTTTTGCGGTGTCGTTTTGCGAATCAAAGATCGTGGCGTCGTAGCCGAGTTCGACGGCGCGGGTCTTTGCGGTTTCGCCGAGGACGACGAACTAAGGATTGTTCAACGTTGAGATGACGACGGCAATTTTTTGTTTGGCGGCTGGTTGATCAGCGGCGCTGGACAAAGGTGTTTAGCTGAACAAAGCCATAGCAAAGATGACGGAACAGATTTTTTGCATGGGCGCAGTATGGCTGAATTCGCCTGATCACTGCAAAATGTTTTGGCGGAGAAGCCATGATGGCGGGCGCATTTTGAGGCATACACTCAGGACATCGCTGACACCGCCGCATCTCCGGGACGCGGGCTTTTGGGGCAAGTGTCAGGACGCGTCCTGGTTAAAAGTAATATCAAAATGAATTGGGCGAACGTGAGCCGCCCCCTCTACTCACCCCAAATCCGCTTCACATGCTCCACGCCTTGCTTGAGAACTTCGACTGGCATCGCGGGACTGAACTCGAAAACCTTGATGTGTTCCGGCCTCACCATCGGTTTGAGCGCGGCGAAATCCACAGAGCCGCTGCCGGGCGCGCAATGATCGCGCGTATGCGCTTGCACGTCGTGGATGTGAAATCCAGTGAGCCTGTCAGAATAAGCTTGGAGATGCTGCGCGTGCTGGATGAAACCTAGATTCTCTTTTATCTGCGCGTGACCGGTATCGTGCCAGTAAGTCAGCGTGGGACTCTTGAACTCGCGGAACAACAGCGCAAAGTCATCCTCAAACGGAATCTCCTCCGTGGACTCGCGATTTTCGCAACCGAGTTTGATGCCGCGCGATTCAGCCTCCGGCACGATCTTGCCAAGCGATTCGTAGAGGCGTTCGATAAACTTCCCCTTCTTCGCCTCACGCTTCTCGATGACTTCCGCGCGGAGCTTCTCGTATTTCGACGAACTGCGTTCGCCGCGCTCAACGAGTTCCTTGAGTTTCCCGGAGTAATCCTTCATGTCCACGCTACCGAGGTGCAGCACCACGAGCGGAGCTTTGACGCGCGTGGCGAAGTCCAGCGTCTTGAGCGTGTGCTTGAGTGCGGATTCACGTTCGCGATCTGATTCAGCGGTGAACTGGTAGAGGTTCGGCGCAGAATGATTCACCCCCATCGGCAGCGGACAGAAATTATGCAGCGTAGAAATTTTCATCTCGCCTGCGCTCACTGCGTCGAGGATGCCCGGCATGAGACTGATGCGCGTGCCGTGACTGAGTTCGGCGAATTCAAAGCCAAGCTCGCGGACTTCGCGCAACAGGGTGCGGCCATCCGTATGGCGATGAGAATTCCAGCAGGTCGAGAGCGAATACATGGTGTTAAATCAGAGAGCTTGGCGTTTGAAATCAGCCGAAGAAATTATTAACCGTGGATCGATACGGACAAACCTGTTGAGGCTTGAACCGCAACCGAAGTAGGAAGTTGCAGTTGGAGGCTGTCCAACTGATCTTCGAAGGTCATGTGGTTTTGGCAGAATGATTGATGGCAGAACAATGTTTCAGGGGTTGGTGTTTATCATTCTGCCATCAATTATTCTGCTTCACCTTTGTCCCCTCATACCACCCCATCCCTAATTCTGTCGGAATGATCTGCGTCCGTCCATGATTGAACCATTCCGTACAAGAAAACCGGGTTGCGACGTGTGCCGCAACCCGGTGATACAAACTTACAGATCCGCGTAACGCGCTGTCAGCATGGCTGAAAAACGCGCGACTTTTTCCTTACGCCGGCGCTTTTCGCTGGGTTTCTCGTAGGAACGGCGCATACGCACATTTTTCAACGTACCTTCGCGATCTATCTTCTTCTTCAGGCGGCGCAGGGCTTTATCCACTGGCTCGCCTTTTTTTAATTTAATCTCGGTCAATCCAATTCACTTCCTCTCCGGGAGAGACAGCCGGCGGTTGGCCGGGTGCTCAAAAATCAGAACTGAGAGCTTAGATTTGTTGCAGATGCCGGTCAATCTTCAAAAAATCGCCGCTGGGTTGCCGGGCGCATCTTTACACTACCTCCATAATTGGGGAGTAACGGTTCCTCAACGTGAAAGGCCAAGAACCCCTAAGAAAACACTGATTTAATTTTCTAGTTTTGAATCACAACTGTCCGGTTTAGAAACCCTGTAAACATTGGTGATCATCGTAGTTGGGTGATGAGTCAGGGAGTGGTGGTTGAGAAAGAGCCTGTAGAATGGGGGTTTTCTCAAAAAGCGTGAGGCTCAAAATCTGTAGGATTGTGTAGAGG
>CAMCWI010000272.1 GCA_945882065.1 Akkermansia muciniphila
ATCACGCCTTCGGCATAGACCCGGAAACCATCGTTTACAACCACCTCAACCAACCGCGGGAACTCGTCAAAGCGAAAGCGGTGACGAAGTTGTTTGCATGAGGTGTGCTAGAAATTTGACAACCCCATGAAACACCCCATCACCCGCCGCACGTTTCTAAAGACCGGAGCCATTGTCACTGTCGGCATGACCGCTCCTAGTTTCACCACTCGCGCTCAGATCAACAAAAACAGCCGGTTGCGCGTATTTCAGATCGGCGTGGGCGGCATCGGCGGCATGCAACGCGGCGGTCTCAAAGGCCATCCGATGGTGGAGTTCGCCGGGTTCTGTGACGTGGATAAGAACAGCCTAGATAAAGTGGCCAGCGCTTATCCGGGAGCGTTCAAAGCGACTGATTACAGGGAAGTTTTTGCCAACCGGGCAGACCAGTTCGATGCCGTGATCGTTGATACGCCGGATTTTCATCACGCCCCGATGATGCTGACCGCGATGCAACACAATAAACATATCTACGGCCAGAAACCGCTGGTGCATCAGTTGAGCGAGTTGCGGATGATTCGGGACGGACTCAGGGCGCGTCCGAATCTGGTCACGCAGATGGGCAATCAGCGCGCCTGCGAAAGAGGGCGGATGCAGGCCGTGGAAATCCTCAAGAGCAACCAACTGGGGCGTCCGGTGGAAGGTTATGTCTGGACCGGAGGCCCGACAAATCCCGATAGCTTTCCTGATGCGTGGAAGGCGTATCCGCCAGCGAAGCCGGTCCCGGACCACTTGAACTGGGACCTGTGGTTGGGTCCGCTCACGCAAAAGCTCGGTTACAATGAAGCACTGGCTCCGGGCACTTGGCGTGACTTCTGGGAAACCGGCACCGGCCAACTGGGTGATTGGGGCTGTCATTTGTTGGACCTCTTCTACTTCGCTTACGACATGCCGCGACCGGAAGCGGTTCAGACCCACACCATTCGCCCATCCAACACCGGCCACTCGGCGCATGACCAGAGTACCATCACCTATCCGGGCGGTGGCAACTTTGCCCGCGAGAAGTTCATCATCCACTACAACGACAACGCGCTGAAGCCGTCGTTTGCGTCGTTGGGATTGCCCCTGACCGATGTGCGCTCCAATTACATCCTGGTGGTATGCGAAGAAGGCGCGCTGCTCGTTGAGGCCGCCGGGCGAATGACCGTCTTCCGCAAAGGCAAAGAGGTTGAAGACGAACCCAAGCCGGTGGTGACGCCGCGTCACCATTGGAAAGACTGGGCGGACACATGCCTTGGAAACAAGAAGCCTCTGTGGACACCGTTTAACGTGGCCTGGCGGATCACCGAACCGGTTCTGCTGGCAGTCAAGGCCACACGCTTTCCCGGGCAGGAACTGCGTTGGGATTCCGAGAACTTCCGCTTTACCAATCACGAACAAGCCAACTTGGAAATCCTTTCGCGTAACTATCGCGAAGGTTTTGCCCCGCCAGCGGTGGTTTAAGCAAGCACATCTGCAACCACCTGCCCATGCACGTCGGTCAGGCGACGCTCCAAGCCGTTGTGATAATACGTGAGCCTCTCGTGATCGAGTCCGAGCAGATGAAGAATCGTCGCGTGCAAATCATAAACAGTGACGATGTTCTCGACCGCCTTGTAGCCGAACTCATCGGTCGCGCCATGGCTGAAACCCTTCTTCACCCCCGCACCGGCCAGCCAGCAGGTGAACCCGGCCGGATTGTGATCACGTCCCTGCGAACCTTTCTGGAAGGTCGGCATCCGCCCGAACTCAGTGCACCAGACAACAAGAGTATTGTCGAGCAGACCGCGTTGCTTGAGATCAATCAGCAATCCGGCAGTCGGCTTGTCCAGCACGGGCCCGTGCAGGCTGTATTGCTTGAAAAGTTCCTTGTGGCCGTCCCAGTTGCTCACACCTTCGCCACCGGTTTGATAGGCACCGTTGAAAAGTTGCACGAAGCGTACACCTTTCTCGACCAGCCGCCGGGCGAGGATGCAATTCCGCGCATACGCAGCGCGCGTTTCGTTCACCTTGGAGCCACCTTCGTCAGCACCATACAGCTTGAGAATGTGCGCCGGTTCGCTGGAAAGATCGGCGACCTCCGGAATCGTGAGTTGCATGCGCGCCGCAAGTTCGTAGCTCGCGATGCGCGCCGCAAGTTCGGTGTCGCCCGGAAAATGCTCGGCATGATGTTCGTTCAGCCTCTGGAGAAACTTGCGCGTGGCGGTATCCGACTGCGCGGGGATTGATGCCGGGCGCGCCAGATTGCGGATCGGATTCGTCGCGTTGAACTCCGTGCCTTGAAATGCCGCAGGCAAAAATCCGGGCGACCAGTTGTTCACACTGTTCTGCGGCTTCCCGCGTGGGTCGGGTATCGCAACGTAAGCCGGCAGGCTTTGATCCTCGGTGCCCAGGGCGTAAGTGGCCCACGCGCCCAGGCTCGGAAATCCATCCAGCGCATTGCAGGTGGACATGAAATTCTCGCCCGGCCCGTGCGTATTCGTCTTCCCCTGCATCGAGTGGATAAAGCACAGGTCATCCGCGAGCGCGCCAAGATGCGGCACGAGTTCCGAAATCATCTTACCGCTTTGCCCGCGCGGCTTGAATTCCCACGGGCTCTTTGTCAATGCGCCCTGCTCGCCCTGGAATGTGATCAACTTTTCGTTGCCTGGCATCGGTTGGCCGTGGCGGCGAATCAACTCGGGCTTATAATCGAACGTGTCAAGCTGGCTGCACGCGCCACTGCAAAAGATCACAAGTACGTTCTTCGCGCGCGGCGGGAAATGCGGCGCTCGCGGCGCATACGGATGACCGGGATCAATGACAGGGCGGATGGATTCCTTCCCGGAAATACTCGCTGCAAGCAAGCCTTGCCGGTTGAGCAGATGTGTGAGCGCGATGGCTCCAAGCCCGATGCCCGTATCGGCAAGGAACCGACGACGATTCAGCAACGGGCTGTTAAAGGATGGGAAAGGCAACTTCATGGAATAAAGAGAAACTCGTTGGCGTTCAGAACAGCGCGGCAAAGCGCGGGCAATCCTTCCGACTTCACAAACGCGACCGCGCCTTTCGCTTCACTTCGATCCGGCAGGCGATTGAACGCAAGCTGCCAGGCTTTCCTCACTTGCGCGGCGCTGTTCTGCCCGGCTTCCTTTCGCAATCGCTCGGCGAATATCTCCGACTGCTGCAGCACGAATCCACTGTTGAACAGGTTCAGCGCCTGCAATGGCGTAGTCGAGACGCTGCGCTTCGGCGTTACCAGGCTGCCGTCGGGACAATCAAACGCGCCGAAGATTCCATCCTGTTCCATGCGCACCTTGAAGGCGTAAACCATCCGGCGCGATTCCGCAGAGCTGAACTTTTCCTTCGGATGATAATGATAAACGTTTTCGCGATCCACGTCGTGCAGGAAGAAGCTCGGCCCACCGGACGTGCGATCAAGATTTCCACTCACGGCGAGGATGCTGTCGCGAATGCCCTCGGCCTCCAACCGGCGCGGCGGGAATCGCCAGAGCAGCCGGCTGCCCGCATCCACTCTCAAAGCCTCTGGGCGCGGCGCGCTCGATTGCCGCCATGTCGCCGAGGTGAGAATCTGGCGTTGCAGTTTCTTGATGCTCCATCCTTGCGACACAAACTCGCTCGCCAGCCAATCCAGCAATTCGGGATGCGTCGGCTTCACGCCGTTCCTGCCGAAATCATTCGGCGTGTTTACGAGGCCTACACCAAAGTGGTGCTGCCAGATGCGATTCACCAGCACGCGCGCGGTCAGTGGGTTTTCGGCGTTGGCGATCCAGTCTGCGAGTTGCAAGCGGCGCTCCTGCTCTGGTGTATTTGTGGCCAACGTCAGCGGATTGAATACCGCCAGCGTCCCCGGCGGAACAGGCTCGCGCTTCTGCATCGGGTCGCCGCGATGAAACCGAAACGTCTCGCCGGGTTGGGAGAAGGTGCCGGCGTAAATCATCGGCGGTTTAGCCTTGGCGGTGCGCTCCTTTCGGGTCGCCTCCAGTTCCGCGAGCCATTGTCGCCCCAACTCAGCCTCGGCGACCGGCACGCCATCGAAGTTGTAAACCGGGCCAGCAGGTTTCTTGGTCGGACCCGCGACAGGCTCGCGGTCATCTGAACTCGCCACGAGTTTCCAGGCGTTGGTCTCTACCGCGGCCTCGATGCGATACGTGGTGGCAAGCCGATCTTTGAACTGCCCTTCGCGATCCCGTCCCCAGACGATGCGCTCAATGCGTTCAGTCTTTGCGAACTCAAGTTGAACCCAACCTTGCCCTGCTTCGCTGGAAATCCAGGAGCGGTTGTTACCGGCATGACCGTCATTGATGTGCTCCAGCTTGTGGATGTCGAAGCCCGGGAGTGTTCCGGACACAGTGGTTTTCGTGCCGTTGCCAGCCAAGGCCACGTTGCCTTCTGCTGTCCATACTTCCAACTCGTCAATGCACGGCTCGGCCCCGGTGGTCGCCAGAATCGTGAAGCGAACAGATTTCGCATCGAGTGGTACAAACATTTCTTCGTTGCGCGTGAAGTTGACCGGCGGACGCAACGTCTTGCCCGTCGAAATCGTGTCCACGCTGGCAATGATCGGCTTGGCGATGAATTGCGCGAGCTTTTGCTCCAGTTCCTTGATCTGGCCGTCGAGTTTTGCGAGTTC
>CAMCWI010000273.1 GCA_945882065.1 Akkermansia muciniphila
CGGAATGAGCGGATTGAGCCGCACGTCAATGCACGTCAACGCCGCGATGGGCAGCGCATCGGCGTATTCGGATTGGCGCAATCCTGCCGTGGTGTCGCCTGCTATGGCGCGGTGATTTTCTTCGATGATGGCTTCAAATAGTCGCATAAGATTTTATTTCACTTCGCGTAAGAAAGCGTCGCTATCAACTCCGCCATCGCGCAAAGCACCTTTCAACGTGAACCGATCCACTTCCTGATGGAACGGGAAAACAATCACTCTGCCGTCGTCGTGCCTCATTTTAACATGGCTACCTTTGCGGTGAACTTCCCGAAAACCGAGGCGTTGTAGTGCGGACAACACCTGCTTGCCGGACAGCAGTGGCAGCTTCATACCGTCAATTCGACCACCTCTTGCTTGCCTACGAAGTCCTCGGGTGAAGGCTCAAGATAAAGATCAATGGCCTCACGGATGTTCTTCAACGCCTCGTCTCGTGTCTTGCCTTGTGACCAACAGCTTTTGAGCGACGGACAATGCGCCACGAAGAAACCGTCTTCACCGCTTTCAATAATGATTTTCAGGTTCATAAAATTTTCTTTCGTATCTGGATTTAGATTAGACCCGACAACGATCAAATCCCAGTTCGCCCGCGCTGGCGCGGTGGTTTTCTTCGATGATGGCTTCAAAGAGACGCATAAGATTGTTTAAGGCCACGACGTTGCGTCCTTCCCCCAACTTACAAAAACTTTATGAGTGGCGTATTCGCTCATGGGCTGTGCGGCGCGGGTTTCAATTTTGAAAGCTGCCTCCGCATGGGCGAGAACTGGAACGCCGCCGTAATCACCTTTTCCAGAAATCACGTCAATTAGTTTGCCCGCCGCATCGAAACATCGCGCTTCAAGGTTAACGTCCTCCCACGCAAGCTCGCTCCGATTTGTTACTACTCCGACAACGGTTACGTAATGATTGGTGCCAGACGTGCGATGACTAATTACAGAACTCAGAACTGATATTTCGCTTTGGTAAGGAGAAAAGTCGCGTTTTGCGCCGAAAACTTTTTCAACCACCGCCCCAAGTACACACATAGCCGCAAGATAGAAAAGGAGAATGATCCCTACCCAAACCTGTGGGTTTTGCAGCGACCATCGCTTCTGCCAATGGCGACAATGCGGGCAGACCTTCGCGGCAGCCTTAATTGTCTCCGCACAAAGCGGACAGGTTTTTGTCTCTGCGTCCATAATGATAAGCGTGTGCTTGGTTTTGAGCTAAACGCCGTGTCTCCACGGTTGATTGACTGCGGGTTCAAACGGAAGCGGCGCAGGCGGCGTTTTGGGCATCAGAAACCAGAGCGCGAGATAAACGATCAGTCCGGCGAACGCGGTGAAGATGGTAGCCAGCACCCAGACCACGCGCAGACGCGAGGGCGACCAGCCGAATTGTTCTGCGAGTCCGCCGCACACTCCGGCGAACACCGAGTCAGTTGTGGAACGTGTCAGTTTCATAGTTTGTATCCATGATTTTTTCAGGCGGAGGCAAACAATCTTTTTGAGTCAGGACGAAGTCAGTCTAACGCTCGCCCTCACCCCGGCCCTCTCCCCCGAGGAGAGGGGGACAAAATCGTCGCCCTCTGTTTTTCTCACTATCACTTGGCAAATCCAGCCGCTGGAATTTTCTCAGCGCGGCGACAATAACCTCCCTCTCTTCGGGGGAGAGGGCCGGGGTGAGGGCGGGCGTCAAATCATCTGTGGTCGCCGATGTCGAGTTGCTGCCCGACATTGCCCATCAATAACATTCTGCCCCAGCCCATAATTCAGCCCTTCGCGTCATCACCTTTTCCCATCGCATTCTTCAGCGCGGGGATTTGTTGGAGCAACTTCTCGAACTTCACGCCGGTCAAACTTTCCAGCACGGGCGGGAGTTGCGCCATGATCTGCGTCACGTCGCCGGTGAGCTTGCTCGCGCCGCCGCCGGGGCCGTTGCCGGAATTGATGATGACCATCTTCTCCATCTTGGAGAGCGGCTCGCTGATGCGGCCCGCGATCTCCGGCATGACTTTGATGAGCATTTCAAGCACGGCAGCTTCGTTGAATTTCTGGAACGCCTCGGCTTTGAGACGCGTGGCTTCGGCGTTGGCTTTACCTTGTGCTTCAATGATGACAGCTTGCGCGACACCCTTGGCTTTGTTGGCTTCAGCTTCAGCGATACCCGTGGCTTTGGCGACATCGGCAGCGGCAAAACCTTGCGCCTTGGCAGCAGTGGCAGCACCGGCGGCTTCGGTTTCCAATTGGAACTTCCGCGCGTTGGCCTGGGTTTCAACCTTGTAACGTTCGGCATCGGCGGGCTTTTGCACGGTCGCTTCCAGTTCGCGTTGCTTGCGCAAGATTTCCTGTTGTTGCAACTCGATCTGCTTCTGCTTCTCGATGATCTGCACCTGGACTTCTTCCGCCTTCACGAGCTGGCCGGTCTTGTATTTCTGCAAATCATACGCGAGATCGGCTTCGGCTTTCTTCTGGTTCACCGTGGCCTGATAGCTCGCGACGTTGGTCTGATAATCGCGTTGTGATTCGGCAATCTTGGAATCGGCGGCGAACTTCGCTTCCTGTCCGGCTTGCGTGGCTTGGGATGATTTGATCATCGCATCGCGATCGGCTTCGGCTTGGGCGATCTGCGCGTCGCGTTTGACTTGGGCGATACGCGGTTTGCCGAGCGCGTCGAGATAGCCCTGAGTATCGCGGATGTCGCGGATGGTAAAGCTGACGATGCCGAGACCCATGTTCGCCATGTCACCAGCGGCGACTTCCTGCACCTTGGCGGCGAAGGCATCGCGGTTTTGATAAATTTCCTCGACGGTCATCGTGCCGAGAATGGCGCGCAGATGGCCTTCCATCGTTTGCATCGCGATGTTCATGATGGCGGCGGTGTCCTTGCTCAGGAACTGTTCGGCAGCGGTGGCGATTGAGATGTCGTCGCCCTTTACTTTGATTTGCGCCACGCCGTCCACCTTCACCGGCACGCCTTTACTCGTATAAACTTCCGGCGTCTGCACATCAATGGTCAGCAGTTCGAGCGAGAGGATGTCCACCTTTTCCACGATGGGATAAACGAACGTGCCACCGCCTTTCACGATGCGGAAGCCGCGTTTGCGAACGGTGCCGTCGGGGTCGGTGTAATTGCGTTTGACGCCGGAGACGATGAGCACCTCGTTCGGGCCAACCTTGGTGTAGCGGCTCAAGACGGTGATGAGTACAAGCAGCAGTACGACAGCGAGTGTGACGGCTGCCACTATGATAATCGGTCCGGTTAAAACGGCGGCGAACATTGGATACATTGTCATACGGTTTGTGGTTAAGTGTTCTTGGGATTGGAGGTTGGAGTGTCCAGCGTTACGAAAAATTGTGAACCGGTGCGTGTGATTTTCACTTGGCTACCGTTGGTTACGGCCTTGCCGCTTTCCTCCCGGGCCGGCGCGGTGTAGCGCGTGCCAGATTGCACATAGGCGATTTCGCCCACGGCACCTTCTGGAATTGGCGTGATGACAGTGGCAGTATGGCCGACGAGTGTCCCCACCTGTGATTCGCTGGAACTATCTGTAGCATGGAATAATTGTCGCAGAACAGTCACCAACAAGCCTGACACAATCAACGCGCCGACGGCTGACAGGAAGGCGCTGATGGCGGGAGGCTTGGTCATCTCAAACTGCGAGAGAGTAAGTCCAAACGCGCCAAACGCCGTGACGAACGCCGCCATCACAATTGGACTGAAGAACGAAACGCCCGGCGCGTCGCTACCGTCGGCACCGGCTTCCGCGTGTCCGCCGCTGCCGCCCACATGACCATGATCTCCGCCCAACTGTCCCATGAGCGCGCTGCCAAGCACGAAGATGAAACCGACCACGAGACAAAACAGATAGACTAGAAATACAGACATAGTTTAGTTCGGGTTAATGGTGTTGAGTCGCTGCATCTGCCAGTAACAACCAAGGATTTTGTCTTATCACGTCCCACGACCCGACAGATTGCATAGATAAGCATTTGATCTTCGATAGGTTGGTTAGCGCATCAAAGTAAAAGGTCAACCGCTGACTCTAGCAAGCTTGAAACAATGTCGAACCCAAGCTCGACCCACTCTGCTGGCGAACCATAGTCCGATGTCGAGTTGTTGCTCGAATGAGTTGAATCTGATTTTCCTCTGATCACGCGAACATGAAACGACAGATCAGTTCGCGTGACATCTATAATTTCCCGGCGTGATTGGAACGTGTATAAGCCGGAAGGAAATGCGGAAGGCTTTTAACGCAAAGACGCAACGTCGCGGAGAAAATTAAAGACGGTCAGTTTAGAACTGTTGGCGGCCATGACCCATTGGTGCAAGGGCGGGGCGCGATCTTTTTTGCGACGTGAGTTCGCGGGCTGTGTTGATCACGTAATCCCAATCCAGCGCGGGGCCGGGATCATTCTTGTTTTTCTGAATGTGATAATGACCGATCACGCCTTGGTAATTTTCGAGCGCTTCGTCGTCGAGCTTGTGCGTGATGAGTTTGCCGTCGGCATCGCGCGGGTAATCGCATTTGATCTTGGGCAACAC
>CAMCWI010000274.1 GCA_945882065.1 Akkermansia muciniphila
TCACCTCGTCTCCTGCCGCTTTTTCCACGGCGTCGCGGATGAGTTGCTTGAACTCGGTCATGCCTTGATCGAACGCGGCTGAGATGGGCAGCACGGAGGTTTTCTTCACCTTTTTCTTGAAGGTCTTGAGGTTCTCCTCTGAGGCGGGTTCGTCCATCTTGTTGGCTACGACGTAGCGTGGCTTCTCAAGCATTTCGGGATCGTAAAGCTCAAGCTCTTTCAACAACTGCGCGTAGTCATCCCACGGGGCGCGGTTGTCCGTGCCCGCCATGTCGAGCAGGATGACGAGAACTTTGCACCGGCGAATATGGCGAAGAAATGCGTGACCGAGGCCGACGTTTTCATGCGCGCCTTCGATCAAACCCGGAACGTCACAGACGGTGAGGCGTTTGTAGTCGGGATATTCCAAGATGCCGATCTGCGGATGGAGCGTGGTGAAAGGGTAGGAGGCAATCTTGGGTCGCGCGCGGGAAACGGCCGTGAGCAGCGTGGATTTGCCGGCGTTCGGATACCCCACAAGCCCAACCTCCGCCATGATGCGAAGCTCGAAGAGATAATTACCTTCATCGCCGTCTTCACCGGGTTGCGCGAAGCGAGGCGTTTGATGGCGTGCTGTGGCGAAGTTGCGATTGCCCAGCCCGCCGCGTCCACCTTTGCAGAGAATAAATTGCTGGCCGTGTTCGGTGAGGTCGGCAATGAGTTCGCCTTTGTCTTTGTCGGTCGTCGGCTTTTCTTCTTCGTTCTCCAGGCTCAAATCAATCTCCATCGCGCGCGCTCCGGCGGAGGTGCGGATGACGGGGCGTTGGCCGGTGCTGGATTTCATCAGCGGATTTTCTTCGTCGGCATCAGCACCACCCTCTTCATCATCTTCATCCACCACTACCTCGCGGATAGGCTGGGTGGGCGACCGCCACACGAGCGTGCCGCAGGGGACTTTCACGATGAGGTCTTTGCCTGCGAGTCCGTCCATGCCTTTGCCCATGCCGCCGTCGCCCTTTTGCGCGATGAGACGCGAGACGTAAAACTGGTTGACAAGATTGTTCAGGTCGTGATCGGCCTGAAGGATGACGCTGCCACCGCGACCACCGTTGCCGCCGCTGGGTCCGCCTTTGGGGACGTAGGCTTCGCGATGGAACGCCACGGCGCCTTTACCGCCGTGTCCGGCGTGGGCGTAAACTTTGATTTCGTCAATGAACATGATTTGGTCTCTTGATCTTAATCTTCTTCTTAATCTGAATCCGGTCTCACCGGGAGATTAAGATTACGATTAAGATAAAGAAGGGGCTTGGGAAATAAAAAAGGCGAGGCGTATTGCCTCGCCTGAAATGTGATTGTGAACTTAGTTCTTGATGGCTTCGGCCACGATGTTCACGCGACGACCTTCTTGATCGAACCTCACGCGACCTTCCTTGAGCGCGAACAAAGTCCAATCCCGACCTGTGCCGACGTTGATGCCAGCGACCCACTTCGCGCCACGTTGGCGGATGATGATGCTGCCTGCGGTGACGAGTTCGCTGCCATACGCTTTCACGCCGAGCCGTTTGCTGCGGCTGTCACGACCATTGCGAACGCTGCCTTGACCTTTTTTATGTGCCATAAAAGTTTCTTGGGAAGAGGGTTATGCTTTGATTTCTTTGACCTTCACGATGGTCAACTCTTGGCGGTGGCCGATGGTCTTGTGATAGCCTTTGCGGCGTTTCATCTTGAACGTGAGTTTCTTTTCGCCACGTATGTGTTCAACGACATCAGCCACGACCGTTGCACCAGTGACGGTGGGCGCGCCGATGGTGACTTTGCCATCTTTGTTGAGCATGAGAACTCGGTCAAAGGTGACGGGCTTGCCGGCATCAACAGCCAGACGTTCGATTTCGAGCGTGTCGCCAGCGACGACGCGATATTGTTTACCACCAGTTTCTAAGACAGCGTACATAAATTAGTCCCCAAAGGGGCGCAGATAAAACCATGACCGCGCCCAAGTGTCAACGTCTCATTTATGAAAAACGGCTTGTGCAAAAAAAAACAGACCGGCAGATGACTCTGCCGGTCTGTGATAGTCAGAATCGAACTTAACTTTCCTTGGCAGCAGCCGCACTCGTGCCTGCCAGATGCACGACCTTGTAACCGCCGATGCTCTTGAAGTAGATAAGCAACACCAGATAGATCGCCGCCATGCCGGCGGGGATGAAGGAGTCGAACTTCAATGTCTTGCGGTCACCAGCCCGGTCCGCTGCAACCACGGCTTTCTGTGCATCTGAGGGGGACGTTGCTCCCTTGGCATCGGCCAATTTCTTACCATCAAAGCCGAACGCGGCGGTGGATTTTATGTTCAAAAACATACTGGGCTGCGAGGCCTTGTATTCTTCAAAGATCGCGGCGTCCTGAGTTTTGAGTGCTTCACCCGCAAAACGGTCTTTCATGTAGCCAAGGCCTGGACCACCCATCGTTCCGACGGAAAGCATCCCAATCCCACCCATGATCGAGATCGCGATGGCACCCGAGCGCGGGAAGCGGTCAGAG
Organism: Akkermansia muciniphila; assembly: GCA_945882065.1. Taxonomy (GTDB): domain Bacteria; phylum Verrucomicrobiota; class Verrucomicrobiia; order Limisphaerales; family JADLHS01; genus JADLHS01. The sequence goes on from CAMCWI010000274.1 coordinate 2,518, forward strand.
GCAACAGCCAGCATGGTGGGCCAGAAGAAGGTTTTGCCGACGGCGTAAATACCCAGCGCAAACAAGGCAGCGGTGAAGCTCTGCATCCCGCTGGCGAGTTGGAGACCGATGAAGGAAAGTACCGAGCAGGTGAGTAACAGCGCGACCGGCGTGAGCTTGAGAGTTTTTTCAATCCAATTCGCGCAGAAGCGCAGGCCGAACATGATGGCAGAGGTCCAGAGGAAGAGATACTTGCCCTCCTTGGAAGTGAACAGGTTGCCCGTGATAAACTGAATCCATTGATCCGTGCCCAACTCGACGGAGCCGATCATGGCGTGAGCGATGAAGAGAACGAAGAGCAGAATCGAGCCGAGCGAGAAACGCGTGATGGCACCTACCAGAATTACCACGACCCCGCCGACGGCGTAGCCGATGTTTTTGGCGGCATCGCCATCAACGCCGAATAGTTTGAGGAAGTCGGCAAAGAACAAAGCCAAGAGAGCGCCCACAATCAACGCGCCGAGGATGCCCACATCTTTGAACATATCGCCCAAGCTGGCGCCCTTTTCTGCTGCCTCAGACCGTGGGTATTTTTGTCCCAAGAACATGATGCCGTAGAGAGCGGTCGGAATGAGGTAAAGTGCGAGTTGATATTTCCAGCCCCACTCCAGTTGGTCATCGAGCAACCAGCCGAGAGATACGCCGATGATCATGCCAGCCGGCCACGCTGCGTGGAGGAGGTTGAGGTAATGCGTACGGTTGTTGGGAAAAAGTGTCGCCACCAACGGATTCGCAACGGCTTCGAGTGTTCCGTTTGCGAAGGCAAAGATGAACATGCCCCCAAACAGAAAATTGAAGGCTGTGGTTCGCGCGGCATCGCCGCCATCGCCCGGAACTGCGGCGAACGTTACAAACGCGGACAAGATGTGCAAAAGAAACGCGGCTACAACGAGCTTTCCGTAACCAATCTTATCGCAAACCACGCCACCGATGATGATGCCGAAACAAAAGCCAGACAATCCAGCGGCACCGATGGAGCCAAGTTGAGCACCGGTAAATCCGAACTCCTTGCCCCAGTTGTCAAAGATTCCGCCACGAATGGCGAAACCGACACCGGCTGCGAGGATTGCCATGAAACCCGCCCATAGTAGTCGTTTAGCGTTTGGTGCGGCAGTTACGTTGCTTGCTTGCGCATTACTCATAATTTATTCGGTCGTTTTGTTTGGTTGATGTTTGTTGTTTGCGTTGACACCCACGTCGTTTTTTTTTGCAAAAACGAACATTTGAATGTGCTGCAATACACAGATTTACAAGCCGCCTGTCAACGAGATTTCCTATCTTGCACCCGAATCATACCCGTCTGAAGAGTGTGATTTGAAATTGCCGGACAAGCTCGGGAGCATAACATCTTTGCCGCTCCCCCTCACGCGCCGATCCGATCCAATATACTCGTTGACACATTTTCGCAACTGTCATAGTGTCATAGGACAGACGACGCGTATGATGTTCCACATTGATTTCAAAACTGGCAAGTCGCCCTACCTGCAACTGGTGGATCAGGTGCGTTACGCCGCTGCGTCCGGCGGCATTCGCACGGGCGAGCCTCTGCCATCAGTGCGCCAACTGGCCGAGGAACTCCGCGTCAACCGCAACACCATCGCCAAGGCCTACGCCGAACTGGAAAGCCAGGGCGTTATCGAAACAATTCCCGGCAAAGGATGCTTCCTCAAGGACGGCAACACGCCGTTCACCAAAACCGTCCGCCAGAAACTGCTGCTCAAAGAGGTGGATGAAGCCGTCGTCACCGCGCATCACCTGCAAGTGAATCGAGAAACGTTCCTCGCGTTGGTGAAGGAGCGGTTGGATTACTTCGAGAACAAAGCCAGCAAGGAGAAACCATGAACTCAACCCCAGTCATCGAAATCACAAACCTCCACCGTCGTTACGGCAAACAAGACGCTGTGAACGGCCTGAGCCTCACCGTAAAACCGGGCCGCTGCTACGGATTCTTCGGTCGCAACGGCGCGGGCAAGACTACCACCATCAAGTGTCTGC
>CAMCWI010000275.1 GCA_945882065.1 Akkermansia muciniphila
CAAGTCGCAGGATATTTTCAAACACGACCCAGGCCATCCCGCTCGTTGCGGAATCCCACTCGGAGTTCAGGTTCAATCTGTCGCCGCCACCAAAGCAACTTTTCAAACAGGCTCTAAGCCGAATCCATGCGGTTGAAATTGGGGTGGAGCAGACGCGGAGAGGCGCAGAGAATTTCTTAACGTGATTCTATCACCGGATGGCTTGTTGTCCGCAACCCTTTCCACTCCGCGTTTCTCCTGTCCTGTTTCGACCCCATTCGTTCGGCCAAGGATGAGGACAAGAACTTGGCGGGAAATCTGAGTCAAAGGTTTTGTTTCTGTATCGGTCAATTTCTGTGGAATAGACATGGCGAGGGCGACAAAGCGTATCTTTTCAGAAGCGATCACAATTTTTCTCCCGAAATAACGGCGGGTTATTTCGGCGGCAGTCTGAATCATCGCTGCTTAAATCTCGCGCTCAATACTGTCAGCCCAGCGAGTAACCCTTTCCTCCAAACTGTTAATTCCGAACGTGCGAGTGCCGATAGACAGCCTAGAAGAAATTGACACTGCAAACGCACTTGGTAGCCTGATATAGCACAGTTTGTCGCGCGAAGCGGTCGAGTCGTCCCCTCGAAACTTGCCCAGCGCATTTGAATAGAAAGTTTTCATGAGTGATTCATCAGTAGCAGCCCCCAACGCGGGCGGAGCGCCGAAGGTTTCAAAGATTTCCGAGGCCATCATCCGCATCGCCGGTAATTCCCAAGACGGTATCCAAGCCATCGGTGGTTTCCTCGCGCGTCTCGCGGGTCGAAGCGAACAGGAAGTCATGACGTTCATGACGATTCCCTCCACGATCTCCGGCGGCCCATCCATCTTCCAAGTCCGCATCGGCTCAGGCGAAGTGCTGAGTTCCGGCGACGACGCGGATGTGTTGCTGTGTTTCTACCAGCACTCCTACGAGGATCACATCAAGTCGCTCAAGAAGGGCGGCATCGTGCTATTCGATTCCGACCACGTCGAGGCGAAGCCCGAATGGGAGAAGGATTATCATCACCTCGGCATCCCGATTTCCGGTCTGACGGTGGAAGCCATCGGCGGCACAGCCAAGGACAAGGGGAAAAACATTTATTCGCTCGGCCTCATCGCGAAGATGTTTGATCTTAATTTGCCGAAGCTCGAGAAATTGATCACCGAACGCTTCACCGGCAAAGACCAGAGCATCGTCAAGAACGCGCTCGCGGCATTCCACGCGGGTTACGGCCACCCACTCGGCAACGTGCTGGAGACTTTCAAGTTCGTGGACAGTCAGGGCAAAGACGGCCATCAAGTCGTGATGAACGGCAATGAAGCACTCGGCTTCGGATTGATCGCGGCGGGCGTGCGCTTCGGCGCGGGTTATCCCATCACGCCGTGGTCGGACATCATGGAATTGCTGCGCCGCGAACTGCCGAAATACGGCGGCTCGTTCATCCAGACGGAAGATGAAATTGCCGCGATCTCGATGGCTATCGGAGCAAGTTATGCCGGACGCGTGGCGGTCACGGGTTCGAGCGGTCCTGGTATCTCGCTCAAGACCGAAGCACTCGGCTGGGCGATCATGGCGGAAATGCCACTGGTAGTCGTGGACGTGCAACGCGGCGGACCTTCCACCGGTATGCCGACGAGCATCGAGCAATCCGACTTGAACATCGCGTGCTTCGGCGGTCATGGTGATTCTCCCCGCGTCGTCATCGCGCCAGCGGACGTGGAAGATTGTTTCTACTCCGCGATTGAAGCCGTCAACATCGCTAAGAAATACAGCGTGCCGGTCATTCTTCTCACTGACCAAGGCATCGCGACGCGCATCGAAGCGTTCACAGAGCCGAATCTCGAAAAAGTTTGCCAGGACATCTCGCCAACCTTCGAGCCCGTGGCCGATCACAAGCCTTACGATTTGTCCAAGCCCGACGGCATCACGCAACATCTTCCGCCTGGCACTTGGATCCAAAGCGGCAAATATCCCATCGTCACCGGACTCGAACACGACGAACTCGGTCACCCGACCGGCTCGCCGAAGTTGCACATGCTGATGATGGCGAAGCGGCGCAAGAAATTGCAGGCGCTCGGCAACGCCTTGCCCACGCCGAAAGTGTACGGCCCGCCCGAAGGCAATGTGCTGCTCGTGGGCTGGGGTTCAACCCAAGGCCCAATCAAGGAAGCTGTGGATCGCGCCCGTGCTGCGGGAGACAGCGTCTCTGCGGTGCACATCAAGTATATCAATCCGCTGCCGCCCGGCCTCGAGAATATCTTTTCAGGCTTCAACCACGTTCTCGTGGTTGAGATGAATGACGAAGGACTTTACGGCTTCGGTCAGCTTGGTGGATTGCTTCGTTCGCGCTACTGCGATCCCAAGATTCGCGCCATCACCAAAACCGACGGCCTCACCTTCAAGGTCAAAGAGATTCTCGAACGCGTCAAAACCAACGTCGCCGAAGGTTTGCGCAAACACTAATTCCTCGGAACATTTTTTATATGAGCCAAATTCTCACAGACGCTCCGCAGCCCGCTAAAATCCTGCCGATCCATGTCCCGACCGCTGAAGAGCGCAAAGGGTTGACGAAAAAAGAAGTTGCCGCCGATCACCCGACGTGGTGTCCCGGTTGCGGCGATTTCTCCGTTCTCGCGCTTTATTTTAAGTTGATTGAAAAGCGCAAGATGTTCCACGAAAAGATCACCACGGTGGCGGGCATCGGCTGCTCCAGTCGTTTTCCTTATTTCGTTCAAGCAAACGGCGCGCACTACATCCACGGACGCGCGTTGCCCTTCGCGAGCGGCATTTCACTTTCACGTCCTGACCTGCATGTGTTCGTGTTCGGCGGCGACGGCGATGCATTTTCCATCGGCGGCAACCATTTCAACCACACAGCGCGCAAGAACATCAAGATGACTTATTGCGTCATGGACAACTGGGTCTATGGCCTGACGAAGAAACAGACTTCACCCACGTCGCCGCTTGGCTTCAAGAGCAAGACGGATCAATGGGGCGCGGTGGATTATCCGATCAACCCGATGAAGCAGGCGATTGCGGCGGGCGCAACGTTCGTCGCGCGCACCACGCATACAAATCCGAATCACGTTCTCCAGATGATGGAAGCCGCGATGGATCACGACGGCTTCAGCTTCATCGAATGCTTGAGCGAGTGCGTGGAGTTCTACGAAGGCGCATTCGATTCGAGCAACCCGCGTAAAGGCGGCCAGTTCAATCTCGTCCCTGCCGATCACGACGTGACGAACGAGATGGCGGCTTACAAACTGGCGGACGAACCGTTCCCCGGAAACTTCGGCATCTTCTATAAAGCCAACAAGCCCACGAAGAACACCAAGGAAGCTGAGATCAACAAGTCCCTGATGGAAAAAGTCAAAGGCCTGAAGGACTGGCAGATTCTTCAAAAGAATTTCGACCGGATGAAATAATTCCTGTCGGCATCAATACAAAAGCCCTGACGCGAGTCAGGGCTTTTTCTTTGTCTGCATCCAGACTTGGCAGGCGGGCGAGGGGGTGTGACTAGAAGTACCGCGCAGTTTTTACTTGGCGTTCAATCCCGCAGCGGCGGAATTGAACGCCAACCCTCAGCAGGCCGTCGCTGTGCGGCAGTTTAAGTCACACACCGTCGGGCGTTTGTTTGTGAGAATTTGGATTGCAGCGCAGGCGCAGGGTGGCAATCTCTCCTCCGATTTTTCGCATGAAGCAAAAACTAAAACTCGTTGAAGGTTCAATCGTCGCGCCACAAGGCTTTCTCGCCAGCGGCGTGTTCTGTGACATCAAACGTCTCGGCACCGGCAAAGGTTCGCAGAAGGGCAAAAAGCTCGACCTCGCGTTGATAGTATCTGAAGTGCCCGCGACCGTCGCAGGCATGTTCACGACGAATCAGATTTGCGCCGCACCAGTAAAGGTTTGCGTCGAGCGCGTCAAACGCGGCACGGCTCAGGCCATCGTCGTGAACTCTGGCAACGCCAACGCCTGCACCGGCAAGCAAGGCATGAAGGACGCGCGCGAAATGACAGCGGTGTTGGCGGAGGAGTTGCGCTTGCCGGAGAGCCAGGTTCTCGTCGGTAGCACGGGTCGCATCGGCGTCACGATGCCGATGGCGAACGTGAAGGCGGGGATTCTTCATGCGATGCAAATTCTCGGCAATGCTCCGAAGCAAGCCGAGGAAGCTGCGGAAGCCATCATGACGAGCGACACGAAGCCAAAGCAGATCGCGGTGGAATTCACGCTTGGCGGAAAGAAAGTTCGCATCGGCGGCATCTGTAAAGGCGCAGGCATGATCCAGCCCGGCATGTCCGCGACGGGCGCGCGACCAGCAGCGTTGCCGCATGGCGGATTGCACGCCACGATGTTGTGCTTCATCACGACGGACGCGGCGATCAGCGCGAAGACTTTGCAGGCGGCATTGCAGGAAGCGGTGGCGCACAGCTTCAATCGCATCACCGTGGATGGCGACATGAGCACAAATGATACGGTGCTGGTGCTGGCGAATGG
>CAMCWI010000276.1 GCA_945882065.1 Akkermansia muciniphila
CAACCCGATGGGATGCCAGGCAGTCTTGAACTCTACGGTGTCGAGGATTCGGTAAGCGTCCTCGCCTTTTGCGGAGAACCATTCCTTCGCGGACAGGGCGTGCTTTGCGTAGCGCTTGAGATTGGTGGCCGAGCCAGCTTGAAGTTGCGCACCCAGAGCCGCATCGCAAGAACCGTCCACAATGGCGTTCACGTCCATGTGAGAGGCGATGTGCGGCGCGAGTTCAGCACGTTTGCCAGTGAGTAGATTGACCACGCCGCCGGGCAGATCGCTCGTGGCAAGGATTTCACTGAACGTCACCGCAGGCAGCGGAAATTTTTCCGACGCGACAACGATCACCGTGCTGCCGCTCAGGATGACCGGCGCGATCAACGACACGAGTGCGACAAGCGCAGGTTCGTCCGGCGCGATGACAACGGCGACGCCCATCGCTTCTGGCGTGGTGAAATTAAAATGCGGTGACGCCACGGGATTCACGCTGCCGAACACCTGCTGATACTTGTCCGTCCAACCAGCGAAATGCACGAGCCGATCAATCGCCAGCGTCACTTCACGATTCGCATTGGCTGAACTCGCACCTGTGGAGCGGACCAATTCTGCGACGAGTTCGCTCGCGCGGTTCTGCAACATCTCGGCGGCGCGATAAAGAATCTGGCCGCGATTGTAGGCAGTGGCTTTGCTCCAACCGCCCTCTGCGGCTCTGGCAGCGACGACGGCATCGCGGAAATCTTTCCTGGACGCGTGGCAATAATTATCCAACTGCTCGCCGCTGGCGGAAGTGGCGGACAGATAGCGACCACTCTCGCTGCGGGGAAATTTGCCGCCGATGTAGAGCTTGTAAGTTTTTTTGACGTCGAGGCGCGCTGTCATGCGGAAAGGCTAGAACGAGGGTGCGTGTTCGGCAAGCGTGTAGCGGCGTTTGCATCCGGACGCACGGTTTACAAAGCATTATTGTAATCTTTGGCGCAGAACTACCGATTGCGGTTTTAACTCAAGATACGCTACGATGCCAACAGCATCGCAGCTAATCACGTGGAACTATTTCCTAAAGCACCAATTCATGAGGCGTTATTAGACTTACAAGTCGTATTGCCGCCGGATTCCGAGCGGCTGGACTTTAAGCTATTTGGGCAAGGTCTTGAGGATCGGTTCCCGGAAAAACAGAAGCGCGTGGAGTTGGTCCAAAGTTTTCAATTTGCTGACGATCAAAAACAAATTCCACCAGTCAAGAATGTTTCCGGCTATTTGTTTACATCAAAGCAGCATGGTAAAACTGTACAAGCGCGACGGGATGGGTTTACATTTAACAAACTTCGCCCTTACTCCAAATGGGACGATTTTAGTGCTGAAGCAAAAGAGCTTTGGTTGCGTTATCTTGATTTCGCTCATCCAATCGCGGTCAAACGAATTGGGTTGCGCTATATTAACCGAATTGAAATCCCTGATGGTGTGACAGACCTCCGAGAACTTTGTTTGTTGTTTCCGACAATCCCCAAAGGCGTTCCAGATATCTGGTTCGAGTATTTTCAGAGGTTCGCCAGCCAGCTTGATAACGGTGGTGTATCCATTGTCACCCTATCCATTGATGCTCCTTCACAATCGAGCAAAGCCGCTATAATTTTGGACATTGACGTGGTTAAGACGCTCGATAATGTGCCTCCGGCAACTGAAATTCTATGGGGACAGTGCGAAGAATTACGCAAGTGGAAGAACGGTATCTTCGATGCTAGTCTAACATTGAAAGCGAAAGAGATGTTCCGATGACGACGACCTACAGCAATAGATTCCTCCACAATCGCGAAATTGCGCCGTTGCCGACTTGGCAGCGTGCTCCAATTGTCCCACTGTTGGCGAGCGGACAATCTTCGCCAAGCTTAAGTGATTTGTCGGTGCGTCTAGCGGACAAAGAACGCGCCATGCTCGAATCATATTCAGTGACACGATCTTTTCGTCTTCCGGCAAAGATGGAGTTTTGCCGATTGGCAGCAGAGTGGAAACAAGAGACATATTGGGATTCGTCAGTGACGCAGAAAATTTTACACCCCAGCTACCAGCAAATTATAGGAATGGGGCCAATCGCGGTCGGCTGGATTTTGCAGGCGCTTCGTCACGATGCAGATTTTTGGTTTGATGCGCTAACGGCAATTACGGGCGAACAACCGGTGCTAATTGAGCACGCTGGTGACATTCAAGCGATGGCAAACGACTGGTTGGAGTGGGGACGTCTTAACGGATATGACAGTTGATGATTTTTTGAAGGGGGAATTTCCCAGCCTTCGGTTCTCACATTACCAAGTCACCAGTCCTCCCACCAAGCAGTACAACTGTATTGCTTGGGCTGCTGGCCAAAATAATAAATGGTGGTGGCCCATTCGGGGTTATTGGCCCGGACAGGGACGACGAGATGAAAGTCCAAAAACTTTTGTTGAAGCCTTTGCTCGCTATGGATATTCCCCTTGCGACAGCGAGGCGCTTGAACTGGGTTACGAGAAGGTCGCAATCTACGTTGGATCAAATGGGATTGTAACACACATGTCCCGCCAACTCCCCGATGGCCGATGGACTAGCAAGCTCGGCGAAGGAGTGGACATCGCTCACACACTTGAGGGAATTTGTGGCGAACGGTATGGAGAGGTCGCCAAAATTCTAAAACGCGCCAACAAAAACAGCCCTTCATAAGGATATTCTTGGTGGGAAATGTTGTCCTTGTCGGCTCAGTCTCAATCCTACCAAATAGACACCAACAAGTCGCATTTCACTCGATCATATCTTTGGCACAGCCCAATTCATCCCATGCGCGTCGGCCACGGCTTTGTAAGTGATATTCCCACCCATGACATTGATGCCGCCGATGAGAGACGGTTGTTTGTGGCAGGCTTCGCTCAAACCATAATCCGCCAGAGTCTCGATGTAACGATAGGTCACGTTCGTCAGCGCTTGTGTGGCGGTGCGGGCGTACGCGCCGGGCATGTTCGCCACGCAATAGTGCGTCACGCCTTCCTCGACGAAGACTGGGTTCTGATGCGTGGTCGCGCGGGAGGTTTCAGCGCAGCCGCCTTGATCAATCGCGATGTCCACCAGCACGCTGCCAGGGCGCATCTTGCGGAGCATCTCGCGGTTGATGAGCTTGGGTGCTTTGGCTCCAGGCACGAGAACGGCGCCGATGAGCAAATCCACGGTCGGCAATAGATCCATCAGGTGCGCCTCGCTGGAATAAAGCGTGTGCGCTGTATGTAGCGTGATGTCGAGAAAGCGCATCCGCTCCAAGTCCACCTCGAGAATCGTCACGTCCGCGCCGAGTCCTTGCGCCATGCGCGCGGCGTTGATGCCGGATGAACCACCGCCCAGCACGACAACTTTTCCCGGTAACACTCCCGGCACGCCTCCGAGCAACACGCCGCTACCCCCGAAATGTTTCGCGAGGAAATATCCGCCCACGAGCACGCTCATGCGTCCGGCGATCTCGCTCATCGGTTCGAGCAACGGCAGACGACGGTTCACCTCGATGGTTTCGTAGGCGATACACGTCGCGCCGGATTGCACGAGCGCGTCGGTGAGAACTTTGTTCGCTGCCAGATGCAGATAGGTGAAGATGAGTTGTCCCGGTCGCAACAACGGATACTCAGCAGGCAGCGGCTCTTTGACCTTCACAACTAAGTCGGCCTGCTCGAATACGGCGGCGTGTGAGTCCACAAGTTTTGCGCCAGCGTGTTCATACTCCGCGTCGGGATAGCCTGCCCCGAAACCCGCATTGCGCTCGACGACGACGGTGTGGCCGCGCTTGATGAGTTGATAGGCTGCGGAAGGCAGCATGGCTACGCGATATTCGTGGTCTTTGATTTCTTTTGGAACGCCGATGATCATAAAGGGAAACTTTCGTTGTCATTGATGCCTGTGCCGACGGGCGTGGTGGCGGAAATGTTATTGGGCGCGGTTTTCTTCGGTGCGTCAGCAGTCTGGACTACTGTACTGGCTTCGGTGAAATCCACTTCCGGCGCGGTGACGACGGAAGCGGCAAATGTTTTTGTTTCCAAAGTTGGAATGACTGTCGCCAGTTCGTCGGATTCAATGACCTGTTGCCTCTCATCCACAGGCGCAACTTCCACGGTCACATCTCTCGGCGCGGACGCAGCAGCGAGTTCGAGACGAACTTGAGCGCGATTGACGAGAGCGAGCATGGTCACAGACGAAGCGACTTCGCGTTCGGCGGCTTGGATGCGCGCGAATTCTCCGAGGACTTCCACGCGCACCGGCTCGTCGCGCGTGGCGGGCTCCTGGCCGTGCGTGGCGCGCATGGCGAGCAGAACGTGATGACAATTGATCGTGTCGAGCGGACGCGCTGGCGAGTAACCGGCCTCCGTGCCTGCGATTTCGACAACGAGATGCGCGGCGAGCAAGGTTTGCAAAACCTGTTGAACTAGCTTGCTAGGGATGCCCAACTCCGTGGAAATCTCGCGGATGGT
>CAMCWI010000277.1 GCA_945882065.1 Akkermansia muciniphila
GCGATCTTCGGCGACAGCGTGACCACCGATCACATCTCCCCTGCTGGCGCGATCAAGAAGAGTTCGCCCGCCGGAAAATACCTGCAAGCCAATGGCGTCGAGCCGGTGGACTTCAACAGCTACGGATCGCGGCGCGGCAATGATCGCATTATGACGCGCGGCACCTTCGCGAACGTCCGCATCAAGAACCTGATGCTCGGCGGCCAGGAAGGCGGTGATACCGTGTTCCTCACCAAAGCCGACGCACAGCCGGAAAAGATTTCCATCTACGACGCCGCGATGGAATACAAGAAGACCAACACGCCGCTCATCGTCATCGCCGGCCAGGAATACGGCACGGGTTCATCCCGCGACTGGGCCGCGAAAGGCACAAACTTGCTCGGCGTGAAAGTCGTCGTGGCGCAGAGTTTTGAGCGCATCCATCGCAGCAACCTCGTCGGCATGGGCGTACTGCCGCTGCAATTCAAAGACGGCACGACCGCGCAAACCCTCAAGCTCGACGGCTCCGAGACCTACGACATCGTCGGCCTCGACGTGAACATCAAACCGCAGCAAGACCTCACGCTCAAGATCACGCGCAAGGACGGTAGCGTGGAAAACGTGAACGTCCGTTGCCGCATCGATACGCCCATCGAGATTGACTACTACCAGCACGGCGGAATTCTGCCGTATGTGCTGCGCCAGTTGGTGGCGAAGGCATGATCTGAAATAAATCACCACGCCGCGCTGGCCTTCCAGCGCGGCGGTTTGTTTTGTGACGGAGTGTTTCGGGTCATCTTCCATCTCGACATGGATGCGTTCTACGCGTCCGTGGAGCAGCGGGACAATCCCGCGCTGAAGGGAAAGCCCGTCATTGTCGGGTCGCCGCCGCCCCAGCGCGGTGTGGTGGCTGCCGCCAGTTATGAGGCACGGAAATTTGGCGTGCGCTCGGCCATGCCGAGTGTGACCGCCGGACGGCTTTGTCCCAAAGGAGTTTTCCTGCGACCGCGCATGGAGGCGTATCGCAACGAGTCGCACGAGATCATGGCCATCGTGCAGGAGTTCGCCGGTGAATTAATCCAGCAGGTTTCGGTGGATGAAGCTTACATGGACGTGTCCGCGCCGCATCAAGGCGCAACCGCAGACGAGTGCCTGGAACTCTCCCTACTTCTCTCGCGACGAATCAAAGCTGCTATCCACGAACGTCGCCAACTCAGCGCCACCATCGGCATCGCACCCAACAAGCTTCTGGCAAAACTCGCCAGCGATTTTCAGAAGCCGGACGGACTCACGCTCATTCGCGATTCAGAGAAGGTGTCATCTCTCAAGCCTCTGCCGGTACGCTCGCTCCACGGCGTGGGTAAAGTCACGGAGGAAATCTTGCACCGCGCCGGCCTCCGCACCGTCGGCGATTTGCAGAATCATCCCGGCGACCTGCGCGCCTTGGTCGGCTCGTGGGGACCGGAGTTGAAACGCTTTGCCTTCGGCGAAGATGATCGTCCGCTCGACCTCGATGACGAAGTCAAAAGCATCGGCAACGAGAACACCTGTCTACGCGACACCGACGACCGCCCGACACTGCGCGCTTGCTTGAGGGAGCAGGCGGAGGATGTGGCGCAGGGGCTGGCCAAGCGCCGCCTAGCCGCCCGCACCGTGCAGGTAAAGTTGCGTTACGGCGGTTTCACCTCGCTCACGCGGCAGATTTCCATGGAAGAACCGCTGACGGAAGCAAAGGAGATTTACCGGCTCGGCTGCTGGTTGCTGGCAAGGGGAAAACTGGTGAACCGACCTTTGCGACTGCTCGGACTTGGCGTGAGTGGTCTGGTCGAAGCTCAAGCGAGCCAACTGAGCCTGTCCTTGGAAGGTTGAATGGGGTGTTGTCCGTTGAATTTGCGGTTCAATTATTCAGCTTCGCCTTCATCACCGGGGTTTTCCCGGTCTCCGACCTCTGCGTATCACCGGACGTATAAGACAGGAGTGCCCTCATTGTTGTGATGTGCAATGCGGCGTATTGGTTTCATGAGGTTCGATCACCGAACTGACTCGGAACAAGGACTAAATATGGATACGATGCACTGGTGGTTAATTAAAATTGCGGCGATTCAGACGCTCTGCGTTATCGGTGTGGGCTATGGAATCTGCGTTCTGGCAAAAAAACACCTCGTGCCAGCCAAAGTAAAAGTGCCTGCTCAAACCCTTGTGCGCGTCAGGCGATCTCCTCTTACGGGAATCTCGTATCGCTGATCAACAACTCAACTAATTCTTTACCACCACATTTATGAACATACAGATTCGACTCTTGATCGTGGACGGTCATCCCATCGTGCGCCGTGGCTTGACCATGTGCTTCTCGCAACAACCGCGCTTCAAGATCGTCGGCGAAGCCTGTGATGGCCGGGATGCCTTGAACAAGACGCGTGAGTTGAAGCCTGAGATCGTACTCATGGACATTGATATGCCGCAGATGAACGGACTGGCTGTGACCGATCTGTTACGACGCGAGATGCCCGAAGTCAAAGTCCTCATCCTCTCGATGTATGCCAACACGGATTATGTGATGCGTATCATCCAATGTGGCGCGCGTGGTTTTGTGATCAAGGAAGCGCCGACGGAGGAACTCATTCAAGCGATTGATACGGTTCACGCAGGCGGTTCGCATTTCAGTCCTGATGTCGCACGCGTGGCGTTGAATCATGTGGTGCGAAGCAATAATGGCGATCACGCCGCTCCGTTCATGCGCCTGACGCCGCGTGAGCGGGAGGTGTTGCTGCACATCGCGGATGGATTGAGCAACAAAGAAATCGCCTGCGCGCTTGACATCGGGGTACGCACAGTGGAGACGCATCGCGAACGCATCATGTGCAAACTGGACATTCATACCATCGCGGGGTTGACTCGCTTTGCGATCTCGCAAGGGATGGTGTCGCTTATGCCGCCGGGGCCACCACTACCGCCGTTGATACAGATGCACGCGGCGGCGTGAGTTGGAGGTGAAGTTACTTGGCTACTGGCCAGGTGGCGGTGGCGACACGCACCCACTCGTCGGCGATCAACTGATTGCCGGCGTAAGTCGGATGCACTCCGTCCCAGACCCAATACTCTGCGGGCGCGCGTTTGCACGCGGCATCAAACGTCTTCTGCAATTTCACGACGGGCGCGTGATGCTTTGCGCCGAGTTTGGCGACGATGACTTGAAACTTTTTAATGTGCGCCTGCCACTCGTCCCACTTTTCTGACGTGGCTTTGCCGGGCGTGATGAAGGGTTCGCATAGGATAATTTTTACACCGGGCAACGCAGCGACGGTTTCCGCCAGCAACTTGTCGTAGCCTTCCTCAAACTTTTCCGCCGAGACTTCTTGCTTGGCGTTGAGCGGATGCCAGATGTCGTTCACGCCGATCAAAATGCTCACCACGGTCGGATTGAGATCAATCGTGTTGGTCTGCCAGCGTCTGGCGAGATCGGGGATTTTGTTTCCGCTGATGCCGCGATTGAAGAACGCCAGATTTCTATCAGGAAAAGCCCCGCCGTATTTCGCCGCGATGAGAAACGCGTAGCTGTGACCGAGGATATGGTTGGGATCATTGTTGCGCCCGCGATTGCCGTCCGTGATGGAATCTCCCTGGAACAGGATGCGGGCGCCGGGATTGAAGATGGCCGAGAGGCTTTCCGCGCCGTGAGAATTGGAATGCATTGCATATGCGATGAGGATTGCTGCGATGAGTGTTTTCATTGACGTGGTGGATGTTTGACAAACACCCCATAGATTTCAACCAAAACTCCCTGCATGGGTGCGACTGGGTGTGATTAAACCGGCACGATGCAGACGAATCCGGACGGGATAAAAACCGTTACTGCGTTTCCGTCGGCCTTGCCTTCCGGTTTAGCGGCTCACACTCTCAAACCGGGCCTTGCCTGCTTTCCGATCCACCACCACCACCGCTGGCACAACCGTGCCGTTCGTTGAGAAACGGTATCTCCAAGTCTGACCTTCGGCTTGTTCAGAAACGATCTTCGCATCAGGATAACGATTGAGCAGGATGTGCATTCCGACCTGTCGCGTCTCGTCGGTGGAAATCAATTTTGAATCGTCGCCCGTTTTCGTTTGTGGAGATGGTGTGCGTGAGCAGGAGCAGAGTGAGAGGCAAAGCAGAAACAACACGATCTTCATAGCACGCAACGCGGCTTGGAAAATGGATTGTGGGAAAGGATTGTTGTTCGCCGCATTCATTGTGGCGACGTTAAAACCGGGTTTTGAGGTTGTCGAGCCGTGAGTTGTTGAAAGTCTGCGAGCAGGCAGAGAAAGACCAGCTCGGCGAACAACTCGCAGCGCTGAGCGACACGGTTGAGGCCAAAATTTCTCAGCCTGTCCTCTCAATGACTGACCAGATGAGAGGAAAAAATGGAACTTGGGTTGAAGTTGCTGAAAG
>CAMCWI010000278.1 GCA_945882065.1 Akkermansia muciniphila
CCCGGCGTTGACCTTTACGTTGGCGGGACGGAACACGCCGTGTTGCACCTACTCTATGCGCGGTTCTGGCACAAGGTGCTGTTCGATCTCGGTCAGGTTTCCACCCCAGAGCCGTTCTTCAAACTCGTCAACCAAGGACTCATCCTCGGCTCTGACGGCCAGAAGATGTCGAAGTCGCGCGGGAACGTGGTGAACCCGGACGACGTGCTCGTGGAATACGGCGCCGATGCGTTCCGGCTTTACGAAATGTTCATGGGCCCGTTGCAAGACACTAAACCCTGGAACACGAACGGTGTGGCAGGCGTCTATAAATTTCTCGGTCGCGTCTGGCGTTTGTTCGTGGACGAGCCGAGTGAAGTTGAATTTGAGCAAGCGGAGACAACCACAGAGGCACAGAGGCACGGAGAGTTGTTGAACCTCATCAAGCTCCATGCGGCGATCAAAGACGTTGCTCCCACACCCGCACAGTTGAAGACGCTCCACGCCTGCATCAAGAAAGTCACCGAAGACCTGGACGGCATGCGCTTCAACACCGCCATCTCCGCGATGATGGTCTTCATCAACGACGCGATGACGTGGGAAACCAAACCCGTCAGCGTGTTGAAAACTTTTCTCCAACTGCTCGCGCCGTTCGCGCCGCATCTGGCCGAAGAATTGTGGGCAAAGCTGTCGTCTGTCAACTCTCAGCCATCAGCAAGCCTGCCGTATTCAGCCTGGCCGAAGTTTGATTCGACGCTGCTTGTCGAGAGCGAGATCGAAATCCCCGTCTCCGTGAACGGCAAAATGCGCGATGTAATCAAAGTCGCCGTGGACGCCGACAACGCCACGCTCGAAGCCCTCGCGAAGTCAGCAGAAAAAGTGCAACCGTTCCTCGAAGGCAAGACGATCAAGAAAGTCATCATCGTGCCGAAGAAGATGGTAAACATCGTGGTGGCTTGAGGAAAAAGAAAACGCGGCTGGTGATGTTGTCTCAGCCGCGTTTTGGTGATTAGACTAGATCTTGAGGATTAGCCGATACCGATACGCTTGCCAGCTTTCTTGGCACTGTACTGCTCTTTGATCCACCCGTAGGTGGCGGCAAGCCCCTTATCGAGCGTGGTGTTGGGCTCCCACTTGAGGACTTTTTTGATGAATGTGTTATCGGAGTTGCGACCGGCCACACCGAGGGGTGCATCGAGTTTGTAGCTGCGCTTCAATTTCACATCGGCGATTTTCTCGACCTTGCTGACGAGCGTGTTGATGGAGACGAGTTCGCTCGAACCCAGATTGATCGGCGTGGCGATGAGGTCGTCGCAGTGCGTGATCATGTCAATGCCCTTCACGCAATCATCAATATACATGAAGCTCCGGGTCTGCTCGCCGTTGCCCCAGATGTTGATGCTCAAATCTTTTTTATCGATCGCCTCGATAACTTTGCGGCACATGGCAGCGGGAGCTTTCTCGCGTCCACCGTCCCAGGTACCATTCGGACCATAGACATTGTGGAAGCGCGCGATGAACGTCTTCATGCCGCGTTCGTGCCAGTATTCTTCGCAGAACATTTCGCTGACGAGCTTCTCCCAACCGTAACCACGCTCGGCCATCGCCGGGTAAGCATCGGATTCTTTGAGCGCGCGAACCTTCGGGTCTTTCTGCAAGTCCGTGTTGTAGGCGCATGCGGACGAGGAATAGAAGTAGCGGCGCGTGCCCGCCTTGTAAGCGGCTTCAACCATGTGCGTGTTGATGAGAATGGAGCGCAGGCACTCGACTCGGAATTTTTCGATGAAACCCATGCCGCCCATGTCGGCAGCGAGGTTATAGACTTCAACCGCACCTTGGCAGACGCGATGGCAATTCTCTTCACTGCTCACGTCGAGACAGAGATTCTCGACGCCGGGCACGGTGAGATACCACTCGTAGATCGGCTTCTTATCCACGGCGCGGATGTTGGTGAATCCCTTTTTAGTGAAGTGCAACGCGAGGTTGCCTCCAATGAAACCGCCCGCTCCAGTAATGACGATCAAGTCGTCCTTCTTCGTGGACGGAGTTTTTTCAACAATACGTTTGTGTGTGTGCATGATTGATAAATTTTTGTTTCGTGAGGGCGCAGACTGCCATGTTTAGGGCTTCCGGGCAATCCCCATTCAACTCTTGGCCAGCTTCACAGCCGCAATCCCATACCTGTCCCGGTTGAACTACCAATTCGCATCAAACATCCGCACCGCACCTTGCCATTCGTGCCGCGCGATTCTATTGTCGGGTGTAACGAAACTTTCAGCGATATGAAACAACGCTTTATTTACGGACTGGTCACTACGGTGCTCGCTCTGAATCTGCTCCTCGGCGCGCGGGTTTATTTCGCCACAGCGTCAGCAGCAGAAAAGGATTCGCCGTATCCGAATCTCGAATTGTTCTCGTTCGTCATGGAAAAAGTCCGCCGCGATTACGTGGACGGAACGAACCTCACCTATCAACAACTCGTGCATGGCGCATTGCGCGGCATGGTGGACACGCTTGATCCTCACAGCGAATTCCTCGATCCCGAACGCTACAAGGAACTCCAGAACGATACGCAGGGACAATTCGGCGGCCTCGGCATCGTCATTCAGATCCGCGACAGCTACGTCACAGTCGTCACGCCCATCGAAGACACGCCTGGTTACCGCGCAGGAATTCTTGCCGGAGATCGCCTCATGAAGATTGATGGCAAGAGCGCGGAAAAAATGTCTGTTGAAGACGCGGTGAAACTTCTTCGCGGCGAACCCGACACCGACGTGACACTCACGATGCAACGTCCGTCTTCCAAAGAGACGAAGGAATACAAACTCACTCGCGCCATCATCAAGGTGGACATGGCCAAAGATGTGAATGGTAAAAAAGAATTTCCGTTGCTCGATCACAAGATCGGTTACGTGAAACTCACCCAGTTCGGCGAACGCACCAGCATCGAACTGGATGCCGCGTTGAAAAAGATGAAAGCCGCGGGAATGCAATCGCTCATCCTCGATCTGCGCGGCAACCCCGGCGGCTTGCTCGATCAAGCCGTGGAAGTTTGCGAACGTTTCCTCCCGCGCAATCAACTCGTCGTGACCACAGAAGGCCGCAGCGCGAACAAGAACACCGAGCGCAAAGTCACCGGTCGCAACGGCGAATTCCGTGACATGCCGATGGTTGTCCTCGTCAATTACGGCAGTGCCAGCGCGTCAGAAATTGTTTCCGGTTGCTTGCAAGACTGCGCTTCTCTCGGCAAAAACAAAGCCATCATCATCGGTGAAAAAACGTTCGGCAAAGGTTCAGTGCAGGAAATCATGCCGTTGGAAGGCGGCTCTGCCTTGCGCCTCACCACTTCCAAATACTACACGCCCAGCCACAAAGTCATTCACGAGCACGGCATCACGCCTGACATCATTGTTCCCATGAGCGATGAAGAAGAACGCCTTGCCCGGCTCAAGGTCACGCCAGGTGGCGTTGAATCCGTTGACGAAAAAGATCGCAACCTCGTCCGCAACGCCCGCGATCCCCAACTCGAACGCGCGATGGACGTGCTTAAAGGCGTCACCCTTTTCGCCGAGCGCGCTCCTGCTTCCGAAAGCAAAGCCAAGTCCGGCAAGATCGCCTCGCGGTTTGATCGGAATTGATTCCGCAAGGTTTCCCCTTACCCTGCGCACGTGTTGTTGCTCGCGCTCGAAACTTCCTGTGATGAAACCAGTGCCGCCGTCGTGCGCGATGGCATGGTTTGCTCCTCCGTGGTTTCGTCGCAAATCCAGATGCACGCCGAGTATGGCGGCGTCGTCCCCGAACTCGCGGCGCGCGAACATCTAAGGAACTTCCAGCCTGTTGCGCACTCCGCTTTGAGTCAAGCTAGCGTGACCGCCGGGCAACTGGATGCCGTCGCCGCCACGCAAGGGCCGGGATTGCCCACCGCGCTGCTCGTCGGTTTCAAAGCGGGGCAAGCCCTTGCCTTCGCGCTGCGAAAACCTTTCATCGGCATCCATCATCACGAAGCGCATCTCTACTCGCCGTGGATTTCCGGCAACCCACCGCGCGCCGAGTTTGAGCAATTTCACCCCAACGTCTCGCTCATCGTCAGCGGCGGTCACACGATGCTGGTTCATGTTGAATCCGAGCTGAAACATCGCGTTCTTGGCGGAACGATTGATGACGCTGCGGGCGAATGCTTTGACAAGGCTGGAAAACTCATGGGCCTCCCCTACCCCGCCGGCCCAGTGATTGATCGGCTGGCCGAACAAGGAAATCCAAAAGCCTACAACTTCCCGCGCCCGTTGCTCAACGACACCAACGACGACTTCAGTTTCAGCGGCCTCAAAACTTCCATCCGCTATTTTCTGCGCGACCATCCGGC
>CAMCWI010000279.1 GCA_945882065.1 Akkermansia muciniphila
TCGCGATGACGAGCGGCACAAGCAAACCCGTCAGCACGGCAAGCCCGCCTGCGAGCGGGATGGGTGTATCATGGATTTTGCGATGACCGGGATCATCCACCAATCCGATGCGGACACACCAAGCCCGCCACAGCGGCAACGCGAGGAACGCCGTCACGAGCGCGCCAAGAAAGGCCGCGAGATAGACGTTGAAGGGGAAGTTCAGGGCGCGCATGGCGGGCGCAGTCTGCCAAAGCCCGAAAATAGTTCAAAGGATTTGCTCGCGTAAGGAGCGCCGACGTTTCGTCGGCTTTGTGTGTGGCAAGCCCGCGACGTCCTATCAAGCAATACGGTGTGTGAATCAACTGTCGCTCGCCTACCCAAAGCCGGCACTTCTCTCAAGCGGAGCACCGGTCTTTGACCGGCTTTGCGCTGCGGCACGAGTAGCGATGATCGAAGCGAGGCCAGCACGTCAGGCCCGTTTCCGTGTGAGCGTCCAAAGCCGGCTGCAAGCCGGCGCTCATCGGGAGACTTCGCTCCTTGGCGCTCCGTATAAACAGCCGTGGGCACGCTTTTCCTCGTCTGCTACAACAGTTTCATTCAATCAGAACAACGGTCATATCTATGAAAACAAAAACAACCGACCTTTCTTCCGGGATATTCCGCGCCCTGGTTCTCAGTGCGGGACTGGTCACCGCCACATTGGGTTCACTCGCGCAGGACGCCCGGTTCTTCCGCGTAGCCGGCCCGGTGGCGACGACGCTCACGGAGTTCCGCCCGGACGGCACGCTGGTCTGGATCAACACGCCGACCAACACGACCTTTATCATCCAGACGGCGACGGCGCTGGGCGGCGCAAGCAATTGGGTGGACTATGTCCAGACGCCTGCCACCAATGGCATCACCACCAACCGGGTTATTGATCTTAACCCGCCCGCTGGCATGGCTCTGATTCCCGCCGGCAGTTTCACGATGGGGGACAGCTTGGATGGCGATGCCAATGCGCTTCCCCTGCATTCCGTTTATGGCTCCGCGTTTTACATGGACAGATACGAAGTGACGAAGGCGTTGTGGGATGATGTTTATCAATGGGCGATCACGCATGGGTATAGTTTTGACAATGCGGGATTGGGCAAAGCGGCGAATCATCCTTTGCAGACGGTGAGTTGGTATGATGTGGTGAAGTGGTGTAATGCGCGGAGCGAGAAGGAGGGCAAGGTGCCAGCGTATTACACGGATGCGGGGTTGAGTGTGCTCTATCGGAGTGGGCAGGTGGCTCCTTACGTGAACTGGAGTTTTGGGTATCGGTTACCGACGGAGTCTGAGTGGGAGAAGGCGGCGCGTGGCGGGAGCAGCGGGCATCGGTTTCCGTGGTCGAATGTTGAAACGATTTCGCACGGTCAGGCGAACTACCATGCTGGGAGCAGTTATCCCTACAACTTGAGTTATCCAACGTCTTATCATCCGACGTTTACGACTGGCGGCTTTCCCTACACAAGTCCAGTCGGTTACTTCTCTCCGAACGGCTACGGGCTTTACGACATGGCTGGGAATGTGTGGGAGTGGTGTTGGGATTGGTATGGAAGTTACGGTAGCGCATCGCAAACCGACCCGCGTGGACCCGTGCCAGGCTCGAACCACGTGGCTCGGGGCGGCAGTTGGAGCAACAGCGCGTTCGGCTGCCGGGCGGCGTTCCGCAGCAGCAGCTCCCCGACGGGCAGTAGCCACTACTTAGGTTTCCGCTCAGTCCTGCCCCCAGGTCAGTAAGAGCAGGAACAGGAGAGTCGTAGCGAGGGACGCAGCAGGAGCGCCGATCTTTGATCGGCTTTGTGTGCGCAAAGTTTTGCGATGATCAATTTCAAGACGAACGCGACATGCGGTGTGAATCCGCAAAGCCGATCGCAGATCGGCGCTCCCTCAGAGGAGCACCGACGTTTCGTCGGCTTATGGCTCGCGCAACCCAACGATGTTCGCTTACCATAAAGTCATCGCCCACAACGCAACTTAAAGGCACACAGCCAAAGCGACGATGAACGCGAAGAGCAACTCGAAGGCACAAAGCCGATCAAAGATCGGCGCTCCCTCAGAGGAGCGCCGACGTTTCGTCGGCTTTACGCCTACGCAAACCAGCGATGCACGAAAATCAAAAACAAAATCGCGTGAAAGGTAACTCGAAAGCACAAAGCCGGTCACAGACCGGCGCTCCTTCGTCGCCGCGTCCGCAGCGTTCCACGCCACCTTACAACCCCGGCTTGCAAAAGCTCGTGGAAGGCAAACAAGCATGGGCCATCCCGCTCGAACCCGAAGCCAAGGCGCGCGGCTTCCTCGGCTGGCATCAACGCGGTTACATTCCCCACTACGACGCGCCGTGGATCACCCAGTTCATCACGTTGCGTCTCATGGATTCCCTCCCCGCCAGCCGCCGCGCCGAGTGGGAACACTTATTGCGTATTGAAAACGAGCTATCGGCAGGAGCGCCGACGTTCCGTCGGCTTACCGCGAGCGAGCAACAGCAGGCGACAAATTCACAAGCAGATCTTGAACGCCCTTCACCAATCCATGCCCAAAGCCAGTCACAGACTGGCGCTCCGTCTGAAGGAGCGCCGACGTTTCGTCGGCTTAACGCGAACAACGAACAGCCAGCTTCAAACGCGCAAGGTGATGTCGGACGCACCTCGCCAATCCACGCCCAAAGCCAGTCACAGACTGGTGCTCCGTTGATGGCGGATGCAGGGCGTGAACGGCGGCGGCGGCTGGAATCCTGTCTGGATCGCGGCATGGGCGAGTGTTGGTTGAGACAACCTGCCATCGCTGAACTTGCAGAAGGCGCGTTGCGATTCTTCGACGGCGAGCGGTATCGGCTGGCCGCATGGGTGGTGATGCCAAACCATCTGCATGTGTTGGTGGAAATCTGGGACGTGCCGATGGGTGAGGTGATTAAAAGCTGGAAAGATTTTGTGTGCAAGAAAGCGAACAAGCTATTGAAGCGACAAGGCGCGTTCTGGGAACGGGAATATCTGGATACAGCTATCGAAGACGAAAAGCATCGGCAAACAGCCATTCGTTACATTGAGAACAACCCAACGAAAGCCCGGCTGGTGTTGGACGCGAAGGAATGGCCGTGGAGCAGCGCAAGATTTCGAGATGAGTATGGTGTGTTGAAACTGCCGAGGAGCGCCGACGTTCCGTCGGCTTAACGTGTGGGAAAACCGTGAAGTGCGGAGAGCAAGTATGATTTGGCGCGAGTCGCAATACGAACACCCAAAGCCGGTCACAGACCGGCGCTCCGTTGGCTTTTGACGTACACCGCGTAAATCTTGTCCACCATTTGTTCGACGCCGAAGTTGGCGCGGACATAGGCTTGGCCGCGTTGGCCGAGTTCGGCGCGGAGTTTTGGATCACGCGCGAGGAGGAGGATTCGTTCGGCGACAGCATTCTCGTGGCATTGCTTGATGAGGAATCCAGTTTGGTTATCTAGGCAAATTTCATCCGCACCGTCGAAGTCGTAGGAGACGACAGGTTTTCCCGCAGCCAGTGCCTGTGGCAAGGCGCGTGAGAGAGCTTCGCGGGTGGAGAGGTGCGCAAGGCAATCCATGATGCCGACATAGCGCGGGACTTCATCCGGCGTAACGAGGCCGGTGAAAGTAACTTTGTTGGTGAGGTCGAGTTCGAGAACGCGTTGTTCGATGTGCGGGCGGAGTGAGCCGTCGCCGACGAAGAGAACGTGCGCTTGCGGACATTCGGGGAGGATACGTTTCAGGACGGCGAGCAAATCGTCGTGGCCTTTGAGCGGGAACAGTCGCGCGATCTTGCCGATGAGAAAGGCGTCGCGCGGAATGCGGAGTTGGTCGCGCAGGAGCGGATCGTTAGTGGCGTTGGCAAAGGGTTCAACTTGGAATCCACTGAAGATGCGGGTGTAATTCTCCGGTTTGCCGATGCCTGCGGCGAGATAGATCCGGGTCATCGCGTCGGCGGAGCAGAGGAAGTGGGTGGTGAACTTCGCAGCGTAACGCTCGGCGGAGGTGAAGACGGTGTTGGCAATGTTTCCCTGAAACGGGCCGAAGGATGGGCCGTGGATGTGGTGGATGATGACGGGAGCTTTGGCGCGTGCAGCGGCGATGCGTCCGAGGATTCCGGCTTTACCGCTGTGTGTGTGAACGATGTCGGGCTTTTGCTCTTTGAGCAGTCGCGTCAGGTGCTGGAGCGCAAGGAAATCTTTCAGCGGATGAACAGGGCGGACGAGGGTGGGAACAATTGTCAGGAGTTCTAAGTCATTTACTCTGTGTTCGAGCGAGCCTTCGGGGCCGGTTGTCGGGCCGGAAATG
>CAMCWI010000280.1 GCA_945882065.1 Akkermansia muciniphila
GGAGCGGATGCGGTTCTGGTTGGTGGCTTTTTCTGGAAGCTCGCCACGAGTGTGATGGTGGCGTTGAGTTTGGTGCGCGAGGGATCGGGTCGGATGGAAATGGCGTGAACACGGGTTTGTGCCGAGCCTGTGCCGAGGTTGTAGAGGAAATCTACAAGCTGACTTTCTTCCGACAACGTGGTGAGAGATTGCCTGCGTTCGAGGAAGAACTGGTTCGTGCGTTCGGGCTGGCGATTATTGGCCTGCACGATGACGCCGCTTTTCACGGCTTCACTTTGAATCGCTTGCAGGAAGCTCACGCCCTGATCTTCGAGCGGCACAGACGCGCCATCGCCTTCAAGGATGGTGATGTTGGTTCGGTAGAAATCCGTCTGCGCGATCTCCTTCTCGTAGAGATTAAGTTTTGCTTTCGCGTCGCGATCCCGGCGTTCAATTCCCTTGAGCTTGCCGAATTTCGGGAACACGAACACGAGATTGATAACGACGAACAAACAGAGGATCGCGCCCGCGATGAAAAACCGCTCCACGGGACTGAGGCGTGAGAAGTAGGCGCTGAATTTTGTGATCAGGTCTTTCACTCGCTCTCCGTTCGTTTGAGTTCTAGGGTAAAGTTCCAGTTCACGATCGTGCCGCCGGGGCCGAGCCGCAGCTCCGGCTCCTTGCCTTTGGTGAAATCAAACATGGGTTGGCCGTTGACGGTGGCCTTGCGCATGTCTGCATACATCTTGAGCACGTCGCTGTTGTTCTCCTGCGGCGCGGTGCCGTTGAGGACAAGCTTGCGTCCATCCGAGAAGCCGAAGGTTTCCAACGTGACGGTTTCAGGCTGATTTTCGGAGAGCGTTTTCCAGCAATCCAACGCGGCGAACTTGAGTTCCTTGCGCGTCTTCAAAACGGCATGGCGTTCGCGCAACTGGATGGTGTTGGTGTAATCCTCGCCGATTCCCGCAATCTTGGATTCGACCTGACCCACGCGATAATCCTGAAAGCCAACGATGCTGAAGTAGATCGCCAAGCCGATGAGATACAACGCCACAACCGCCAGCGCACCACGTATCCAGATGCGATCAATAAATTGGTTGCGATAGCGCGTGGCAAATTCCGCCGGAATAAGATTGGCTTTGCCGTCGGACGACGCAGCGCGCTTGGCGGTGAGTGCGGCGAGTTCGGCGGGCTTGACCGGCTTGACGAGATGGATGGTTGCGTCCAGACCGCGACGCAGTGGAGCTTCCCATTGCGCGACGGATTCGTCATCGGCCACGAGCGTCCAACTCGGCAACGCAGTCAACCAGCCTTCCATTTCACCCGCCCACGCCATCTGCGAGAGTTGTTCCTTGAGCGCATCCGCGCGGTCGGCTGTGTCCGGGAGGATGAGGCTGTTCAGTGTCTGAAGTTTGTTGCCATACCACCACGCGACGAGTGCGGTGCTCGGCCCGCCGGCGAGTCCGGGATAAATCCACGCGCCATTGTCCGTGACTTTGGCGGCGGCGATCTCATCCAACGCCTGCAACTCGATGCGGTCTGCGAGATAACCCTCGCCCTCCAGCACGCCGAGGTGTTCTTCCACATGCTTGCGTTCAGCGAAAACGATGACGAGCGTCTGGAGTTCATCCGCTGCTGCGCCGGGTTGCGGCGGCATGGGATGAACGCTCCAGACGGCTTGACCAACGGGGATGGGCGACAGTTTTTCCAACTGCAACTCCACCATCGAGAGCGTCTCGGCAAAGTTGCTCTGCGGAAGATGAACCACGCGGAAGAAAACCGCTTCGGGCGGCAACCACGCGATATTCAGGCGTGGCTGCCAGAGTTGATGCCAGTTTTTCTGCGAGATGTGCTGAGGGAGGGATTCACCGGCAGAGGAGGACACTTCGCTCTTCAGCGCGACATCGCCTTGTGTGCTGAATTGCCAGAGATGACGGTCATCGCCGACGCTTCGCAGGACATTGCATGATTGGACGCGGGACTTGCTCATGTCTGTTGGCTCTTGGTCCAGATACCGGTTTTCTCATTGTTGCCGAGCGCATCGAGATGTTCTTCGATCTGCGTGACGCGCAGGATTTCCTCGATGGTCGTGATACCGTTGCGAACTTTGTTCCATCCATCGTCGCGCAAAGTTCTCATGCCGCCTTCGATGGCGCGTTGCGCGATGGTGGAGGATGCGGCGCGGCTCAACACCATCGGGCGCAGGGCTTCATTCAACACCAGCAGTTCGTAGATCGCGAGACGGCCTTGATAGCCTTGCTGTCGGCACGCTTCGCAGCCCGCGCCGCGCATGAAGGTGGTGGAGTCCATGTCCGCTTCCGGGAAACCAATCTTCTTGAGATAGCTGCGCTCGACTTTTTGCTCGGTCTTGCAGTGCTTGCAAATCGTGCGGACGAGGCGTTGCGCCATGATGCCTTCAACCGAAGACGCCACGAGGAACGGCTCGATGCCCATGTCAATCAAACGCGTGAACGCGCTGGGCGCGTCGTTGGTGTGCAGCGTGGAGAACACCAAGTGACCCGTGAGCGCGGCGCGGATGGCGATCTCCGCCGTCTCCAAGTCGCGGATTTCGCCGACCATGATCACGTTCGGGTCTTGGCGCAGGATGTGGCGCAAACCCATCGCGAACGTCAGCCCGATCTCGGGGCGAACCGCGATCTGATTGATGCCTTTGAGTTCGTATTCGACAGGCTCTTCAATCGTGATGATGCGTTTCTGGATCGAATTGATCGTCGAGAGCATCGCGTAGAGCGACGTGGATTTTCCTGAACCCGTCGGGCCGGTGACGAGCAGAATGCCGTGAGGTTTGACGATGATCTCGCGGATGGCGGCCTCGTCTTGCGGCGCAAATCCGAGCTTGTCGAGGCTCATGAAGATTTTGCCGCGCGAAAGCAAGCGGAGCGAAACAGATTCGCCATAGACCGTGGGCACGGTGGAAACGCGGATGTCAATTTCCTCGCCCTTGATGCGGACGTTGATGCGTCCGTCCTGGGGGAGACGCTTTTCGGAGATGTTCATCCCGCTCATTACCTTGATGCGGGAAATCAGCGCGGCCTGAAAGCGTTTCAACTGGGGCGGCATCGGCGTTTGATGCAGAATGCCGTCAATGCGGTAGCGGATGCGGAGCTCGTCCTCCTGGGGTTCAAGGTGAATGTCCGTGGCGCGCTCCTTGTGAGCTTCCCAGATGACCTGGTTGACGAACTTGATGACGCTCGCCTCCTGATCGTCCTCGGTGATCTCCTTGTCCGTCGGCAAATCGAGATCGAGCGGCATTTCCTCGCCCATCTCGTCGAGGGTTTCTGCGCCGACACCGTAATACTTCTTGAGCGCCTTCTCGATCTCGGCCTTGGGCGCGAGCGCGAATTGCACCGGGCCATGCGCATCGAAACGCACGGCGTTGAGCATGGCGGTATCGAAGGGATTGCTCACAGCCACCTGCACGATGCCGTCTTTGAGCGCGGTGGGCAGGACGCTGTATTGAAAGGCGACCTTGGTGGAAATCTTCAGGCGCACCTCGTTTTCGGGCGCGAGCTTGGTCAGATCGAGGAACGGCCAGTTCAATCCTGCGGCGAGACGTTGGAGAAAAGTGTCCTCTGGCAAACCAAGTTCGCGGGCGAGAAAGGAGAGAAACGAATCCTGCGATCCATTTTCCACGGCGACGCGCCACGCCTTTTGCACTTCCTCATATTGGTCGGGCATCACTCCGAGCACGGAGGCAAACAGGATTTTGACAGAGTTAAACGCCATGTAATTTAGTCGTCGTACGAAAGACTGAACGCCGGAGGCTAGAAAAAGTTGCGATGAGGGTCAAAGAATTAAACCTGCCGAGAGAAGATATTGTGCGTGAATGAAGCGGATCGTCCTCGATTTCGGACGGAGTGCGCCTGTCCTCCGACGCAGCAACGTGAACAATCCGAGCGCATCCAAAAATGTCACACCTCGCGCGCTTCGTTTATCGCTGCGCCCGAGGACGGGCACACTCCGCCTGATTTCCCAAACTCGACATTCGTCCGCGTTTCTCCTGAAATGTTCGCGATGACTGTCATTCGTCCTAAGAACTTGATCCGCCCGCTCGTCCACGATCTGCACGCCTACGTCCCTGGCGAACAGCCCAAGATCAAAGGCCTCATCAAGCTCAACACGAACGAGAATCCGTATCCGCCATCGCCGCGCGTCTTGCGAACGGTCAAAGCCGCTGTGGATGGACGGTTGCGATTGTATCCGAACCCCTCGGCAGAACGATTACGCGAGAAACTGGCCAAGCTGCACCGCTGCAAGCCGGAGAACATCATCGTGGGCAACGGATCGGATGAGGTGCT
>CAMCWI010000281.1 GCA_945882065.1 Akkermansia muciniphila
GGGATTACTCCCCGCTCGACTTTAGTGCGGTGCATGGTTATTTAATCGCCCACAAATGCCACTTGAAAAATTCTTTCGTGATCGGGTTGGTCGCCGCCTAACATGAGTCAGATGAAATCAAAGATCATCACTGTCATCCCGGTTTACAACGGCGAGGCGTTCATCATTCAGACGCTCCAATCGCTGGCTGACCAGACGTTGCGGCCGGATCGTGTGATCGTGCAGGACAATCGCTCGACGGACAACACTGAGCGGTTGGTCAAGGAGTTCAAGCCGATCAAAGTTGAATGGCGACAGCACGAGGCGAACCTTGGATGCTTCGGGAACTGCAATCGCGGACTCGAATTCGCGTCGGAAACGGAATATCTCCATTTGATCTGCGCCGATGACATGGTGTCCCCGGAATACTACGCCACGTTGACGCGTGCGCTGGATGACTGCAAAGGGTTCGGTCTGGGTTACGTCCTAGACGAGCGGGTAGATGAGAACAATCGGCAATTGAGTCTTTCCGCCAAGATCACGGGCGAGATTGAGGTGCAAAGCAAAGCAAATTTTCTACGGGAGAAATCCGAGATCGCGAATCAAGCCTTCAGCGGCACCTTGATGAAAACTAATTTTCTGAAAGCACCCTGTCGTTTCTGGATGGACCTGCCCATCCTCGCGGACATGATGTTCTGGGCTGAATTTGGGAAACACTGCAAAAAAATCGTGCGCGTGCATCAGCCGCTGGCGCAGTATCGCTGGCACGGCTCGAACACTACCTCGAACTTTGCGCCGGAACTCCAGTCGCTCGTGCTGGACGAGTGGCGAGTCATACAGGCGATAGAAAAACTGCGCGAGTCGCCGGGAGGTTTTGTGCGGCAATTCAAGCTCAAGGGGTTGTTCGGAGTTCGTTCCGGCATCAAGGCCAAGCGTTTTCGTGAGCAGGGTAATCCCGCCTACTCTCGGCAGATTGCACAGGCGGCGCGGGAAATCAGCGGGCCGCTGGCGTGGTACATGGCGCAGGTAGTTGTCCACGCCCGCGATGTTCTGGTGTACACGCTCGGCGGTCGCAAGAAACATCCGAAGAATATTTACGGGTGACCCCAGCCACCAGCATCACTGCGCGGGCTAACGCTTGCGACCACAGAATACCAGGCTGAAACATGACAACCGAAAGCGAACCATCCATCGCCACGCGCCCGATAACGAACTGCCGCGTCTGCGGCACGCCCGGAAGCTTGCTTTATGAAGGATGTCGCTCCCGGGGTTTCAGTGCTCCGGGAGTTTGGAGTCAGCGCAAATGTCCCAAACCGGCGTGCGGCTTGGTGTGGCTTGATCCGGTGCCGACGGAGGAAGACATCGGAAAAGTTTACGAGACGTATTACACGCATGACCAACCGAAGCCGCTGGCTGGATTGGTGAACAATGTTTGCTGGGGAGTTTGGAAAAGTTACCTCCGACATCGCTTCGGATACAAGCGCGGCACCGGCCCCGCTTGGACCTCGTTGCTTTGGCCTCTGGCACTGGTGCACCCGGGAGGCCGGGCAGAACTGGACGCGGGAGCGATGTATCTGCCCGCTCCGGAGCAACCCTCCCGCCTGTTGGAAGTAGGCTGTGGTGCTGGAGTGGTGCTGAAGCGTATGCAGGACATGGGATGGGAGGTGCGCGGACAGGAAATTGATCCCAAGGCGGTGAAGGCTGCGGAAGCGCGCGGCGTGCGCGTGGATCTCGGCACCTTGCACGGACAAAAATATCCCGCCAACCATTTCGATGCCGTCCACATGGCGCATGTCATTGAACATGTCCATGACCCTGCGGCGTTGCTGCGTGAGTCTTATCGCGTACTCAAACCCGGTGGCGTGCTGGTCGTGCTCACCCCCAATATCGAGAGCTGGGGGCACGCACGCTTCGGCAAGAACTGGTTCAACCTTGATCCGCCGCGTCACCTTGTGCTGTTCAGCCGAAAGACGCTTGGTAAGGTCGCCGAACGCGAGGGTTTCAGAATTTCAAGACTCGAAACTACCGTGCGGACGTGCTGGGTCTATGGTTCGATGAGTCGTCAGTTGCAGCGGACGGATCAGGCGAATTTGGCAGACTTGGGCAAGCCGTCTGCACTCATCTACGGCATCATTTACCAGTTACGCGAGCGTTTGATGTTGCGGTCCAATCCGGATGCCGGGGATGAACTATTGCTCATCGCTCGAAAAGAGTGACGCGTGTGTTTCCCATTCAGTTTTTGAGTTCAGGATAATTCTTTCCGAAGGCGGCTCTGGAAAAAGATTTCTGGTGATCAAGAATCGGTCTGCGGGTGCGGCAAGTGAAACCTTTGAAACGGTTTTCACAATGGTTCGCACGCTATTCCATCGAGCTAAAGCCGCAGTATTAATGAAATCACCAATCCCCAAGCAAATTTAGATGCGTCTGCCTTGCGCGATTGTTACTCCCGACTCGACTTTCAAGCGGCTCACGGTTATTTAATCGCCCACAAATGAAAGTCGTTATTTTTTGTGGTGGCCTCGGAACGCGTCTGCGCGAAGAGACGGAATTCCGGCCCAAACCCATGGTGCCAGTCGGCGAACGTCCGATCCTCTGGCACATCATGAAGACCTACGCTCACTACGGGCACAAGGAATTCATCCTTTGCCTCGGTTACAAGGGCGAGGCCATCAAGGATTACTTCCGCAACTATCATTGGAACACCAGCGATGTGACGCTCAGCCTCGGCGCGAAGCCTCAGATCAAATATCACAACAAGCACACCGAGGAAGACTGGATGGTGACGATGATTGACACCGGCCAGAACACCATGACCGGCGGTCGTCTGCGTCGCGTGTTGCCCTACATCAAGGACGAAACCTTCCTGCTCACCTACGGCGACGGCGTCACCGACAGCGATATCAACGCTTCGATCAAGTTTCATCAGAAGCAGAAAAAAATCATCACCATGACCGCCGTGCAACCGCCCGGTCGCTTCGGTGATCTAGAAATCGCCGACGGCAAAGTTACCGCGTTCAAGGAAAAGCCAGAGCGCCAGACCGGTTTCATCAACGGCGGATTCTTCGTGGTGGATCGGCGCATCAAGAATTATCTCGGCGACGACACCTGCGTCTTCGAGAACGAACCGCTCAATACGCTCGCGACAGAAAAACAGCTTGTCGCCTATCAACACTCCGGTTTTTGGCAGTGCATGGATACGTTCCGCGAGCAGCAACTGCTGACCAACCTCTGGAACAGCGGCAAAGCGCCGTGGAAAGTCTGGTGATGTTCGGCGGCTACTACACCAACCGACGCGTCCTCGTCACCGGCCACACCGGTTTCAAAGGCGCATGGCTCTCACTCTGGCTCAAGAAGCTTGGCGCTCGCGTCACCGGCCTCGCGCTCCCCGCGCCGACGGATCCCAATCTCCATGCGATCATCCAGCCCGGCACGTTCGAGCGCGAGATTATGTGCGACATCCGCGATGCAAAAGCTCTCGCCGCCGCGATGAAGGAAGTCCAACCGGAAATCGTTTTCCATCTCGCCGCGCAACCCATCGTCCGCCTCTCCTACACCGAACCGCTCTCCACGCTCGACACCAACGTCAACGGCACCGCGCATCTGCTCGAAGCGATCCGCCTCGCGACGATCCATTGTATCACCGTCTGCGTCACGAGCGACAAATGTTACGAGAATCGCGAGTGGGAATTCGCCTATCGCGAAAACGATCCGATGGGCGGCCATGACATTTACTCGATGAGCAAGGGCGCAGCGGAACTCGTCGTCGCGGCGTGGAATCGCTCCTTCTTTCTGCCGAATCCCGCGCTGGGTCCGGTCGTCACTGTGCGCGCAGGCAATGTCATCGGTGGCGGTGATTACGCGGCGGATCGCATCGTGCCGGATTGCATCCGCGCGTTGCAGGACGAAAAATCCATCCTCGTCCGCAATCCCGTCGCCGTGCGCCCGTGGCAACATGTGCTGGAATGTCTGAGCGGTTATCTATGGCTTGGCGCGCAACTCGCGAAAGAAGGCAAAACCTCCCGGCTCGCATCACCGTTCAATTTCGGACCCGAACCCAGCTCGCGCCAACCTGTGCGTCGCCTCGTCGAAGAGGTGTTGCGACATTGGCCCGGCCAATGGACTGACGGCTCGACGCCCGGCAGCGTTCACGAAGCCACGTTGCTCTCGCTCTCCATCGAAAAAGCCGGCGCGTGGCTCAAGTGGTATCCGAGTTGGCAGTTTGAAGAGACCATCCAACGCACCATCGGTTGGTATCATGAATGTCACGTCCTCAAGAATCCCGACATGTT
>CAMCWI010000282.1 GCA_945882065.1 Akkermansia muciniphila
TCCCGCCGCACCATCGTGAAATCAAATGGAAACGGCCATTCAAAAGCTGTCTTAAATGAAGTCAGCGCCACCTTCGCCCAATACGCCGCGCAGACGCCTGCCGGCAAAGACTACATCGTCCGCGACTTCTCGCTGGCCGAATGGGGTCGCAAAGAACTCAACGTGGCCGAGCATGAAATGCCCGGCCTCATGTCCGTTCGAAAAAAATACGCGAAGACCAAGCCGCTCAAAGGCGTGCGCATCACCGGCTCGTTGCACATGACGATTCAGACCGCCGTCCTCATCGAGACACTCGTCGCCCTCGGCGCGAATGTCCGATGGGCCTCGTGCAACATCTTCTCCACGCAAGACCATGCTGCCTCCGCCGTCGCGGCGACCGGCACGCCCGTGTTCGCGTGGAAGGGCGAGACGCTCGAAGAATATTGGGAACTCACGCTCAAAGCAGTTTTGTTCCCTGGCGATAAAGGCCCGGAACTCGTCGTTGACGACGGCGGCGACGTGACGCTCCTCATCCACAAAGGTTATGAATTGGAAAAGGGCAGCAAGTGGGCCTACGAATCACCCAAAAGTGATAGCCACGAAGTTTCCGTGATTAAAGCGCTGTTGCGCCGACTCGCGACCGAGAAGCCCGGCCTGTGGACAAAGATCGTCAAAGATTGGCGCGGCGTTTCCGAAGAGACGACCACCGGTGTGCATCGCCTCTATCAGATGAAGGACGCGGGCACGTTGCTCGTTCCCGCCATCAACGTGAACGACTCCGTCACCAAGTCGAAGTTCGACAATCTCTATGGCTGCCGCGAATCCCTCGCCGACGGCATCAAGCGCGCCACCGACGTGATGCTCGCCGGCAAAGTTGCCGTCGTCTGCGGTTACGGCGATGTCGGCAAAGGCAGTGCGGCTTCGCTTCGCGCCTATGGTTGCCGCGTGATCGTCACCGAAATTGATCCCATCAACGCGCTGCAAGCCGCGATGGAAGGCTTCCAAGTCAACACCATCGAAAGCACACTCGGCGTCGCCGACATCTACGTCACCACCACCGGCAACTGCGACATCATCACCGTGCAGCACATGCTCGCGATGAAGGATCAAGCCATCGTCTGCAACATCGGCCACTTCGACAACGAGATCCAAGTGGACGCGTTCAAGAAGGTCAAAGGCGTGCGCGTTGAAAACATCAAGCCGCAATACGACCGCTACTATCTGCCCGGCAACAAGAGCATCTACCTGTTGGCCGAAGGCCGTCTCGTGAACCTCGGTTGCGCCACCGGCCATCCGAGCTTCGTGATGAGCAACTCATTCACGAACCAAACGCTCGCCGCGATTGATCTCTGGGCGAACAAAGACAAATACGAGAAGTCCGTCTATCGCCTCTCGAAGAAGCTCGACGAAGAAGTCGCGCGTTTGCACCTGGAAAAAATCGGCGTCGTGCTGACCAAGCTGACCAAAGCGCAGGCTGATTACCTCAACGTGCCGGTCGAAGGGCCGTATAAGCCGGAGCATTACCGCTACTGAGCGAACTCAAATCTGAAATACGAAAGGCGAACGGGAAACCGTTCGCCTTTTCTGCTGCGCACCATTCATTTCACTGCCTCAGAGATATCCCAGAGAAGCAGTGGAGGTCCGCTCATCGAACGACCAGCTACTGCGATCGTTTTCCCATCAGGAAGGAAAACCACGCCATTCAAGCACTCGTAATTTGGATTCATCCAAGTCAACTCTTTGTTCTTTTTCCAATCCCAGAGCACAACTGATCCCCGCCAACTCCGTTCGACAGCCAGCAATCGTCCATCGGGAGAGAAGGCGACGCCAGACGCGCGGACATTTTCATAACTGTTAGGGCCAACCGGCACTTTGAATCTTGAGTTCTTGACCGCATCTAACCGGACGATCTGCTTCCGGAGGGCTACATCCCATATCGAGACATCCCGGGTTTTGCGAGAATCGCCGGTTGCGATCGCCAGAAATTGACC
Organism: Akkermansia muciniphila; assembly: GCA_945882065.1. Classification (GTDB taxonomy): domain Bacteria; phylum Verrucomicrobiota; class Verrucomicrobiia; order Limisphaerales; family JADLHS01; genus JADLHS01. Next base: position 1,971 of record CAMCWI010000282.1, read on the forward strand.
GTCAGGTGAAAAAGCGAGTGCTTCCCCGGAATCCGCGATGGTTCCAACCTTTTTTCCTGAAGTTGGATTCCACAATTGGACGTCTTTGCTTCCGCCTGACGCCAGAATGCTGCCGTCGGGAGAGAAGCATATACTTCGAGCGAAGAATCCATTAGGTCCTGCCATTTTTAGGATCAATTTTCCTGTAAGCACATCCCACAAACAAATAGTTCCGTTGATGTCAACCGATGCGATGAGCGAACCATGTGGGGAAGCATCCAGATTCCAATTTTTGTGAGATTTCACATCCCATTTGAGCTTCTTACTTTGTACGTCCCAACAACGGATGCCCGCTTTCCCATCGCCACACAGGGATTGCCATCCGGCAAAAATGCTCGTGCCATCAGGGGCTATGGCTAGAGCCGAAAGACCGACAAGGTCACGAACCGATAAATTCAAAATTTCGCGCTGGCTTGGCAACTCGAAGCCAAATACGTAAGGCATCCCTCCAGTGGACGCCCCTGGACACGCGAGCAGCTTGCCGTTTCGTGATAGGACTGCGGCTTGGGTTTCATAAACTTTGCGCGACCCAATGCCCTTGAATCTGCCTGCCGTTTCGGTGGGGAACGCCTCGGCAAAATCTTTATAGACATTTGAAGGATTGAGTAGCTGGGCGCATTTAAGCAGGAGTTTGGTTTCTTGATCGCTCACGGCAACAAGCAGCGTCATTTTTTGACGCTCTTTACCGCGCCCGAATAACCCTTCTGTATCCAATGTCCTCAACGCTTCGATGAACAGTGCAAGGCGGCTATCGAACTCGTTGGCAAAGTCGTCTTCATCCAGATCGTCGATATGGGGCAAGGTACCCAATAACTTCTGCGCCTCCTCGAATTGATCGTCGCCAGCACTATGATATGACCAGTCTTCTGGATTCCAGCGCAAGATGCTTGCATGCCTCTTGATCCCCTTCTTTTGTTTCTTTTCGTATTCCTTGGCTCGCCGGAGCAGACCTTCTTCTGTGTTCGCACTGGCTGTGATGTCATTCGCATCATCGTTGATGTACAGGGCAAAGGAGTAAAAGGTTTCGTTTGGATGCGCATTCCGCAATCCGACGTACGTTGCACGGGCTGCTTCAATGATCGCCTGTTTCAGTTTGTTGGGGGCGGGCTTCTTCATTTGAACTTAATCGAAGCGAAGTCGCCACGCGGTTTCAAGAAAATTCATTTTCACGCTCGGCGTCGGCGACATTTACGTCACCACCACTGGCAATTGCGACATCATCACCCTGAAGCACATGCTCGCGATGAAAGATTAGGCCATCGTCTGCAACATCGGCCACTTCGACAACGAGATCCAAGTGGACGCGATGAAGAAGGCCAAAGGCGTGCGCGTTGAGAACATCAAGCCGCAATACGACCGCTACTATCTGCCCGGCAACAAGAGCATCTACCTGTTGGCCGAAGGCCGTCTCGTGAACCTCGGTTGCGCCACCGGCCATCCGAGCTTCGTGATGAGCAACTCGTTCACGAACCAGACGCTCGCTGCGATTGATCTCTGGGCGAACAAGGACAAATACGAGAAGACCGTCTATCGCCTCTCGAAGAAACTCGACGAAGAAGTTGCGCGTTTGCACTTGGAAAAAATCGGCGTGGTGCTAACCAAGCTGACCAAAGCGCAGGCTGATTACCTCAACGTGCCGGTGGAAGGCCCGTATAAGCCGGAACATTACCGCTACTAAAAATCCTTCTTCGCAACATTTCACAGGCGCGTCAGCAATGACGTGCTTTTTGTTTTGCCACTCCTCCCTTTCCGTCTCGAACGTGGAGAGTCCGACGCCACCTTCGCCCATCTAATTTCCCCCCGCGCCGGACGGGGCGGTGAAGGTGGACGTGTTAGAAACAAGCCTGCTATTGCGAGGTGTCAATCAGCGGTGGCGTGGTGGGTGGCGGGTTGTTTCGTTTCCTTAACGCGATGACAGCCAGCACGCAACCAGTCCATGTCGGCAGCATGTCTATCACGGGAATGAATTCCACGGCGAACGTCGGCAGCAACAGCAGGTGAAAGCCGAGTAACCACGTCGTACACGCCATTGCAATCACATCAATGATCTCTGGCGCTAGCGGCACGGCTTGAAACGGGATTTGCAATCCATCCGCCACCAGTGCGATGGCAACTGAGGCGACGATGCGCTTGATCGTCAGCGTGCGCGGAGCAGCGCAGGCGGCTTTGATTTTGTCGGTCAGCGTCACGGCGATTGACTCTGATTGTCGGCGCGAAACAAGTCGAGTGAAAGTTTGTCAGTCATCGCC
>CAMCWI010000283.1 GCA_945882065.1 Akkermansia muciniphila
CGACCCCATTCGGCCAGCGAGAAGTCGCGGACGATGTAGTCTTTGCCGGCAGGCGTCTGCGCGGCGTATTGGGCGAAGGTGGCGCTGACTTCATTTAAGACAGCTTTTGAATGGCCGTTTCCATTTGATTTCACGATGGTGCGGCGGGAAGGGGATAATTTTATTGTAGCCATAATTTTTTGATTTGTTGTTTGTTAAATTGCTTTTTTAAGTGCGGCGACTTTGTCGGTTGCTTCCCACGTCAGGTCTTTGTCGCTCTTGCCGAAGTGACCGTAGTTGGTCGTCTTGCTGTAAATCGGACGGCGCAGGTCGAGCTGGTCAATGATGTCGGACGGTTGGAAGCTGAACACGCGATTGACTGCTTTGATGATGCGATCGTTGGAAACCGTGTTCGTGCCGAATGTCTCGACGTGGACGCTGACCGGGTCAGGATGGCCGATGGCGTAGGCGAACTGGAGTTCGCAACGCGTGGCGAGGCCTGCCGAGACAATGTTCTTCGCGACCCAGCGACCCATGTAAGCGGCACTGCGGTCAACCTTCGTCGGATCTTTACCGGAGAACGCGCCACCGCCGTGACGGCCCATGCCGCCGTAGGTGTCCACGATGATCTTGCGACCAGTCAAGCCGGTGTCGCCCTGCGGTCCACCAACGACGAAACGACCGGTGGGGTTGATGAGAAATTCAGTTTTCGGCGTGAGTAAATTCTTAGGAAGAACTTTTTTGATCACATTCTCGATGCAGAATTTTTCAATCTCCGCGTGAGTGACTTCGCGCCCGTTGATTGTGTCTGCGTGTTGCGTGGAGATGACGACGTTGGAAATCGCGACGGGCTTGTCATTTTCATAAACGACAGATACCTGCGACTTCGCATCGGGGCGCAACCACGGGGCAGCACCCGCTTTGCGGAGCTTGGTCAACTCGCGACCGAGACGATGCGCGAACATGATCGGGGCAGGCATGAGTTCGCGGGTTTCGTTGCACGCGTAACCGAACATCAAACCTTGGTCGCCCGCGCCTTGCTTCGCAGTCTTCTTGCCTTTGGCCTTCGTCGCATCCACGCCCTGCGCGATGTCGGGGGACTGTTGCGTCACGATGACGTTGACGAAAACTTTGTCCGCGTGAAACACATCGTCGTCGTTCACGTAACCGATCTCACGGATGGCGTCGCGGGCGATCTTGACGAAGTCGAGCTTGGCCTTGGTGGTGATCTCACCGCCGATGATGGCGATGTTGGACTTCACATAAGTTTCGCAGGCGACGCGGCTCATCTTGTCCTGCGCGAGGCAGGCGTCGAGAACGGCATCGGAAATTGTATCAGCCACTTTGTCCGGATGGCCTTCGCCGACGGACTCTGAAGAGAAGATGTAACGGTTGCTCATTTGTTTTTAGCTCGTTTTAGTTGTTGTCGCCAATGTCATATTGACGTATCTGGATGTGATGATGCGTCCATACTAGCAAGCCGTCAAACGGTATTTTTGAAAATGTTTGCCAGACGGGTGCTTGAAGAACGGGGTTGGTTCTGTAAGAGTTTGCCCATGCAAAAAGCCGCGCGCGTTTTAACGATAACAACCAGCCTCTAGGGAAAAACAATGTCCTCAACACTTAAATCCCTCCGCGCGCTGTCCGATCCAACACGCATCCGCATCGTCGCGTTGCTGGAGCGCGATGAACTTTCCGTGAACGAACTCCAGGAAGTCACACGCCTCGGTCAGTCGCGCATCTCCACGCATCTTGGTTTGCTCGCGGACTGCGAGATGGTTTCCGCGCGGCGCGAAGGCAAGCGCACATTCTACAAACTCAATCCACTCGCAGATTCCGTTGCGAGCGAATTTATCCAACTCGCCATTCGCGGCGCGAAGGAGTTGCCAGAACATCCACACGACGAAATCAATTTGAAGCGCGTACTCGCCCGGCGCAAAGAACAGGCGCAGGTTTTCTTCAACCATGTCGCCGGACGATTCGACCGTGTCTATGGACCAGGGCGTTCTTGGCAAGCGTTCGGCCACCTGTTGCTGCGGATGCTACCTAGCATTGTGGTCGCGGATTTGGGTGCGGGCGAAGGCCTGTTGAGCGAACTGCTCGCACGCCGCTGTAAAAAAGTCATCGCGGTGGACAACTCGGAAAAAATCGTCGCGTTCGGCGCAGCCAAGGCGAAGAAGAACCACCTCAAGAATCTGGAATTCCGCCAAGGCGACCTGCAAAATCCCCCGATTGATGCGAGCAGCGTTGATCTCGTGATCTTGAGCCAAGCGTTGCATCACGCGGAAAACCCGGCCGCTGCGCTGATGAGCGCGGCGAAGTTGCTCAAGCCCGGGGGACAGATTTTGATCCTCGATCTGCTCGCGCACAAGTTTGAGAAGGCGCGCGAACTTTACGGCGATCACTGGCTGGGTTTCGCCGAAAGTGATCTACACCGCTGGCTTGAAGCGGCAGCGTTGAAAAAAATCGAGATCACCGTGGTCGCTGCCGAAGAACAGCCGCCGCACTTCCAGACCTTGCTCGCCAGCGGAGAAAAATAATCCTCAACGCCCCATCCAGCCACCGTCGATGTTCAGCACGGCACCGTTGAGATAGTCGGAATCACCTGACGCGAGAAACACGCAGCCACCCGCGATGTCTTCTGCCGCGCCCCAACGACCTTCGGGAATGCGATCAAGAATCGCATTGTTACGCACAGGGTCTTCACGCAATGCCTTCGTGTTCTCCGTGGCGATGTAACCTGGAGCGATGGCGTTCACGTTGATACGTTCCTTCGCCCATTCATTAGAGAGGGCCTTGGTGACGCCAGCGATGCCGTGTTTGCTCGCAGCGTAGGCGGGCACAGTAATACCGCCTTGAAATGAAAGCAGCGACGCGATATTCACCAGCTTGAGTCGCGAACCTTCCGCCGCTTTGGCGCGACCGGTTTCAATCCACCATTTGCCGACAGCTTGCATTAGAAAGAACGGCGCGTTCAAATTCGTGGCCATGACTGCATTCCAGTCGGCTTCGGAAAAATCCTTGGCAGGCGCGCGGCGGATTATGCCAGCGTTGTTGACCAGCACATCAATCTTCCCCGCCTTGCCGAGAATCTGCGCGATGACATCGGCGGATTCCTTCTGCGTGCCCGTGCCGAGATCGGCGTTGTTGGCCACGAATGAGCCGCCAGCGGCTTTGACTTTGTCGCTGGTTTCTGCCAGATCGCTTCGCGCCACACCGACGACGGTTGCGCCTTCTTTGGCGAACGCAACGCAGATTGCCTGACCAATGCCCCGGCTCGCGCCGGTGACAACGACTACTTTGTTTTTAAATTTCATAAAGTCCGGTCGGACGAGGCTACTGACGAGCAGCAGGTCGGCCCTCGAGGCGCTCGCCCTACCAATAAATACTCACTTTAAATCCAGCGGCTTCGCCGGATCCATGTCATCGAACACCTGATTCTCGCCCGCCATGCCCCAGATGAATTTGTAATTCCCTGCGCCCACGCCAAAGTGCATGGACCAGTTCGGCGACAACGCCACTTCATCATCGTGCATGAACAGATGTCGCGACTCCTGCGGCTCACCGAGGAAGTGCGAGACAATCTTGTCGCCGAGATCGAAGTAGAAATAAATCTCCGTGCGCCGCCAGTGCGTGTGCGGCGGAAACGAATTCCACACATTGCCCGGTTCGAGAGCGGTCAAACCCATCACAAGCTGGCAGCTTTGGATGCCGCCTTGGTGGATGAATTTGTAGATCGTGCGCTTGTTGCTCGTCTCCTGTGCGCCAAGATTTACCGGCGTGGCCTCGGACGACTTCATCATCGCCATCGGATACGCAGCGTGAGCTGGGCAACTCAGGAAATAAAACTTCGCCGGGTCTTTCGCGTCGTTGCTCTCGAACTTCACCGACTTCGTGCCCATCGGCACATAAACGCAATCCAGCTTCTCCAGCGCGAAAGCCTTGTCATCCGCAACCACCCGCCCTGCCCCGCCAACATTGATGACGCCCATCTCGCGCCGTTCGAGGAAGAATGCGCGACCAGACTCCTTATGATTCGGCAGATCAACTGGCGTCAGCGGCATCGCACCGCCCACGACGAGGCGATCCAGATCGGTGAACGTGCCTGTGATTTTTCCGGGAACAAAAATGTTGTTGATGAGAAACGTGTCCCGCAATACCTGCGTGGACATGCCGACGACATCTTGTGGACGCGGCATCCGGCGGATTGGATCATTAAACATGGCGCGAAGCTAGAGAC
>CAMCWI010000284.1 GCA_945882065.1 Akkermansia muciniphila
ATGAAGTGTTCCTGCGTGCCGAGGTAGCCGGGCTGGATGAAATCCACGATGCTCCACAAATCAAGCAGGCGATTTTCCAACGGCGTGCCCGTGAGCGCGAGCCGGCACTCGGACTTGATCTGTTTGACGGACTGCGTGACTTGCGCGCCGGGGTTCTTGATGAACTGCGCTTCGTCGAGAATCACCGCGCGGAAGGCGAACTTGTTCAACTCTTCCAGATCGCGCCGCAAGAGCGCGTAGTTGGTGACGATGATGTCATGTTCGGGAATTTGTTTGCGGAGGTTGTGTCGCGCTGCGCCGCTTTCAAGTACAAGAACTTTGAGATCGGGAACAAACTTTTCCGCTTCACGCCGCCAGTTGTGCAACACGGATGCGGGGCAGATGACGAGCGAAGGTTTTGGATTCTTCTTGTTGCGATCCTTGAGCCAAGCCAGCCAAGTCAGCGTTTGCAGCGTTTTGCCAAGTCCCATGTCGTCGGCGAGAATGCCGCCGAGTTTGATCTGCACGAGATGCGCGAGGAAGTCGAACCCGTCTTTCTGATACGGACGCAAGTCAGCCTTCACCGTCGCGGGCACATTGATGGCGGGAACGCCTTTGAAATCCTTGACGCGTTCGCGCAATGCCTTGGCCTCAGGCGAATCCGCAAAGCGCGTGAACTCTTCGTCGCTCAAATGCGCGACGTGTTCCATGCCGACTTTTTGCGGCACGGCGATCAAACCTTCCACGCCGAGATCGGCCATGGATTCGTGCGCGCGCTGCACGGCTTCGGTATCCAATTCCACCCAGCCGGAATTCGGCAGTTTGACAAAGCGACTTGTGGCTGCGGCGAGACGTTCGAGATCAGCCTTGCTCAACTTCATCCCTTCCGCTTCCCATTCTGCTGAGACAGAGAGCCAATCAATGCCGCTGCCTTTGACAATCAACTTTGGCTTGAGCTTGCGTGAATTCAGGAACAACCGATGGAACGCCGGGTTGCCGAGAAACTCCACGCCTTCGGGTCTGTGCTGCCACGCGGAGGCGAGTGCGCCAAGACAATTCTCATTTGCGTCACCGACCCAGAGACCTGGCTCTGGCGTGAACCAATCGAGTTGCTTGAGCCATTGCATCGCGGGTTCGATGCGAGCGTCGTCGAGAATCTCCGGTTTGTCGGTCGGTCGTTTTTTGCTGTCGTTAGGTCGCCATTCTTGCCCGGTCCAAAACCAGACGCTGTTGTCGCGCAAACTTTTTGCGAGCAAACGCAGACGTACCGTGTCTTCGAGCAATTCGAGAACGAACTGTGGAGCGGCCTTATGCGTGACGCAAAGTTGTTCCCAGTCCACGCCGTGATTGGATTGCGTGCGACGCAGGTGCATGAGCAACCGATGACTCAAGCGACGAACCGGCACGGCAGGTTTGTCCGTCCAATGTTCAATGACGGAAGCGGGCGGGGCGTTACGCAACAGGTAAAACGTGTTACCCGCGAGAACGAGCGGCGGCTGTTGGTTGAAAAACTTTACGGACGTGATCGGAATCTTATCGCCGGTCGGCAAGGTGAGGCGATGCGTGAACGAAAGTTCTTTGTCGCCGTTTTCCAGATGCGGATCGAGTGACGCAATGTGGCCTTGGAATTGGAGCGATTGATTCAATCCTGCAAACTCAAGGCGGTTCGTGTGTCCCCAACGCGCGAGCCAGTGAAGCAACTCGGTGTCGGTGAGCGTGAGCGTGTCATTGCCATCCTGACGATTGCGATGGGTTTCAGTAAGCCACGCGATGAATTCCCAATCGGCTGGCGGAAACAGTTCCTGCTCGTGCGCCGCGCGCGTGGCGAGATCAATCAGGTCACGCAATGACCGAACTTTTTCACCAGTGCGCGGACGGAACAGATGGAACTGAACGCCGAGACGGAATCGCGCGGGTTGATCTTCGTCGGGTTGTGGCTGACAGAGAACGCGGAGTGTGGCGCGTGGCGTATCGAGATGCGGCGTCTGCGGCGGAAACAGCCAGTTCTCCAGTTCGCGCACGAGTTTGTGTTCGTGCTCGGCGGCTTCAGCGCGGGCGAAGCGATCCATGTTCGCGTGAGTGGTGAGTTCTGGCGGGAGAGAACGCTTGGCGCGCAGGAAAAGAAAGGCGAGTTCTTCAAGGCGCGTGTTGCCAGCGGCAGCCAACATGCGCGGCCACCATTCTGTGGCGGGAAAATCTTTGCGAGAGAGCGAAAGTTTCTCGAAATAATCTTCGAGCAACAGCCAAGAGCGTTGGGAATCGGGACAGGTGGCGAAGCTGCGGAGGATTTCCCCGCGCTCGCCGACGGCATCTTTGGAATCAGCAAGTTCGCGGCGAAGATCGGCGAACGCACCGTATGTCTGCGACAAAACCTTGTTGTTCGCGTCGTATTTTGACGTGGCGACCGCGTGGCGGTGCGCCCCATTTCCGTTTTTTACTGAAACTCTTGGCATCTGAAAATTACAACCCGTGTGTTAAACACCATCTCGCCACGGAACGGGGGTTCCGGTCAATGAGAAACAAATAAATTTTGTGTCGGGTGAGGAAACTTTCTACGCTGCGGTCAAGCCTTCAATGAATCCAACGACTAAAAAAGATTTGTCCGGCCCGATTGATATGCACGTCCACCTCGTCGGCAACGGCACGGGCGGGACGGGTTGTTGGATCAATGTCACCGGATGGCATCGTCCGCTGGCGAAGATGATGTTGCGCCACATCGGCCTGCCAAGCTCTGCGATGACTGGCGATCTAGACGGGCTTTACGTGGCGCGATTGTTGGAACTGGTGCGGGCTTCCTCTCTCAGCGCAGTAGTGATCTTGGCGCAAGACGATGTTCACGATGAGAGCGGCAAGGTGATGCCGGGCGTGGGTTCGTTCTATGTGCCGAACGATTACGTGTTGTCTCTGGCGAAAAAACACCCGGAGTTTTTGCCTGCGGTTTCAATTCACCCCGCGCGACCTGATGCGATTGAAGAATTGGATCGTTGTCTCGCGGCTGGTGCGGTGATGATGAAGTGCCTGCCGAATTGTCAGAACTTCAACTGCTCGGACAAGCGGCTGACAAAGTTTTGGGAACGCATGGCCGAAGCAAAACTCCCCTTGCTCGCTCACACCGGCGGTGAACACACGCTGCCCGTGGTGCGACCCGATTACGCAGACCCACGACTGCTGACGTTGCCGCTGGAATGTGGCGTGACCGTGATTGCTGCGCACAGCGGCACGAAGAGCGGCCTGACCGACCCGGAGTATTTTCACATCTTCGCCGAGATGACCACGCGCTTCCCGAATCTTTATGGCGATTCCAGCGCGTTCAACGTCCCGTTGCGCGGGCGGCATGTGGGGCAGTGCATCAAAGAACCGCTCGCCTCGCGCATCTTGCACGGCAGCGACTTTCCTGTACCTGTGAACGGACTTTGGGCATGGATGCGGGGTTTCATCAGTTGGGCGAACTATCGAAAGGCGCAAAACAATCCGAACATCATCGAACGCGACTATCAATTAAAGCTCGCAATGGGGTTTGCTCCTGAAAGTTTCACAACGATCTCGAAGTTGCTTCGTTGGCCTTGACCTAAAAAACCGGTTGGTTTTGACCGAAAACCCTAAAATTCCCAACTGCCACGATCTGGCGCAGGCCATTGCAAGCTTATGGCTGGTTGAACTCGCCGCCTGATGTTTTATGTCCGAACACAAAGCCATCATCAGTTGGCGGCGCACCAGCCCTGAGTTTCTCAAAGGCAAGTATTCCCGCAAACTCCTGGTCGCCGTCTTTGTCCCCAGCGACACCACTTGGAATCATTTCGAGTATTTTCGCCGCCTCTTTCTCCAGCACGGCTTGCCGCTGGTCGTCGACACCGATGGCCTGAGTCTCTTTGGCCATGATTCCATGGCCGATGACCGGGATCCTTGTTCCGAGTTCCAACGCGCCTTCTACGCTTTGGGCGTCACCCATCTGGTCGCGCCCAGCCCGCAGGCCAAAGGCAAGATCGAACGCCGCTTTGGCACCCTGCAAAAACGCTTGGTCGCCATCCTGGCCTATGAAAAAGCCAGCAGCTATGCCGCCGCCCAGAGCGTGCTCGACCGCGAGGTGCAACGCCAGAACGCCACCGTTTGCCGCACCACCAGCCTCAGCCCGAATGCGGCTTGGGAGAAAGCCTTGGCAGAAAAGCGCGCCGTCACGCGTCTCTGTCCGCCCGCAACCCTGCTTGACCTCCATCT
>CAMCWI010000285.1 GCA_945882065.1 Akkermansia muciniphila
ACCATCGCCACAAGGAGCAGGATGGAAACGATTTCAAACGGCAACAGGTATTTCGTGAAGAGCATCTTGCCGAGCGAGGCAGTGTCGCCGACGACGGTGGGGTTCGTCAGTTCCTTGCCGGGATTTGTCGCCAGCAGCGAACGGACAAAGATGGCGATGATGGCGCCGACCGAAACCACGCCCGCTACCAGTCCGGTTTTCTTGATCTTCCGCCGTTCTTCTTCTTTCAGGTCTAGCAGCATGATGACGAACAGGAACAGCACCATAACCGCGCCCGCGTAAACCAACACCTGCACCGCCGCGAGGAAGAACGCATTCAGCAACACGAACAATCCCGCCATAGAAATAATCGTAAGCACGAGAAACATCGCGCTCGTGACCGGGTTGCGGCTGAACGGATTCGCGACGACCAGCGCGCCAAAAATCAGCGTCAGAGCCGCGAGGACGTAAAATAAAATGTCGGTTGCCATTGCTGTCCTAGACCTTCACCGGGAAATTTGCCTGCGCCTTTGACTCTTCGGCTTTGTGCTTCCATTTCTGGACGCCGGCGTGCGTGCCGCCGAGCGCGAGGAGCTTTTCTTTGTCGTAAATCATCTCCGCGCGGCTCGTGCCGGTGAGCGAATAATCCTTTTGCAGGAAGATCGCTTCCTCGGGGCAGACTTCCTGGCAGAAGCCGCAGAAGATGCAGCGAAGCATGTTGATCTCGAATTCTTTCGGCATCTTCTCCGCATTCGAGCGGTCGGCAAGCTGCCCAGTCGGACCAGGCGGCGTGATCTTGATGGCTTTCGGCGGACAGACAAACTCGCAGAGTTGGCAGCTCACACATTTGGTGCTGCCTTCCTGATCCTTCACGAGATACGGTGCGCCGCGATAACCCTCGGGCACGACCCATTTCTCCTCGGGATACTGCATCGTTACCTTCTTCTTGAAGAGGTGGCGCAGCGTGACTTTGAACCCGCCGATGATGGCCGGCAGGTAAAGCCGCTCGAACAGATTCAGGGGTTTGCGTTTAACGATCATGCTGCGATTTCGTGCTTCCGCTGTTGCTTGATAAATTCAATGGATGCTTTGCCCATCGCGAGACCCTTCGCGCTCAAATCTTCGTCCACATCCGGCCAGTGAACTCCGTAACCTTGGCCAGTTAGTTCAAAATGATCGCGCTGCGTTTGCGTCGCGCGGAACAAACGCGGAAACCACATGAGCGGCAGGCTCACGGAACGACCGTCGTCGAAGTCCGCCTTCAATGTATCTTCCGTGCTGCTCACGCGCGTCACTCGAATGTCATCCAAAGTATTCATGCCAGCCTTTCAATAACTCTTGTTGGTATTCCTGCACGAGGCCAAAAACCTCATTGAGTTCGTGCCGCGCGAACCCTGCATCCTTGGCGAGTTGCACAGGGTCGAGCCAGAACTTGGCTTGATCGCCACCCTTGCTGACGTGGACATGCGGCGGATCATCCGCGTCGGCACTAAAAAAGCCGAAGCGATAACCTTTGATTCGCATGACTGTTGGCATGTTGTCATTTGCCGCTCTGCCACCAGAGCCAGATGGCCGTGACCAAAATGTTTACCAGCGCGACCGGAATGAACCGTCGCCAGCCCAAGTCCATGAGTTGATCATACCGGAAGCGCGGCCACATCCAGCGAATCCACACGAACATCACGAGGAACAGGAAAACTTTCCCGAGGAAAATGCCGATGTGCAGCACGCCGCCAATCAGCGTCGTGGCGGGTTGATCGAGACCGAACCACGGCAACGTCCATCCGCCAAAGAACAGCGTCACCATCATTGCCGACACGAGAATCATATTGGCGTATTCGCCCATGAAGAACATCGCGAACTTGATCGAGCTGTATTCGATGTTGTAACCGCCCGCGAGTTCCTGCTCGGCTTCAGGCAGGTCGAACGGCGTGCGGTTCGTTTCGGCGAACGACGCCACGAGGAAAATGCAAAACGCGAGGAACGTCATCGGGGTTTGCAACGCGAACCAGTTCGGCAGGAAGCCGAGTTGCGTGCCGGTCTGGGCCGTGATGACCGCGCTGAGATTCAGGTCGCCGACATAGAGGAAGATCGGGATGACGCTCATGCCCATCGCGATTTCGTAGGAGATGAGCTGCGCGCTGGAGCGGATGCCGCCGAGGAAGGGGAACTTGGAATTACTCGCGTAGCCCGCCAGCACGATGCTGTAAACGCCCAGCGACACAATGCCGAATGTGTAGAGGATGCCAACGTTGAGATCCGCGAGCACCATCTTCTGACCGCCGATGTTCGAGCCGAACGGAATCACCGCGAGATTCAAAATCGCAGGAATGAGCGCGATCATCGGCGCGAGTGTGAACAAAACTTTGCGGACGTGTGCGGGCGTCATTTCCTCTTTGAAAAACGCTTTGATGCCGTCCGCCGCCGGTTGCAACAAACCGAACGGCCCGACGCGATTCGGCCCTATACGATCCTGGATCCAAGCGCACAGCCGGCGTTCGAGCACGACCGTGTAAGCCACCATGGTCATCATGATGGCGAAGCACACGACCGCCTTGATGCTCGTGAACAGCAGCAGGCTTTGTGTGTCGCTCAAACCGTTGAGCCAGTTGTTAACAGTCTCGATCATTACAAATCTTCGTTGGTAGGGACGTCGCGCTGAGGCGTCCGGTCGGCGCAGCGCGCCGACCCTACCTTAAATCTTCACCGTCACGCCAGTGTCACCGAGGCTGGCCCATGTGAGGCCGTTGAACGCCGGAACATCCTTCGCCATCTCGTTGAACAGGCCTTCGATGGTGAGGAAACCGTTCTTGCCGGTGACGTTGTAAACTAGGTCATGCAGGAAATCCCATTCGGCGCGGGCCTCGCCCGGCGGCTGGACGGCTTGCATAAACTTCTGCACGCGGCCCTTCGTATTCGTGAACGAACCGCGCTTCTCAGCATGCGCGCAGCCTGGCAAAACGTAATGCGCTGCGGCCGTCGTGGCGTTCGGCAGAATATCGCTGACGATGAGCGTGTCCAGTTTGCCGAGCAATTCCGCGCTGATGCCGTGCTTCGTCACGTCTTCGCCGAAGACGATGAGCGTCTTGATCGTGCCTTTCGCGATGCCATCCGCGATCTTGGGTAAATTGATTCCCATCTCGCTGAAGCAAATGCCGGTGAGTCGTGCGCCGTTTGTGTTCGGATTCTTGTCCGCGCTGACGAGCAATTTATCGGCTTCACCAGTGCGTTCGACGGAATCACTGATCGCGCCAAACTTCTTCTTGAGCTTGCTGATGAGCCAAAGTTCTTCGTTCGTTTGGCGGGCCGAGGCAACGATGGCCACCGAGCGTGTTGGAGCTTGCTTGAGCTTGTCCGCGATTTCGCTGAGCGCCGCGGTCCAACTGGACTTCTGCCCGCGCACCAAAACATCTTTCAGCCGATCCGAGCGCTGAATCCACTTGTAGTTCAAGCGGCCCGAATCGCACATCCACGAAGCGTTGACCGCGTCATTGTCGCGCGGCGTGTAGCGATAGACTTTTTCCTCGCGCGAGCTGATGAGGACGTTGCAGCCCGTCGCGCAACTCGTGCAGACGCTTTTGGTTTCCTTGAGAAACCAGACGCGCATCTGGAAACGAAAATCCTTCGACGTCAACGCGCCCACCGGACAAATATCCACCGTGTTCAGAGTGTAGTTGTTGTCGAACGGCATTCCGGGGAACGTCGCGATCGTGTTGTAGCTGCCGCGATTCACGATGCCCAGCGTGTCATCGCCCGCTACGTCCTTGGTGAATCGGATGCAGCGCGTGCAAAGGATGCAACGCTCGGCGTCGAGCATGATGCGCGGCCCGAGATCAACGGCCTTGGGCTTGTGAACCTTCGCCTCGACGAAGCGGCTCGCACTCTGGCCGTAGTCCACGGAGTATTCCTGGAGCTTGCATTCGCCCGCCTGGTCGCAGATCGGGCAATCGAGCGGGTGATTGATCAGTAGGGATTCGAGCACTCCCTCGCGCATCTGCTTCACACCCGGCGTGCTCGTGTAAATTTCCATTCCCGGCGAAATCGGCGTGGCGCAACCGATGGCCGGACGCGGCGACTTCGCGATCTTCGGCGTGCCGTCGGGATTCATCACCGGCTTGCGATCCGGGCCGAGCGCGGGCGTGCCGAACTCGACGAGGCACATGCGGCAATTGCCGGCGACGGGCAGCTT
>CAMCWI010000286.1 GCA_945882065.1 Akkermansia muciniphila
CCCGCCGCGCCGCTAGTGAGAGCTAGGAGCAGGGCGAAAATGAAATTTATTTGGCGCGACATCGGGAAAAGTAAGAGAGACGCGGACTTACCAAAGAAAACCGACGGCGGCGAAACTCATCAAAACTCCGCTGCTGCCTGTCCTCTGGCAAAATCCGCATCTCAAAATTTTGTGTGCCCTCGTTCAAATTGTGGTGACGCGCAGTCCACAGAACGGCGTTTTGTTTCGTGTTTCATTGATTTAATCAGTGGTGTTTGTTTGCCAGGCGCAGGATTGTTGTCCTGAATTTTTCCACGATTGGTGCGTGCATCCCGTTGAGCATGTCCACGACGAGTTTGTCGGCGGTCTTCGGATTGCCGCCAGTGGGGAAGGGCGGTTGCGGATCGTATTCGCCGAGCAATTGAATTCCCTTCGCGTAGAAATCTCCGCGATAACGGCGCACCAGTTCCAAGCCCAAATCCAATCCGGCGCTGACTCCAGCGGCGGTGACGCGATCCGTGCCATCGAAAACGATTCTTTCCGCCACGGGAATTGCGCCGACATCCTTCAAGACTTCGAGCGTCTGCCAATGGCTCGTGGCTTTGCGACCTTTGAGCAAACCCGCCGCGCCGAGCACGAGCGATCCCGTGCAAACGCTGCCGACGAGTTTGGTTTTCGCGGCGCGACTTTTCAGGAAGTTGATGGTTGCTTTGTCTTCGATGGCGGCGAACGTGCCGGTCAATCCGCCGGGCACGAGCAGTAAGTCCAGTTGCTCCGGGCAATCGGCGAAGGTGAGATGCGGCTTCACGCAGAACCCGCCTCTACTCGCGCCTTCACAAGGAACGGGATCAAGCGTCTTGGCGACGAAGCGAACCGTCGCTCCCATCATACCGGCGAGAAAATAGTGCGGCCCGAGCGCGTCGAGCGCGGTGAACTCGGGATAAACGAGAATGGCGATCTGTTCGCTGCCCATGCGGAGTTGTTGTTGCGGATGGATGTGCAATGGCTTTTGAATTTTGGCGCTGTCGTTGGTTTCAGCGGCGCGGAGCGATTGCGGAATCGCGCCGGCAGCGGTGGCGAAGGCCAGCAGGCGCAGAGCATCGCGACGATTGAGGGATTCGTGGTTCATGGGAGTTGGTTTACTTCAAAAGTAATAGTTGCCGAGTACGTGTTTGAGGCGCAGGTCGGGGCTGGTGTCGCTGGTCAGTTCGAGGCGGCTGCCTTTGGTCCATTCCACCGCCCCGTCGGACCAGGCGCGATGGATGCCGTCCAGTTCTTCAGCGTGAAAACGAAAATCGGAATACTTCACGGGCTTGCGCAGATGAAAGAATTCAAAACGGCGCGGGTCGGACGTGCTGAATTCATCGAGAATGTCCGCCCACAATACGCCGCGCTTCGTGGCGCGAGTGTCGGCAGCTTGACCGGGATTCACAACGGTCGCGAGGCCGACGGTGATCAACTGCGATTCCTCAACGCCGCCGACGTAAACGTAGCCGGTGTAAATGCCGGAGCCGAGCGTCACGCCTTCCGCGACGCCGGATTCGATGGCCATCGGGCAATTGATCCAGCGCGGTTGCTCGGCGCGCTTGGGCCACGAGGTCAGCGGCCCGGGCGGCACAGTGACACCGAGATATTGCGCCATCGTTGTGAGGCGATCCAACGTCGTGCTGCTCGGCACGAAATCGTTCACGGGCGGCAGCCGCTGGTGGTCGTTGAGATACATCGTGTCGGCGAGAGCGAACTGTTTGAGGTTGTTCAAACAGATCGTGCGCTTGGCGCGACGTTTGGCGCCGGACAAAGCGGGCAATAACAGCGCCGCAAGAATGGCGATGATCGCGATGACCACCAGCAGTTCGATGAGCGTGAAGCCGGAACGATGTTGTTTGCGTTGGTTCAAGGTTGTTGCAGCCGGAAGAAACGTATGCTTTCTCCCACAGTGATTGGAACAGAATTGGTCGTCATGCCATCGTCAGCAAATGTGCCGGTGGTCGCGATGTCCCAAGAAGTCATCGGCAGCGCGAGGTTCGTTGTCGAAAGCACGGTATAGCTGCTGGCGGGAACACCGTTCGTGGCTTGGAGCGTGGCGTTGCCTGCGTCCACCGTGAGTTGCTGGATGACCGGTGGCGGCACGGGGGCAATGGTTGCAGTCACAGTGATGCTTCCGAAAACCGCTCCCGGGGTCGCGGTCGAGTCGAGGAGGAACAAACCTTGGTCAATGCGTAGATCGCCGCTGATGGTGAGCGTATTGTCGGCGACTGAAATTATGGGGTTTGTGATGGACGCGAACTCGGCGTTGAGGAAATCAATGTTGCTGGTCAGCTTGAGTTCCGTGGCTGAAGTCCGACGGATGGCGAAGTCGCCGTAAATCAGGACGCCGGTGAACGGCCCAGTGTAGCGATGCATGCTCGTGAGTGCGATTTGTTCGCCCTTGGTGGTGTTGCCGGTGAAGCCAAAAGAGTCGTTCGACAACGTCCAACTCCCCATCACATCGGCCGGATCAAACGCGAGTGTGGTTTTCTGCGGACTGCGCGATGAGCCAGGCGTGCCGGGGAACGGGCTCGGCACAACGCCGTAAGGGCGGATCGGATCGGTGAGCGTGACGCCTGAACCATCCTCGACGAACACGGCATTGCCGGGCGCGGTGTCACTGAGCGTTTCCGCGCGAGATTTGGTCGCGTCAAAATAAGCATCGAACTCGGAGATGGAATTCGCCATGCCTTCGGTGATGGTCAAGGAAACCGAACCGCTGGTTATCCGGTAGAGCGCGGCGGAGGCGGAGAATTGGATCGCGGCAAACGCGACGACTCCCAACGCTGCGAGTAATGGTTTTCGGAAGTCCATTGGAGTGCGGTTGGTTTTGCGGCGCGGGTTGGATTCGGTTGAACCCAACCCGCGCGCGGTTTTCCGCAATCAGCGGTTGGTATTCTTGCGTCGGATCAATGGCAGCAGTGCTCCGATGCCGAGCAACGCCAGCGCGGACGGTTCGGGCACGGTTGTCGCCGTGAAGGTGAAGTTGCCGACATCTTTCAACGTGTCGCCGGGCGTGTTGTAGAGGAAGTTCGCGACTTCAGCGGTGACGCACAGATCGCCGGAGATGCTCAACGAGCCGGGAGTTTCGAGGACATTCACGTTGAGCAGGTCAAACAACGCACCTACGGGCGGGATGTTGCCTTTAATATACCAACCCGATCCACCAAGGAACGAACGGGTGGCGTCGAATTGCAAAGTGAAGTCGCCGTAGAGCAGCGAGCCACCAAAGCCGCCGAAAATATCAAGCCGCGACACGCCGCCCAGACCGATGCTGCCCGTGTGGCCGGACACGCTTCCAGGAGTGAAACTAAACGTGGTTGGCTGAGTGTAACGCGTGGGCAGATTCACGACCGACGCGCCATTCATCGCGTGGACAAGTCCGGTGTAAGAAACCGGGCCGCTTGGATTAGGATCGGACATAAGCTGTGCCTGCGTGCGGGCGTTGGCATCTGACTGATTGAAAAACGCGCCAAGCGTCAACACCGGCGTCGGACCGATGCCAGACGCGAGTGTGTCCCAAGCCGATTTATCATAATCAATCGTTGCAGAACCGCTCACCAGCGTATCGGCGTTGCATTGGATAGCGCTGTGCATGGCCAGCGCGACCGCTATCATGGTTAACCTATTCTTCATAACTTTAATCTTTCGTTGTTTAGTTGTTTCTCTTTTGACTGCATCCCGGACTCAGTAAGAGTTGCGGAAAATCGTTAAGGTGTTGTGACTCGCAGCCGGTAAAACCGTGCCGACTCGGTCGTGGTGGTCTCGGTCGCGGTTTGCAGCAGGTTGCCGGTGAATGGTCCGGCGATGTCCTGCCACGATGCGGAACTTTCCGGTGTGCCGGTGGCTTGCACGTAATAGCTGCTGCCAGCGCGCGAGGCGAACGTGAGGAATGTCTGATTGGCCTCACGCGTAATGCCGGCAATGGTTACGCCAGCTTGAAAGTAAATGGGGAGCAGGACGCTGGGCGAATGGATTGGGCCGCTGGGCGTACCGTTGGCGGAATTATCGTAGGCTCGCACGGTGACGACATAGAGTCCGGGTGCGGTGGCGCTGAACGCACGTCCGTGGATGTGGCCAAAAGGATCCGCACCGGGTTCGGCATTGTTTTGACTGAGCAGAATGGATTGAGTGCCGTTCGT
>CAMCWI010000287.1 GCA_945882065.1 Akkermansia muciniphila
GGCGTCGGCATGTCCGCCAAAACCCTCCGCGCCATCAACGCGCAACTCAGCTCGCCCGGCGTCGGCATCGTGGGCATGCGCGAGCGCCTTCGGTTGGTGGGTGGGTTGCTGGAGATCAAATCCAATATACGCGGCACGACCGTGCGGGCGATCGTGCCACGGACCCAGTAGCCCAAACTTGAACTGCGTCCAAACACCCGCGCCCATGGCGGACGCAAAGCCGCGAGACCGCCGTGACCGTAGCGCGCATTTCCCATCCGCTGGCCGGACCAAGCGGGGGTCACTGGATAGTTCGCAGCCGCTCGCCAAGTCGCACGCGCTGCTGGTTGGAAACCTGCTTTACTTTATCGCGCCGCACCTTTTAACATAAAACCGTGCGCATCCTGATCGCAGACGATCACGACATCGTGCGGGAGGGACTAAAAACCCTGCTCGCCGCAATCAAGAATTTTCACGTCTGCGGCGAGGCCGCGACCGGACGCGAAGCCCTTGCCCTCGCACTCGAACTCAAGCCGGACGTGGCCGTGCTGGATTTCTTCATGCCAGACTTGAACGGCCTCGAAGTCACGCGCCAGATCCGCAAGGCGCTGCCCGAAACCGAGGTGCTCATCCTGACCATGCATGATTCCGAAACGCTCGCGCGGGAAGTGTTGGCGGCGGGCGCCCGCGGCTTCGTGGTCAAGACCCATGCCAAGCGGCAGCTCGCCGCCGCCGTCACCGCGCTGGCGCAACACCAACCCTTCTTCGCCGGGACGATTTCCTCGCCCGCCCTCGCAGCGCTTCTGCAATCGGGTAAATCCGCCCCGAAGATCGCGCCCGACCGGCTCACCCCGCGCGAGCGCGAGGTCGTCCAACTCATCGCCGAGGGCCGCACGAGCAAGGACATCGCGCTCGAACTCGGCTTGAGCGTGAAGACCGCCGACGCGCATCGCGCCAACGTCATGCGCAAACTCGATCTCCATTCCGTCAGTGAGCTGGTGCGCTACGCCGTGCGGAATAATATCGTGCAAGCCTAACGAGTGACGTGACTCATCGGCGCGCGTCACTTCTCGGCCAGTGCACGTTTTCGTTCGATGGAGTTTAGCGTATTGGTCAGGCCACCCATGATGTGATTGAGCGTGGCAACTCTTTCAGCCACCACTGGTGCCGGCAGCAAGTGGCGAAAACGTTTGTAGCGCCCCAAACTCTCCCGCGCCTCGCCTCTCGCGATTTTGAGATGTGGCGAAAATACTTTGCCAAAACCACGCCCATAGCCTTCGGCAATGTCGGCGCAGATGGAATCCAAACTGCGCACCTGCTGCTTGACCAGTTCCTTGCCTCGATAATCCCGGCCCAGGATTTCCGAGCCGGCCCAGAATTCGTCGAACAACTGACACGCCACTTGGTAAATGCCAAAGTTATCCAGCCGCGATGTGATTAAAGACGGGAGAGGGCAGCATTGAAGTCATCTGAATAAGACGCGTATTGCGGAGAGGGAGGAGCGCCGACGTTTCGTCGGCTTACGACTTCCGCAAATCTGCGCTGTGCGACGAACAAAGCAGATAGGGCACGAATCGAAACGCGCACATCCAAAGCCGGTCACAGACCGGCGCTCCGCCAGAACCTCTCCCGTCTTTAATCACACCCATCCAGCCGGGCATTCATAAACAAATGGTGACTTCTGCCCTGAAGAGTGGCAAGTGGCGAGTGATGCTTGAGCGTAAAACCAGACGCACGCGTCACCCGTCTAGGGTCTTTCCCCTAGGGCATCTCTAATGTTCTGTTTTCTCCCGGGGTGGCCGATGCTGACCTACCAATTGAAACGCAAACCCGCAATGAAAAATGCAACGCCTCATTCTCCCGCCGCCCCCGAACTCATTCGGGTAATCATCGCCGATGACTCCGACGCGCACCGCACTGCCATCCGCCGGTTGCTCGAACAATTGCCCGAGGTGGAGTTGGTAGGTATTGCCGAGGACGGCGAAGAAGCCTTGGACTTGGTGGCTCGCACCCAGCCCGACCTCGTGCTGATGGATCTGAAAATGCCCCGGCTCGACGGTTTGGTGACCACGATCAAGCTGCGGGCCGAGTTTCCCGGAGTGCGCGTCATCATCGTTTCACGTCACGATTCGGCCGAGTCAAAAGCAGTCAGTCTCGCGGCGGGCGCGGTCCGCTTCATTCCCAAATATCAAATGCAGCAGCAACTCGCCGACGCTATCGCGGAAGTGTTTCCTGATGCCACCCGCTGCAAAAACCTGCCCACCGCGATCCCGCGCGGGAGGACGCCGCAACCGCTCCAACCTGCCGCAGAATGCGAATGTCACTCCGATTCAGTTGAGGGTCACATTGACCTGCCAAGCGTTGTTGATTATAACGATCTCAAAAAGGGTCAGCCTCCGGGACAAGGAGGCCGCACGGAACTATGACAAATCTCACGCTGCAACGAAGGTTTGGAATTGCCGTCCTGGCGCAGCGCCGACGGCTGGGCATTTCGCAGGAAGATCTGGCGTTCCGAGCTGGATTACATCGGACTTACATCTCCGACATCGAGCGCGGCGCCCGGAATCCGTCCTTGGCATCAATGCAACGAGTCGCCAGCGGCTTGGAGGTTCTGCTGACAACGCTGTTGACCGAGCAAAATGGCAGCCCGGCTGCCTCGCCAGCGGAAACGGTGGACATCCTGATGGTCGAGGACAACCGCAGTGATGCCGCGCTCGCGTTGCGGACTTTTGCCGCGGCCCGGATTGCCGATCAGGTTCATGTGGCTTACGACGGCGCGGCGGCTTTGGAATGGCTCTTTGGGCCGGAGGGTTGGGTGCATTTGCCATCGCCAGACCGGCCGCGCGTCATCCTGCTGGATTTGAAACTTCCCCTGGTCTCCGGGTTAGAAATTTTGCGACGGCTAAAGTTGGACGTGCGCACCCGGGCGATTCCCGTCGTGGTTTTGACGGCTTCCGACCAAGACAGCGACATTGCGGAATGCAAACGCCTCGGGGCGGATGCCTTTCTCTTGAAGCCGGTGAATTTCCACCGCTTCAGCACGGTGGCCTCGCAATTGTCCTTCCACTGGGTGCTGCTGCGGCACGCCACCGCCACTACGACCAACGCCGCCCTCCGTCACCAGCTGCCGCAATCATGAAAACCAGAGTCAAACCTCTTACGGCTGGCATCGCGCAATGTCCCACCGGCATCCCGGGCCTCGACGAATTGACCCGCGGCGGTTTGCCGCAAGGGACGGCCCCCGCTCAGACTGCGGGCCGAGTTTCCCGGCGTGCGCGTCATCATCATCTCACTCCACGATTCGGCGTCAAAAGCGGTCAGTGCCGCCGCAGACTCGATCCGGTTCATCCCCAAACACGAGCGGCGACGGGAACAACCCGACGCGATTGCAGAATTATTTTCCACCGCCCGCCGTCGCGCGGAGGAGCTGCGCGCCTGAACGCCCCGGAAACGTTTGCACCCCTAAGCTGGTGCGTGGCGTTCGCGTTTCGCTTTTTGTTCCGGCACCTGGAGCTGGCCCCCGTCGTGATCGCCTACCGATCCCACCGGAATTACGCGCGGCTCTGCCGTGTTAAAGTCGAGGGCCAACTCGCGGCGCGGTCAAAATTAAATTTCGGGCAATTGTTGCCGCATCAGGAGCGCCGCCAATGACTTGGAAATATAAATTCCCCACTCCCTGGAAACGCCTGCTGGCGGCGCTGCTGCTGGTCGCGGCTGCCAGTGCGCTCGGGGTGGCGTTCTTTGGCAGTCTGGGGGAGCAAATTCCCCACCTGCTCTATTTTCCCGCCGTGACACTGGCGGCTTTACACGGCGGACTGCTGGCGGGCCTGCTGGCCACCGTGCTTTCGTCGTGCTTCATTTTATTCTGGATCAAACAAGGCCACCTGACACCGCCCGAATGGCTGGCACTGGTGGTGTTTATCATCAGCGGCGCGCTGATCTCCGTCATCTGCGAGACCATGCATCGCGGCCTGAAGCGGGAGCGGCTGGTCGGGAAGGAAGCCGTTCTCGAAAAGGAAAAATTGCAGCGCGCGATGGATGCACGCCAGCAGTCAGACGCGTCGCTGGTGGCTTCGGAACTTCGCTATCGCCGGCTGTTCGAGGCGGCGCGGGACGGCGTGTTGATCCTCGATGC
>CAMCWI010000288.1 GCA_945882065.1 Akkermansia muciniphila
CCCCAACACCAACGGTTGCGCTCCTTTTGCGTTTCTCTGGAGGCCTGCCCTGAAAGCTTTCGGGGTTGGTGCTTGGAATTTGAAGCTTCAGCCTGCTACCCTTCGCGACCTTATGAGTTCAAAGAATTTTAAGATTGCCGCGCTCGCGGGCGACGGTATCGGCCCGGAAGTCATGCGTGAGGCCATCAAAGTCCTCCGCGTCACGGAAAAGAAATTTGGTTTCGCCGTGCAAATCACCGAAGCGCCCGTCGGTTGGGCTGGCATTGATGCCGCAGGGAAAGCGTTGCCCGATGCCACGCTCGCGCTCTGCAAAAGTTCCGACTCAATCCTGTTCGGCTCGGTAGGTCTGCCTGATCGTGATCCGACGATTCCCAAGGAAGAACGCCCTGAACGCGCCGCGTTGTTACGCATCCGCAAGGAATTCGGTTTGTTCGCCAACTTGCGTCCGGTGATGTTGCCCAAGGCTCTCGCCCACGCATGTCCGCTCACGAAGGAACGGCAAGGCGACGGCATTGACATCCTTGTCGTTCGCGAACTCACCGGCGGCATGTATTTTGGTCAGCCAAAAAAAACGGAGGCCATCGGCGGTGGCAATCAGCGTGCGATTGATACGATGGTTTACACCACGCCGGAGATCGAACGCATCGCACATGTAGCGTTCAAGTCCGCGCTGTTGCGCCGCAAGAAGCTCACGAGCATTGACAAGGCAAACGTGTTGGAGAACGGCATCCTTTGGCGCGAAGTTGTGACGCGTATCGGGAAAAATTATCCCGATGTGACGCTGGAACACATGTTCGTGGACAACGGCGCGATGCAACTCATGCTCAAGCCCACGCAGTTTGACGTGATGCTTTGCGAAAACATGTTCGGCGACATCCTCAGCGATGAAGCCGCTGCGCTCGGCGGTTCACTTGGCATGTTACCCAGCGCGAGCCTCGGCGTGACAAGTGCGGGGAATACTTTTGGTTTCTACGAACCCGCAGGCGGCACCGCGCCGGACATCGCTGGCAAGAACCTCGCGAATCCCATCGCACAGATTCTTTCGTCAGCTCTCATGTTGCGCCACAGCTTTGGCTTGAACGACGCAGCGGCAGCGATTGAATCCGCCGTGACCAAAGCCATCAACGCAGGCAATCGCACTGGAGATATTTTCAGCGAGATTGAATCCGGCGCGAAGCGCGTCGGCACGCGCGAAATGGGTGATGCGATTGCGGCTGGGATGTAACCGCGCCTCAAGATGCGAATTGCTGAAAAGGAGAAAAGGGGCAGGGGAGAAAGGGTGAGTTACTCGCAACGTTCTCTCCTCTTCTCCTTTTTCCCTCTGCTCCTCTGCCTCTTTACTTTTTGTGCGACTCGAACTTTCGCTCAAGCAACGAACCCTCCGTCCCTCATCGTCACGGGTAAACTCGCCTATGACCCGACCTCAGCCTACCGCGAGCAAAAGATTCTCGGCTGGCGCGTGATGGTGAATGAGAAGTTGGTCGCGGAAACTAATCTTTGCGCGCAGACCTTGAAGCTGTTGGAGGCACAACTCGCGCAGATCACCAACGTGATCCCTCCGATGCCGTTGTATGAGTTGCGCGGTATCCCGATCTGGGTGGAGCGTTCCAGTAAGCAATTCCCCTGCATGTGCTATCACGAATCTTACGAATGGCTGCGCGACAACGGCGTGAACCCGGACAAGACCAAAGGCGTGGAACTCTCCAACCCGGAAAACTTTCTCACATGGACGAAAGATCAGCCGTGGATGGTTCTGCACGAGTTGGCGCACGGTTATCACATGCGGACACTTGGTGCAGGGCATCCCGGCATCAAACGCTGTTACGAAGCTGCGAAGGCTTCCAAGAAATACGATTCCGTGCTGCGAGGCGGCAAACGCGAGCGGCATTACGCAATGAACAACGAGAAGGAATATTTCGCCGAAGCGACCGAGGCGTATTTCGGCAGGAATGATTTTCAACCGTTCACTCGCGATGAGTTGAAAGAGTTCGACCCTGAGATGTTCGAGATGATACGGCGCGTCTGGCAACTGCCGGAGTGAGATAACGAGCATGTCTCAAATCTCTTGAAGCTCGCGCCGCGCGTCGCTAGCTTGCGCGGCATGTTCGCGAAACCATTTTATCTCCTGGCACTCGTCGCCATCGCCACGTCCTGCTCTACCACCGATTCCTGTTGTCCCATAGAATCCCAAACCACCGTGAAAACTCCCGCTGATTTCCAAACCATCGGAAAAAAATTCAAAAACGTCCTGCGCTTGCCGCAGTTTGAAACAACGACGAACGCCATCACCGCCACGGCAAATCTCACCATGACCAATGCGAACGCCGCGTTGGATCGCATCGGCAAACTTAGTGCGGGCGAGGTGGATTTCACCAACACCATCCGCGCGCTGGACGACAACGGCGTGCAAGTCGGCGAGGCCATGAACCGGCTTTATCTTATCAAGGAGACGAGCACGAACGCCGCGATGCGCGAAGCGGCGACCGAGGCGGTGAAGCAGTTGCAGGATTGGGGCGTGAGTCTGGATTATCGCGAGGATGTTTATCACGCGGTGAAAGCTTTCGCGGACACGCAGCCGAAGTTGAGTGGGGAAGAAGCGAAGTTGCTCAACGAAACGATGCGGGATTATCGCCGCGCAGGTCTGGCCTTGCCCAAAGCGCAGCGCGATGAAGTGGAGAAGTTACGCAAGGAGCTTTCCGCCGTGACCACGGACTTTGACAGCAACATCACGAAGGCGAAGAAATCTATCGCGTTCACCAAGGCTGAACTCGATGGCGTACCCGAAAGCCTGCTCACCGCGCCCGGCGTCAAAACCGGGGATGACGAATTCAGCGTTCAGATCAACGTGACTTGGCAATATCTCGCCGTGATGGAACACGTCAAAAGCGAGGTGGTTCGCAAACGCGTCATCACCGAGCAACACGGCCTCGCCAAGTCAGAGAACGCGCCACTCGTGGAAAAAATTCTAACGCTGCGCCACAAGATCGCAACGAAGCTTGGTTACGCGAACTGGGCGGACTTCCAACTGGAAGTGAAGATGGCGAAGAACGGCAACACGGCCATCGAGTTCGAGGAAAAGCTGCGCGATGGATTGCAGCCGAAGATGGAGTCGGAGTTGGCGGAGTTCCGCAAACTTAAAGTTGCCGAGACAGGCGACGCGAACGCGCAGATCAATCTCTGGGACTTCCGCTATTACGCCGAACAACTGCGGAAGACGAAGTTCAACGTGGACAGCGAACAGTTGCGGAATTTCTTCCCGTTGCAGAACGCTCTCAACGGCATGTTCGCCATCTATCAACGCATCTTCAGCCTCAAGTTCGAGCGCGTCGAGCCGCCCTACAAATGGGTGGAAGATCTGCAACTCTGGGCGGTGACGGATTCGGAGACTGCCGAGCCACTTGGCTTTTTCTATCTCGATCTGTTTCCGCGCGAAGGTAAATACCACCACTTCGCGATGTTCCCGATCATTGACGGCAAACGCCTCGCTGACGGTACCTATCAACGCCCGGTCGTTTCGCTCGTCTGCAATTTCACTCCGCCGTCCGGCGAAACCCCATCGCTGCTTGATCACGATTCCGTGGACACGCTATTCCATGAGTTCGGTCACGCGATGCACGCCATTCTGACGCGGGCGAGTTTCTCCCGCTTCTCTGGAACGAGTGTCCCGCGCGATTTCGTGGAAGCCCCCTCGCAGATGCTGGAGAACTGGGCGTGGGATAAGAAGGTTCTCGATAGTTTCGCCGCCGACTATCGCGATCCTTCCAAGAAGATTCCACCTGCGATTCTTGATCAACTCAAGGCCGCGAAGTATGCGACCTACGCGTGTCACTATCGTCGCCAGCTTTCTTTTGGCCTCACGGATCTCGTGTTACACACACAGATCACCGACGCCAATTCTGGAGAAGCTCTGTCACTCGCGAACAAAACTCTGAGCAGCACGTTCCTGCCGCAGCCTGAAGGAACGGCGTTCCTCTGCTATTTTGGCCACTTCACAGGTTATGACGCGGGCTACTACGGTTACGCGTGGGCGGATGCGATCGCTGCAGACATGGCCACGGTGTTCGAGAATTCACCGGACGGTTATTACGACATCGCAAC
>CAMCWI010000289.1 GCA_945882065.1 Akkermansia muciniphila
CCCAAGCTGGCCAAGGGGGAGATCGCGTCGCTGTCCGGCGCGGGGGATGACGCGCGGTATTTCCAGATCAGCGTGCCGGTGCAGCCGGGCAATTCGGGCGGGGCGTTGGTGGATGAGCGCGGGAACGTGGTGGGCGTGGTGTCGGCCAAACTCAACGCGAGCGCGGCGCTGCGGTCGAGCGGGGCGTTGCCGGAGAATGTGAATTACGCGGTGAAGAGCAGTTATCTCCTGAGCTTTCTGGAGTCCGTCCCGGACGTGGCGAGCAAACTCAAAGAGCCGTCGGCCAAGGAGAAGAAGTTTGAGGACGTGGTGAAGGACGCGGAACAGGCTGCGGTGTTGGTGCTGGTTTACTGAGGTTGTCCGCAGATTTCACAGAGGCACGCAGATTGGGAATCTGTGTAATCGGCGACATCTGCGGATTCGGGGCTGACGGTGTTGGTTCGTGTATTTCAGGGTTAAAATTTCCCGGAGCATCTTTTCCGACCTCCCGTCCAACGGAGCATGAAACGCATTTATGCTCTCTTGGCGGGGTTGGTTCTTCTTGGTTTTGTTTCACCTGTGGCGTTGTGTCGCGCGGACGGACTCATCATCGTGGATGAGGCGCATTGGATGCCGCGCCATCCGCATCCACCCCAACATTGGCCGAATCCGCCACGCGTGTATGCGCCGCTGGAGGTGGTTTATCATCATGTGACCGTGAAGATTGACGGGCAGATCGCCACCACGTCTGTGGATCAGGAGTTCTACAACCCCAACAACCAACGGCTCGAAGGCACATATCTGTTTCCCATCCCGCGCGGCGCGCAGATTGACAAGTTCACCATGGACATCGGCGGCAAGATGGTTGAAGCCGAACTCCTGCCCGCTGCCAAAGCCCGCGCGATCTACGAGGACATCGTCCGCAAACTCAAAGACCCCGCCCTCCTCGAATACGCCGACCGCGACGTCTTCAAGGTGCGCGTGTATCCCATCGAGCCGCGCAGCAAGAAGCGCATCAAACTTTCCTACACACAGGTACTCAAGGCGGACGCTGGTCTCGTGAACTACACCTATCCGCTCAACACTGAGAAATTTTCCGCCGCACCCGTCAAGAACGTCAGCATCAAGGTGGAACTTGTGAATGATCGTCCGTTGAAATCCATCTACTCGCCGAGCCACACGGTGGAGATCAAGCGTCACGGTTCGCAACGTGCCACTGTCGGCTTCGAGGAGAACAATGTGAAGCCAGACGCGGATTTCTCGCTCTACTTCGCGCCGGAAAAGGATGAACTCGGCGTGAATCTCGTCGCGCACAAGAGCGCGGGCGAGGATGGTTATTTCCTGCTGCTCGCGTCGCCGGGCGCTGACGTGAAGGACAAGCGTGTCATGCCCAAGGATGTGGCGTTCGTGCTGGATACTTCCGGCTCGATGGCGGGCAAGAAGCTGGAGCAGGCAAAGAAGGCGCTCCAGTTCTGTGTCGAGAACCTCAACGACGGCGACCGCTTCGAGATCATCCGTTTCTCGACGGAGGTTGAACCGTTGTTCGACAAACTCGTCGAGGCGAATTCGCGCAATCGTGACCAGGCAGAGGATTTCATCAAAGGGCTCAAACCCATCGGCGGCACGGCGATTGATGATGCACTCAAAAATGCTTTGGCGTTGCGGTCAACGCGAGGCGACCGCCCGTTCGTCGTCATCTTTCTCACCGACGGCCGCCCGACCATAGGCACGACCGATGAGGAGCAGATTGTCGCAGGCGTGAAACGCGCCAACGATGGCCGCACGCGCGTGTTCTGCTTCGGCATCGGCACGGATGTGAACACGCATCTGCTCGACAGGATCGCCGAAGACACGCGGGCCTTCACCCAATACGTCCTGCCGGAGGAAGACATCGAAGTGAAAGTCTCGACGTTCTTCGCCAAGATCAAAGAGCCGGTGCTGGCGAATCCCACCATCAAGTTCACCGGCGATGTGCGCGTGACCAAGATGTATCCGTCGCCGCTGCCGGATTTGTTTCGCGGTGATCAACTTGTTTTGGTTGGGCGTTACTCTGGCAAGGGCGATTCGGCCATCATCCTCGAAGGCACGGTGAATGGCGTGACGCGGAAGTTCACCTACGAGATCAATTTCCCGCGCGTGGCGGATGATCACGAATTCATCCCGCGTCTCTGGGCGACGAGGCGAGTTGGTTACTTGCTCGATGAAATCCGGCTGCGTGGCGAGAACGCCGAGTTGCGCGATGAAGTCACCGATCTCGCCCGCAAATACGGCATCGTCACGCCCTACACGGCTTATCTCATCGTGGAGGACGAATCGCGTCGCAACGTGCCGCTCGCGGCACAAACGATGTCGCGACTCTCCACCGACTCGCTCGCCCGTCAGGAAGCGGCGGCGAACTGGGATTCGTTCAAGAAGGAAAAGGACGGCGGCAAAGCTGTCGCCGGAGCGCGTTATGGTTACGAGTTGAAGAATGCAGCCTCGCCCGCAGCAGCATCAGCGAGTGGCGCAATGGAGGCAAATCGCGCGCTCGGTTTGAGTGACATGGTCGTCACGAACGGCGTCGTTACAGCAACTGCGGGCACGGTCGCCGAACAATCCAAGTTGCGTCTGGCGCAGAGTTCGCAACAAGGCCAGTTCATTTCGGGGAAGAACTTCTACCAGAATATGCGCAACGAATGGGTGGATGAGGCGACACAAAAACTCCAGAACGCCAAACGCCAGCGCATCCAGTTCAACTCAAAGGAATACTTCGCTTTCGCAGCAAAGGAACGGCGCGCGCTGCCGTGGCTTGCGCTTGGACAGAACGTGCAGTTCGTCTTGAACGACACGCTCTATGAGATTTACGAGAACAACAATTAACCGCTTAACCAAGGACTCACATGAAAACTAAAACATCACTCTCACGTCTGTTTGCCGTTATCACAACTTGCGCGCTCATTAGTTTTGCCAACGCAAAAGAACCCGCCACCACGCCCGCCAAAGAAACCAAGAAACCACTCGTGCAAATTGCCATTCTGCTCGACACCAGCGGCAGCATGGATGGCCTCATCGAACAGGCCAAGAGCCAGCTCTGGCGTATCGTGAATGAATTTGCGAAAGCCAAGCAGGACGGGGTCACGCCGGAGGTGCAGGTGGCGCTTTACGAATACGGGAAGACGAGCCTGCGAGCGGATCAAGGTTGGGTTCGCCAGATTCAACCGTTGAGCACCGATCTCGACAAGATTTCCGAGGAACTGTTCGCGCTGCGGACGAATGGCGGCGAGGAGTATTGCGGCTGGGTCATCAAGACTGCTGTCGCCGATCTCGCGTGGAGTCCGGCAACGGATGCTTACAAAGCCATCTTCATCGCGGGTAACGAGCCGTTCACGCAAGGGCCGGTGAATTATGCTAAGTCGTGCAAGGCGGCGATCACGAAGGGCATCATCGTGAACACGATTCATTGCGGTGCTGAAGCGGAAGGCATCAACACCAAATGGAAAGCTGGAGCTGATCTCGCGGATGGAAAGTATCTGGTCATTGATCAAAACCGCGCTGTCGTGAGCATCACCGCGCCGCAGGACAAGGAAATCGCGAAGCTCGGCGTGGCCTTGAACAAAACCTATCTCGCGTACGGTGTCGATGGCCGACTTGGAGCTGGGCGGCAGGAAGCGCAGGATGCCAACGTCGCCTCGCTCGCGCCCACCTCCGGGGCCGTCGCCCAGCGCGCCGTCGCCAAAGCATCGTCAAATTATCGCAACTCCTCGTGGGACTTGGTGGATGCCGTCAAGGAACAGAAGGCTGACGTTACCAAACTAAAGACCGAGGACCTTCCCGCCGAGATGCAGAAGATGAACGCCGACGAACGCAAAGCCTACGTCGAGAAGAATGCCAAGGAACGCGCCGAGATGCAGTCGAAGATTGCGACGCTCAACGGCGAACGTGACAAATACGTCGCCGCCCGCATGAAGGAAGTGGCTGGCACAAACACGCTCGACGCTGTGGTCATCTCTGCTGTGCGCGAGCAGAGCGCGAAACGGAACTTCAAGTTTGAGTGATTTGGTTCAAGGGTCGGGTGACGGCGGCTGGAGATGCACAATCGTCGCACCCCAGCCGCCGAAGTGTTCACTGGCGA
>CAMCWI010000290.1 GCA_945882065.1 Akkermansia muciniphila
GCTGGCTTACGCCGTATTTCGCGTGCGTGATGGTGTCTGTCGGGATGATCTGGCAATTCCTGGTTCATTTGATTGGGTTCGCCGCCAAACGTAAAACAGCATGAAAGCTTTCCTGAAATATTTGCCGTGGTTCTTCTTGGCGTTGTTCGTGACTGAAATCGTCATGGTGATGAAGCCAAAGACAGACACCGGGCTTTACACGGCGGAGTTTGGTCGCTTGCCGGTGTTGCTCAATGGTCGCATCCAGCCGCTGGATTCCGTGGCGCGTAATTCCTTGCTCCAGATCCGAAGCACTGGCGATGTGCCGCTCGAACTGTTGCCATCGTGGCAATTCTGGCGGCATCCCAAGAAGCTCAAGTCCACCGAATGGTTGCTGGAAGTCTGCTTCAAACCCGATGTCGCCGACACGCGAAACATCTTTCTGATCCATCACCCGGACATCATCAGCGAACTCAAGTTGAGCGACAAAGGCATCGAGAAATCCGGGCTGCGCTACTATCCCTTCAACGACCTGAAGCCGCTGGTGAAAGAAATCTTCACCCAGGCGGGAACTGCCGGACCAGTTGAAGCCGCGAATCAAACGCCCTTTCAACGCCAGGTGTTGAAGCTGGCCAACGGCATCAATATTTATCTGCGCCTCAAGAACAGCATCCAACCCGAAGGCACGACGAATTTTGTGCAACTGCTCGCCGATTATCAAGCCACGCTTCCAGCGGGAGTCGCCGCGATGCGTGCCAAGCAGTCCGGCGGTGATGCAGATAAGGAAGCGATCCAAAAGTTCATGCGCATCGGGCAACAGTTCGAGGCCGCCGCTAATCAATCCCACCCGCGTGCTGTTCCACCACTCGCCCCAGCGGAGAATCGCGACGACTGGTTGAATGTGGGCGCAAGTTTGCTGGGTGCCATCCGCACGCTGGAGATTCCGCCCGCCGCTGGTTTTTATGCGCGGATGGCCAACGCCTACGCCGCCGATGACGCCGCCGAATTCAACGCCGCCACCGCTGGATACAAGAACTGGCTCGCGAAAGATTTCTCGCGCGAGGCGAAGAAAGGACGCTCGGAATATTACTTCAACCAGATCAAACTATTTCTCCACGCCACGATTATCTACATCTTCGCTTTTGTGCTGGCGGGCGGGGCGTTGCTCACATTCGGAAGCTGGCCGAATGTTTCCGAGTCGCTACGTCGCGCTGCGTTTTACCTGATTGGCCTGGCCTTTGTGGTTCACACGTTCGCACTGATTTATCGCATGGTGTTGGAAGGACGTCCGCCGGTGACGAATCTTTATTCCTCGGCGATCTTCATCGGCTGGGGCGCGTGTGTTTTGGGATTGGTTCTGGAACGCATCTACAAAGTCGGCCTCGGCAGCGCGATGGCGGGTTTCGCAGGTTTCGTCACGTTGCTCATCGCGCACAATCTCGCGCTCGGCGGCGACACGATGGAGATGTTGCAAGCCGTGCTGGACACGAACTTCTGGCTCGCGACGCACGTCGTCGTGGTGACGCTGGGTTACGCGGCAACGTTTGCGGCGGGCGGATTGGCGATGGCGTATGTCATTCTTGGAATCTTCACGCCCGTACTTTCTGCTAGGCTGACACAACTCGATCTCGGCAAAGCGCTCGCCAAGATGGTTTACGCCATCGTCTGTTTCGCCACGCTGTTCAGCTTCACTGGCACGGTGCTCGGCGGTATTTGGGCTGATCAATCGTGGGGACGATTCTGGGGTTGGGATCCGAAAGAGAACGGCGCGTTGCTCATCGTGATCTGGAACGTGCTGATTCTTCACGCACGTTGGGGTGGACTTGTGAAAGATCGCGGATTGATGAACCTCGCCATCTTCGGCAACGTCATCACGGCGTGGTCATGGTTCGGCACAAACATGCTCGGCATCGGCCTGCACAGCTATGGTTTCATGGACGCGGCGTTCAAATGGCTGATGCTGTTCAACGGCAGCCAAGTCGCGCTGATCATCATGGGATCATTGCCGCTGCCGATGTGGAAAAGTTTTCAACCCAAGGCCAACCCGGCGGTCGCGCCCCGCTGAACACGTAAAGAAATTTCTGAATGGAGTTTTGAAATCCCCCGTCCATTTCCACATGAAAATCCAAACCACGTTCACCCGATTTCTGGCGCAATTCATCTGCGCCGGTATTGTAACAATCTTCGTCACCAGTTGCACCACGGTTGACACACAGTCGCGCTGGGCCAATTGGCGCGGGCCAAACGGCGATGGCAGCAGCGTGGACGGCAATTATCCCGTGAGCTGGAGCGAGACAAACAACATCGTCTGGAAAGCACCGCTGCCGGGCAAGGGTTGCTCCACACCCATCGTCTGGGACAGCAACATCTTCATCACTGCACCAGTGGAAGGGCAGGATGCGGTGCTGGCGATTGATTGGAGCGGGAAGGAATTGTGGCGCACCCGGCTCGGCGCAGAAAGCGCGGGCAAACATCGCAACGGATCTGGCAGCAACGCTTCGCCCGCCACGGATGGAAAGGTCGTGGTCGTCTATTTCAAAAGCGGCGAACTGGCTGCGCTGGATTTTTCCGGGAAGATTTTGTGGCGGACCAACCTCGTCCAGGCGTACGGGCGTGACACGTTGTACTGGGATCACGGCACGTCGCCCGTGCTGACCGAGAAGTTTGCAATCATGGCGCGGCTGCACAACGGCGAGTCATGGCTCGCGGCATTCGACAAGAACAGCGGAGCGATGAAATGGAAAGTCACGCGCAACTACGAGACGCCACAGGAGAACGATCACGGTTACACCACGCCGCTTGTCATCCGTTACGATGGGAAAGAGGCGTTGCTGACATGGGGCGCGGAGCGGCTGACCATCCACGACGTTGCAGATGGAAAACTGTTGTGGTCGGCGACAGGGTTTAATCCATCCGGCGGCAAGATGTGGCCGTCGGTGGCTTCGCCGGTGCTGGCCGGCGACGTTGCGATTTTCCCGCATGGGCGCAGCGATCGCGGCACGCCGCTGCTCTACGGAGTCAAGCTCGGCAAAGCGGGCGAACTGGAATCCACGAACCGGCTTTGGATGCGAAATGATACGGGGACGTTTGTGCCGACGCCGACTGTCTGGCGGAAGAATGTTTATCTGCTGCGGGATCGCGGCGAAGTGGAATGTCTCGATCCGCTCAAGGGCGAGACGATCTGGAAGGACGCTTTCCCGAAAGCATCGGGGAACTACTACGGATCACCCACCATCGTGAACGGCCGGCTCTACGCGGTGCGTGAAGACGGTGTGGTGTTTGTGGCGAACGTGGAGAAGAAGTTTGAAGTGCTGGCGGAAAACAATATGGGCGAACGCGTCATTGCCACGCCTGTTTTCTTGCAGGACAGGATTTTGGTTCGCGGCGAGAAAAATCTGTTCTGCCTCGCCACCCGGTAGTGGGACAGCGCTTCCAGGCTGTTGTCCCCAACTACATCGCGTGGCGGCGGGTTGGTAGCGCGCGTCACTCCGTGCGCGCCGCTTGGGAAGAAATGTAATCTGTTCAACGTTCGCGGCGCGCAGAGGACTGCGCTCCCTACCAGCCCACATTCATGTCAGAAGTTGCTTCCAAGGTGTAATGTTCCTCAGCCACCCGAAGAAAACTTCGCCTCGCGTCACTGCGATCTTTTTCCCATCATCCAGTCCGATGAAGAAATCTGAATTGCAGAAAGTCCTCACCGTCGCAGTCCTCGCCGCACGCGCTGCTGGCAAACTCATGCGCCAGAATTTGCGCGAGACCAAGGTTGTCAACGAAGCCACCTCCCACGACATCAAGTTGGAACTAGACGTGCGTTGTCAAAAATTGATCGAGAAGATTCTGGCGGGTGCGTTTCCAAAGATTGCTGTGCTGGGTGAGGAGGGCGACACCGGCAACACCGGCGAAGAGTTGCGCTGGGTGGTTGACCCTATTGATGGCACGGTGAATTTTGCCTACGGCATTCCGCACGCGTGCGTGTCCATCGCGCTGCAACGACGTATCAAGGGCGAGAATTACGAGAGCGTCGTTGGTGTTGTGTTTGATCCGTTTCAAGATGAACTATGGACGGCGATCCTTGGAGGCAAAGCATTCTTGAACGGCAGG
>CAMCWI010000291.1 GCA_945882065.1 Akkermansia muciniphila
TTCGATCGTTTCATGGGTCGTAAGGCGCGAGCGCAGTTCGTTGGACGCGGTAGAAGCGTTTAAGGTTACTGAAAGCTGCGCCCATTTCGTTGGTGACAGTTTGCGTGGCGTTGGTGGCAGCGGAAAGAGTGGCAACCGCGCTCCACGAGTTCGTGCTGAGATCGTTGGACGCTTCCAAGACGTAACTGCCGCCTTCAATGCTGCTCCAGGTAAGCGTCACGTTGCCGTTGCCGGGATTGACGACTGGCGACTTCATGACTTCGCGCGAGTTCGGGCCGCCGTTGAAGATTTCCGTGGCGCTTCCGGGAACAGACGTCGCGTTGCCCGCATTCGGAACGCCGTAGTATTCCTTGCCGAGCATGTACGGAAAAGCGGGCGTGCCGTTCGTATCAATCGCCACGAAGTAAGCGTAGGTGCCGCCCGGAAACTCAGGCGTGACGCAGTTGTGGCCGTTGTATTGATCCAAGTCGAAGGTCACGCCCTGCGTGTGGCCCAGGTCGCCGAGATAATCGTAATCGCCCGTGTAACGACCGAGCGAATAAGTCGTTGTGCCGGCAGGCCCGACGGTTTGGTAGGTCGTTGTGGGTCCGTATTGAGTCGCCGCGAGCGGGAAAGGATTTGGACTGGAGAAATTCGTGTAGCCCTGCGCGATTGCAGCCCACTTGGGCAAAGTCGTGCGTCCGGTTGCGTTGAGATTCACCGTATCGTTCTGGCCGTTGCGCAAAACGAATCCGCTCCGCATCCGGGTCACGGAACTCGCGGCATTCATCGCATTCGAGTAGCCGTAAGGCCCGTAGATCGGATATCCGTCGTAAGCCCAGCCCAGAATAGGCGAGTGATGCAGTGACGTGATCGTCCCGCTCGGATCGGTTTCCGTGTAGGTGTAGGTGTTCTTCGTCGCGTTGTAGGTCGCGGTCATATTGTCTCCGAGTTGATACCGCAATGCTTTCGGTTCGGCGTGATAATGATACTGGCCGTTGTTCCCCGGCTGATGCGCGAAGCCCGGATCGAACGTCACCACTTCCACCGCCAGGGCATCGCGCGACCAATAGCCATCTCCGGTTACGCCCATTCCATCGGTGCCCGTGACCGACGGATTGTTCGCCGTCTGATGAAACGAGAAGGCATCGCCCAGGTCATAGATCGCAACGCCATTGACCATCATGCCAATCATGCCACCGGGATGTTTTGTTTTCGTGGGTGTTGCGGGTGCAGGCGAGCGCGTGATGCGAATCTGATAATCCCGCGACAGCGGCCAGAAGCCGAACAACGCTCCGCTGTTCACATACCACGGCCCCATGGTGTAGGAGGCGAGACCGTTGGCATTGATGTAAACATCCGTCGCCGTGTAGCGGATGCGTTGCACATCGGAATACACCGGCAACGTCTGCGCCGCGCTGCCGTTGTTGTTGTTGACCACACCCACAGACGGCCACGTTGTCACCGGATTCGTCAACGTCCCGCTCTGGATCACGCGCGACAGGACGGTGGAGTTATTGGTGAACCAAGAGGTCAGGATTGCGTCGGCCTGTGCATTTAACAGAGAACTTAAAATCACTGCGAACAAGAGCATCACTTTGAACATACCCAATCTTAACAGCATAACCTTAAGGAGAGATTAAGAATCGCACGGCGAATGCAGCCACCTTCTGGCAGCAGATTGACTTCAACGAAGCCATAACACCGGCTGCGTGATGGCGATGTTGCGCTGCACTTCGTCGTCGGTAGGATCAGGCCGCAGTTTTCTCCACAGATCGAGATACTTCGATTCATTGAATGCAAGTCCCGCAAAAAGAAGTGAGGGCTGACGCGACGGCCAGCCTTTCCAAGCCTGCACGTCCGGTTTGAGCGGCCATTTGGATTTGTCGGCGAGGAAGGGTTGCAGATAGGCCACCGCTTTGCGGATGCCGCGGCCATCCGGCAGTTCAAATTTCCAGAGATTATCCGACGGCGTCGAAAGCACTTGGCAAAGCGTCGTCATGTTATCGAGTTGAAAGATCGAGTAGGCGTAGGGCTTCGTGCGTTTGAGTTCGAGCGGGAACCCGCCATCCGCCGCCATCTGTTTTGACACAAAGACTTCCTTGAACTGCCGCCGACACTCGGCCAGGCGCGCTTCGTCGTGGGTGAACCGTGCGAAGACGGACACTTGCAGCCAGAACGCCACGGCGTGGTTGTTCTTCGAGGTGGCTTCATCGTTGCCGTTCTTGCTCGTCAACATCCACTCGGTGTAATCGCCGAACCACGCGTACATCCCCGCCAATGTCTTGGGCGGGAACGCGCGGGACTTCTGCATCGCCTCAATCGCAGGCGGAATCTCGATGAGGTGCAGCGTATCAATGATGCCGATGCCGCGCCCGGGCGAAACTCCGGGGATGGCCTGCGCGTAGTTCAAATGCGGATTCATCCGCGTCTTCGGATCGAGGAAAAACACGGTCAACAATTCCGCCGCTTTTTTTGCGTAACGATCCTCGCGCGTGACCTGATATGCCGCACCCAATGCCGCCACGGCATCGCGCAACTGCCGGACCGCCACGCGATGCTGGTTGAAGTTCTCCGGGTTGGTCTGGCCGTCACGTTGGATGTAAGGCAGGCCGTTCGGTTTCTTTGGATCGGGCCACCAGTAATCGCCGTTGGAATAAAAATCGTTCGGCCCGCCCTCGCTCAACTTCGGGCGAAACTTCGTGATGGTGAGCGGTCGCAACGTGAGCGCCTTCTTCGCCGCCTTCAAGATGCGGTCGCGGTCAATGACCGCCACGTCGAGCGGAGGCATCGGAGCGGGATGCAGCAACTGCAACCGCTTGCCCGCGATGTCTGGAAAATTGGACAACATCGTTTCATATATCGGCTCGTGAAAAGCAATCGCCGCCTGACGGAGCAGCGGGGCGAAGTCAGCTTGGTTCACCGGCTTGATCTGCTCGTACGGCCACGCCTTCGGAGGATTGACCACGTAGGGCAGCAGAAAATCCAAAGCCTTGGTGAACGCGTGCTGGCCGTTCGCGAGTCGGGAGTGCCACAGATCAACTCCGATATGTTCGGACATCGTCGCCAGCGCGAACCACGCTTCAAGATTGAATCGCGAATAGCTCAACGAAGCCGTCCGCTCCAATTCCAACGGCTGACGACCATCGGATTCGATCTGCACCGTGATGCGTTTTGATTTAGCCGCTTCGGCAATTTCCTTTGCCAACTCCGTCCTGCCGAGAACAAGCGCCAGCCGCATAGCTTGAAGATCATAAAATGTCCCGTGATTGTTCCGGGCTTTGGCCTCGTCCCGGCCGTTTTTGCTGTTCAGCAACCAGTCCAGATAAGTTTTCAACCACGCCTTGAGCGCGTCGTCGTATTTTTGCGGCCACGCGGAAGAACCCGCCAGCAACCCCGCCGCATCCCCCGCCGTCGCAAGATGCCGCCCCTCGATGATCCCCGTTCCGCGACCCGTGTTCACACCGAGCACGCCCTGCGCGAATTCCATGTGAGGATTCATTCGTGTAGCAGGATCTAAAAACCACACCCACACCAAAAGCGCGGCGCGTTCCGCGTAAATTTCTTTGCCGGTGAAATAATACGCCAGCGCCAAAGTTTCGACATTGCTCGCCATCAAGCCGAGCCGGCCATGATCGTAATCGGCTGTCCGGCTTTTAGGATTCACTTTGCCGTCAGCACGCAAGTAGGGCAAACCGTCAGGCTTGTTCGGATCGGGCCAGTAGTATGGCGCGATCGTCATGTAGTCGTGCTTGTCGCCGCTGGGCGGAACTTTGTTTTTCTCCACCACGGAAGGTGGCGGAACTTTCAAAGACTCCTCGGCATCCTCCAAAAGATTTTTGAGCGCGGGCTGCAATGATTTATTGCCAGCAGCCAAGCGCGCCTTCACTTCGGCCAGCGCGCCC
The DNA here is from genome assembly GCA_945882065.1 of Akkermansia muciniphila. Lineage (GTDB taxonomy): Bacteria > Verrucomicrobiota > Verrucomicrobiia > Limisphaerales > JADLHS01 > JADLHS01. The sequence continues at coordinate 3,885 of CAMCWI010000291.1, forward strand.
GGCTTGACGCCAAAGTAGCGGGGCGAAACCTCCTGCGCCTGCGTCACCCAACTGGCGACAATGATTAACGAGACGAGGCGGATGAATTTGGCCATTTTGATTTCTTAAGGTTGAGGTACTGCGTTTCGATCCCTTCACTCATCACGCTCGCCACCGCCGACGGGCCGCTGAGTTTG
>CAMCWI010000292.1 GCA_945882065.1 Akkermansia muciniphila
TCGTTTGTCCCGCGATCCTGGAGTCACGAACCGGTTGTTGGATCAAGCGTACAGTTCACGACACGCAAGGAGAAAATATGGACTTGGAATCTTGGGCTGGTTCAATTGACTTAACAACGCGAGCGGCACATCTGTTGCAAAAACTGGCGGCGGCGCTTCCACAAGACCGGGAGTTTTCCATCACAGTGTTCGAGTCTGCACCCATTCAGATTTGTGTGGACTCCTCCCTGTCGAGCGCGGATGTGGATGTGTTTTCCGAGACTGAGGAACTGCGCGCTTGAACGGATCGCGCCGGGCTTGGACAGGACAAGGCGGAGTTTTACATTCAAGTTTCCAGCGAGTTGAACTTCCGCACCAGTCAACGCTGGAAAGGACGCACCCAGTCCGGGCGCATAGGCAACTGCACTTTTATTTTTCCGCATCCAATAGACATTCTCATCGCCAAGTTAAATCGGCTCGACGACAAAGATATTCGCGCCTTCCGCGCCGTCATCGCCAAGACCGGTCATCCCACCGAACCCGAACTTATCAAGGAACTGCAACTGGCGGTGGACTTGTTCCGTCCGTCGTTCGACGAGGAACAAGGCACGACATGGGGAATAATTGTCGCAGGCTCTGGCCGCTGATTTTCGGACGCGAGATTGATCCACGCGCTGAAATCATTGCGCCCGCGCTTGCCATCCGCAAAGCCGGTTACGGTGAACCCACGCGGGATTACAAACAGGAACTGCGCGACGCGCTGAAGGAGTAACACTCGCGGAACGATCTGGGATGGGTGCGTCCTACTCTGACGAATGTTTCTTCAGCAAATAATCTCTGAACGCGCCGTAATCCGCCTTCATCGAATCGAAGCTTTCCGGCAAGCGGATCATCGCAGCCATCGCAGGCGGAACATCGGGCGACCAACCAAAGGCTTTCTCGATCTCTTCGGGGAACTTAGCGGGGTTGGCGGTTTCGATGATCGCGGCGGGAAAACCATCCAGCGATTCGGTCTTCAGCCAGTCGAGAAATCCTTGCCATGCCACTGCGCCGTGCGGCTCTAGCAGCGAATTATATTTTTTCCAGTAATCCAAGAACGCTTCCCGCGTGCGCTCATCGCTGACGGAAGTGGAAAACAGGTCGCGCCGCATCGCAGCGAGATCGGGCTGTTTGTGAATCTTACCAGTCTCATCCATTTGGCCGCCATAGACTGCGACGAGACGCGCAAGATTGCTCGGATGCCCGACGTTCATTGCATTGGAAAGCGAATTGCGTGAGGGAACAATCTTCTCATAGACGCCCGTCTGGAGAAATCTTGGGAACGCATCGTTATCGTTGACCGATGCGATGATCTTCTTCACCGGCAAACCCATTTCACGCGCGACGACTGATCCCATCATGTCGCCGAAATTGCCGCTCGGAATCGAGAACACCATCGGCTCGCCGGGCTTGGCGAGGCGTGACGCGGCGTAGAAATAATAAACGCTTTGCGGCAACAGGCGACCGATGTTGATTGAGTTCGCAGACGAGAGCGGCAGATGCTTCAGCGCAGGATCGGCAAAGGCTTGCTTCACCATCGCCTGACAATCATCGAACTTTCCGTCAATGGCCACGGTGCGGATGTTGCCGGTGAGCGCGGTCATCAGCTTGCGCTGACTCACGCTGACTTCGGCGAACGGAAACAATACGATGACGCGCACGCCGGGAATATTGTGGAACGCGTGAGCCACTGCCGAGCCGGTGTCGCCGCTCGTGGCGGTGAGGATGGTGAGTTGTTGCCCGTCCTCTTTGAGGAATCGTCCTATGAGCCGCGACATCATCTGCGCTGCAAAATCCTTGAACGAGGCAGTCGGCCCTTGATCGAGCCGCATCAAGTGAACGCGGTCGTAAATCTTTTCCAGCGGGATGTCGAAGTTGTAAGCCTCGCGACACATCGCGGCGAGATCGGCTGCGGGAATGATGCCGTCTGTGTATTTGGACAGAATGCGGAAGGCGATCTCGTGGTAAGGCAGTTTCGCAAACGCGGCGATTTCGTCGTGTGTGACCTGCGGAAACTTCTCCGGGAAATACAATCCGCGATCCGGCGCAAGGCCGCGCAAGAAAGCCTCGCGCAGATTGACTGCGGGCGATTGACCGTTCGTGCTGTGAAAAAGGAGCGTTGCCATTACTCAAAGTCTTCCACCCGGAACATGACCGGTTTGCCTTTGATGGCTGGGAGTTTCGCAATTTTTGCCAGCGCCTTTTGCATCGCAGCATTCGTGGCGTCGTGAATCATCAGGATCAACGGGACGCTATCGCCTGCGTGACCTTCAGGTTGGATGACGGACGAGATGCCGATCTTCGCCGACGCGAGAATCGCAGAGATTTTCGCCAGCACGCCGGGCTTATCCGCCACGCTCAATCGCAGATAGTAGCGCGACGTAATTTCGTCCATCTTTACAACGCGCCCCTTCTTCGCACACGACACGAACGGAGATACGCGAACTTTCCCGCCGAGTTTCAAATCCAACGCCGCGTCCGCCACATCGCTCAACACCGCACTGGCCGTGGCATCCTTGCCTGCGCCACGACCGTAGAAGAGCGTGTCGCCCACGACATCACCACGTACGAAGCAGGCGTTGAACACGCCGTTGACGCTGGCGAGAACGTGGGAGTTCGGAATGAGCGTCGGATAAACGGAAACCTGCACGCCAGGTTTCTTGCCGGAAATTTGTTTTGCGATTCCGAGCAGCTTGATCGTGTAGCCAAGTTTTTCCGCGAATTGCATGTCAATCTTCGACACGTCGCGGATGCCTTCGGTGTGGATCTCGTGATGATCCACCCAGAAGCCGTGCGCGAGCGAGGCGAGAATGCCGATCTTGTGTTGCGCGTCCTTGCCATCAATGTCGAGGTCGGGCGGTGTCTCGGCGTAACCGTGTTTTTGCGCGTCGGCCAACACGTCGCCGAAGTCTGCGCCTTCCTGCTTCATGCGCGAGAGTATGTAATTGCACGTCCCGTTGACGATGCCGTAGATGGCAGGAAATTGATTAGAAACAAACCCTTCGCGCAACGACTTGATGATCGGGATGCCGCCGCACACGCTGGCTTCGTAATAAAGATTCGCGCCGGACTTCGCTGCCGCAGCGAACAGTTCCGGGCCGCAGGCGGAGATCAACGCCTTGTTCGCCGTCACCACGGTTTTGCCCTGCGCCAGCGCGGCGAGAACCATCACCTTGGCAATGCCTATGCCACCGACAAGTTCGATGACGACGTGAATCTGCGGATCGTTGACGACTTCCTGCCATTCCGTGGTCATCAACGCGCGGGGGATTTCGTAAGCGCGGGGTTCGTCGAAAGCTTTGACGGCGATCTTGCGGAAATTGATCTTCACGCCAAGCCGCGCGGCCATGAGGTCGCCATTCTGTTGCCACGCATGGAACACGCCGCTACCGACTGTTCCGCCACCGATCATTCCGAGATTCACTTGCTGCATAGAGCCAACAGCTTGGCGAGAACTGGCGCGCCGGACAATTTATTTCTGGCTGCAAACAGTCGTTGCGAACAGATGCCCCAACCAGACCGCGAGCAGGCAAAGCGCGACGGATGCGAGGATGTTAATCAAAGCACGAAGCATGTCGCCCTTCTGGATCAACTCCAGCGTTTGAAGACTGAACGCAGAAAAGGTCGTGAAGCCGCCGCAGATTCCGACCATTAGAAACTTCCGCGTGTTGTCGCCAGCCAGCCAGCCGCTGTTGCAACCCGCGATCACTCCGATGAGCAGCGAACCGCTCACGTTAATGAGCAGCGTGCCCCACGGAAACGAATTACCCCAGCGCGCCATGGCAAGAGTTGAAACCCAATTCCGCCCCACGCTGCCGAGCGCGCCGCCAAGCGCGATCCAAAGATAGGTCGTGAGTGTTTGCATGACTGTGAAACTTCCTGGAGCGCGGCTGTGTGCAGCAGCACCAGCCGCAGCACTTCCGATTATTCAATACCCACGAGTTTATCCACGCGCTGCGGCTGGTCTTTTAGACACAGCCGCGCTCCG
>CAMCWI010000293.1 GCA_945882065.1 Akkermansia muciniphila
ATGTGGCATGGTAAAACCTTGTGCGCGGGAAAATAGATGCGGCGTGATGACTTTGCAAACTGTTTGAAACTTTCCGGGTAACTTTGTTTCGTGTCGTAAAACGGTTGAGTCGCGATGCGGGTTCAGAGCATAATCACTGAACGAATGAAACGTTTCATAAAAGACCGTCATTTCAGAAAGTCCTGCTCATGCTTCACATTTTTCCTAGCAAGCCTGTTAATGATCGCTTCGGCGAACGCGGTGGATACCAGCGGCAAGAGGAATCCGGACTGGGTTTCCAAACCGCTCACACTTGCAGATGCGTTGAATCTCTCTCTGCAACAAAACCGCACCATTCTGAAATCCGCCAGTGATCTCGAGGCTGCACATGGCGTCTCGCTTCAGGTGCGCGCGGTGGCGATCCCCAAACTTCAACTCACCGGCAATTACTCAGTGACTGATAAGGAAGCCTTGGAGTCAGTGTTCCCCGGGCAATCGCAAGCCCGACAAAGTTGGGACACCGGCATTCAGATTGTTCAATCTATTTATGAAGGCGGGCGCATTCGTTCCTCGATTCGAGTGGCAAAACTTACTCGCGAGCAGGCGATACTGGCACATCAATCCGTGATTGCGGACACGCTGCTCGCCACACGCGTGGCTTACTACGATATTTTACTCGCAGCCCAAGACATCGTGGTGCGTGATGCTTCTGTGACTTTGCTCACCAAGGAACTTGAAGATCAGCAACGCCGCTTCGATTCGGGAAGTGTTCCGCGTTTCAACGTGCTTCGCGCAGAAGTCGCGGTTGCAAATGCCAAACCTGCACTCATCCGCGCGCGGAACAATCACCGCATCGCCAAGAATAATCTGGTGAACCTGGTGGGCTACGATCTGCCACGCGATGTGTGGGAGGATATCCCCATGCAACTCACGGATACGCTTGATGTGGGGGATTATTCCTTCGAACTGCCTGCCGCCATTTCGCGGGCATTGGATAGACGCACAGAGTTGGGGGTGTTGAGGAAGCTGGAGCAATTACGTGCCGAAGACATCACCACCGCTCGGAGTGGACGATTGCCTAGCGTGCAGGCGTTTGCTGGCTGGGGCTGGCGCAACCGTAGTTTCAGCACGGATATAACAGATTCGATTGATGGCTGGCAGGTCGGCGCGCAAGCAACTTGGAGCATCTTCGATGGATACCAGACGCGTGGGAAAGTCATACAAGCGAAAGCCGCGCACGAGAAATCAAAGTTGGAATTGGACGACACAAGCAGCCGGATCGAAATCGAGGTTCGCACCGCTTACTCAATCTTTATTCAGTCTCGTGAAGTTTTGGAATCGCAGAAGAAAGTTCAGGAGCAGGCGGAGGAAGCTTTGCGTCTGGCGAAAACCCGCGCTGAAACGGGCACAGGCACACAGCTCGATGTATTAAACGCCGAGACTGCGCTCACCGAAGCGCGCACCACGCAGATCGTGGCCAAGCATGATTACGCCGTGGCCGTGGCAAAGCTCGAACGCGCTATCGGCAGCGGAAAATAACAGGGTAGGGCGCGTCACTCCGTGCGCGCTGTTCTCGATCAGGAAGACGACGGCGCGCACCGAGTGACGCGCCCTACTACCCAGTTTATGACGCAAAATCTTCTATCGCTGCACCATCATTCCGCTATTCTCCCGCAACGGTTACTGATCCATGAGCAAACTTCTTCTGATAGACGACGAGGCGGATGTCCAATACTCGTTCCGCCGCAACTTTGATTCTGCCGACATCGAACTCACCACCGCTTCGAGCGGCGAGGAGGGTTTGGCTCTCATCCCAAAACTCAAACCCGACCTCGTGCTCATGGACATTCGCATGGGCGGAATCACCGGTTTGGAAACGCTCCGTCGCATCCGGCAGATGGACACCAAGCTCCTTGTCATTTTGATGACCGCGTATGGAAGCACCCAGACGACCATTGAGGCGATGAAACTGGGTGCTTATGATTACCTCACCAAGCCGTTTGATGTTCCGAAGTTGAAGGAACTGATTAATAAAGCATTGAAAGCTGCTCGCGACATGAAACAAGTCGTGTCCTATCAGCCGTTGCTGGAATCGGAAGATTACGAGCAGGGTGTCGTGGGTCGCAGTGAACCAATGCAGCAGGTTTTCAAACTCATTGGTCAGGTCGCTGCGTCGGATGCCACCGCGCTTGTAACCGGCGAAAGCGGCACGGGCAAGGAACTCGTCGCCCGCGCCATCTATCATCATAGCGAACGCAGCAAACAACCGTTCCTCGCCGTCAATTGCGCCGCCATCCCGGAACAGTTGCTGGAGAGCGAACTGTTCGGTCACGAGCGTGGATCGTTCACTGGCGCCACCACGCAACGCCTCGGCAAGTTTGAGCAATGCAACAACGGCACGATCTTCCTCGACGAAATTGGTGACATGACGCCGCCCACGCAGACAAAGATTCTGCGCGTCTTGCAGAGCGGCACGTTTGAACGCGTCGGTGGCAACCAACCCATCAAGGTCAACGTCCGCGTCATCGCCGCCACCAATAAACCGCTCGAACAAGCTGTGGCCGCACGGGAGTTCCGCGAAGATTTGTTCTATCGCCTCAACGTCGTGCGTATTCACATTCCGCCGTTACGCGACCGCCGTGATGACATTGCGCTGCTGGTAAATTATTTTCTCAAGAAGATCGCGAAGGAGCAGGATCGCAAACCCAAGTCCATCGCCACCGCAGCGGTGAAGGCTTTGGAAAAGTATCATTGGCCGGGCAACGTGCGCGAGCTGGAGAACGTCATCCGCCGCGCCCACGTCATCGCCAAGAGCGAGGCCATTCTGCCAGCAGATTTGCCGTCGGAAGTCACAGGGCAGGGCGTGGCGAACACATCTGCGCCTACGGTAGGGGAAAATTCCTCATCAGACGCAACCACGCTTGCGCGGCAGTTGTTCCAGATCGCCAAACGCGATCCGAAACTGAAAGTACTGCCTGCCGTCGAGCGCGAGTTGATCATTGAGGCCCTGAAGGAATCGGGCAACAACCAGGTTCATGCGGCAAAACTTCTCGGCATCACGCGCGCCACGCTGCGGAAACGCATCGAGAAGTTCGGCATCCATCGCGAGATGAAGATCGGGTAAGGCAGCTTCTGTTGCAGCGTTCTTTTCATCCTGACTAAAAACGTCCATACAGACAGTTGTTTGAATGACCTCGGTCCGATAGCCATCACGCTTTCAGTCCGAATTTAGCTGGGATTTCACCAGCTTTTAGTTGTTCAGCCGAGTATGGAGCGATTGGCATTGCAGCAGCTAAAAATTGATTGGCTGGAACAACGCTATGAAAACACTCGCCCAAACTGAAGAAATCCTTACGAACTCAAAAGCTCCCATCAAAGTCTGGTTGGTGGATGACAACGTACGGTTTCGCAATCTTGTGGCTGATATTCTGGGTGAGATCAACGACATCCAATGCGTGCGCCATTTTTCCTCTCCTACCGAAGTTCTCAGCACACTCGCCAGTAAAGCTGGCCCGGATGTCATCCTGTTGGATGTTCAGATGGGAAACGAAAATGGAGTGGATGCGGTACGACCAATCAAATCGCTGGCTCGCACGACGCGCGTGTTGATGTTCACTACTTGTTTCGATTCTGAACTGCGCGAACGTGCGTTGTGTGATGGTGCTTCGGATTATCTGATCAAAGGTGGTCCACTGGACAAATTGATTGCGTCCATCCGTCGCCAGGATGATCCAGATAAATTTTATTCGAGACGCAGGCGTCGCCCCATCTGTAACCAAGTAACCGTCAATGCAGACCGCGACACCGCCGAGGCATCGACTGGGTCATTCGCTCGCGCATCCAAATTCATTCGAGCACTTTGGAACTGATCCATTGCTTTTGCCAATGCTCGTGATTGCTTTTGGTTCATCGTGTGTTTATTCATAGCGCGTGGCCGAACCCAGTCTGTTGCTGCTCATTCCAGCTTACAACGAGGAAGCGCGCATCGAACCGGTGCTGCGCGAGTTCGG
>CAMCWI010000294.1 GCA_945882065.1 Akkermansia muciniphila
GACATGAACACTCCGCTGGGTCGTGCTGCGGGAAATTGGTTGGAAGTAAAAGAGAGCGTCGCGTGTCTTGATGGCAAAGGCCCGGAGGATTTGCGCGAGCTTGTTGTGGATTGCGCCGCGCAACTGCTGGTGCAAACCCACAAGGCGAAGTCTCTCGATGCGGCGCGGAAACAAGCCACAGCTTGTTTGAACTCCGGTGCACCGCGCGCAAAGTGGGACGAGATGCTCGTGGCTCAAGGCGCGGACCTCAGCGCGGTTAATCGCAAACTTGCACGCGACTCCACGACCAAGGTCACAGTCTTGTTGAAAGCTACGCGTTCGGGGTTCATCACTCGTTGTGATGCGCGCATCATCGGCGAAGTCATCCGCGATATTGGCGGTGGTCGTTTGAGCAAGGAATCTAAGGTTAATTTCGATGTGGGACTGGATCAGATCGCGAAACCCGGAGACGCGGTTAAGACGCGTGCAGTGCTTTGCCGCATCCATGCTGACTCTTCAAAGCAGGCTGCTATCGCAAGTGAACGTCTTGCGAGTGCGTTCGAGATTTCAGCAAAACGTCCGAAGCTTGTCCCACTCGTCGCAACCGTGATGAGTTGAGACTTCTTTCTCGTCATTTCGGCGCGTGTCGTGCACTATACGGCCATGCGGACAGCGATTTATCCTGGCAGCTTCGACCCGTTCACCAACGGGCATCTCGACGTGGTGCAACGCGCATCGCGGTTGTTTGATCGAGTGATCGTAGCCGTGGCCAAGAGCGATGGGAAACACCCGCTGTTTCTGCTCGAAGAACGCAAGGCTCTCGTCGAACAATCCATCCGTGACATGCCCAACGTCGAAGCGGACACGTTCGACGGCTTGCTGGTGAATTACGCGCAGAAACATTCGGCACAGGCAGTGTTGCGGGGATTGCGCGCCGTGTCGGACTTTGAATTTGAATTCCAGATGGCTCTGATGAATCGCAAACTCAACGACAGCTTCGAGACTATTTTTATGATGCCCAAGGACACTTACACGTTTCTAAGTTCACGCATCGTAAAAGAAATCGCCCGGCTCGGCGGCGACGTGAACCAATTTGTCCCTGATCACGTTCAAGCAGCTCTTGCGACGAAACTGGGTTTAAAAAAGATTTAGGAGCAACTTCATGGCACTCATCATCAATCTCCGGGATTTGGATCGGAACGACATCACGCTCAAGGGCGAATTGCCCGTGGCCGAACTCGACATTGAGACTCGGGATGAGATGATGGTCATCACCAAGCCGTTGACGTATGATCTCCAAGCGCAGGACTTGGATGGTAGCCTATTGGTGCGCGGGTATGTCCTCCTAGTGCTGGACTGTGAGTGCGTGCGCTGCCTCAAACCCTTTGAATACCGGGTGGAATTGCCTGATTGGGCGTGTCTTTTGCCGCTTTCCGGCGAGGACGCGGTGAAGGTAGATGGCGATTCCGTGGACTTGACGCCCATTTTGCGGGAAGATATTCTCCTAGAGTTGCCGCAACATCCGTTGTGTAAGAAAAGTTGCGGCGGCCTGAAAAAACCGACCGTTGGTAAAACGAAAAAGATCAGCACAGGTGACGATAAAACTTTGTCCACTTGGGCTGATCTCGATAAACTGAAGTTTAGAAAAGAGTAATTATGGGTGTTCCGAAGCGCAAACCGTCCACGAGCCGCATGAAAATGCGCCGTGCGTACAACAGTGTCCTGAAACTTCCGCAACTGAGCACCTGCCCTCAATGCGCTGCACCCTATGTGCCGCATCGCGTCTGTCCCGCCTGCGGTTTTTACAAAGGCCGCCAGGTTCTTACAGTCAACGTTGGCGCTTGAACGCTGACGCACGGGCGCTCCGAAAGGCGTTGCACGTTCCCTCAGCTCTATGCGAATCGCGTTGGATGTCATGGGTGGCGACCACGGCTGTGCGGTCGTCGTCAAAGGCGTCAAACTAGCCCTCGAAGCCGACTCACGGATCACTTCCGTGTTGCTCGTCGGTCAGGAGGATAAAATCCGTCCCGCTCTCAGCGAAGTCGGTCTCACCGACTCTCGTGCACGGATAGTCCATGCCTCCGAGGTGTTGACGATGGACGACAGCCCCGTCGAAGGCATCCGCAAGAAAAAGGATTCCTCAATGGTTCGCGCCATTGAACTCGCGCGCGAAGGTAAAGCGGACGCCGTCATTTCTCCCGGTAACACTGGCGCGCTCGTCGCTGGCTCCATGAAACTCCGCCGTCTCGAAGGCGTAGAGCGTCCTGCCCTGACCTGCCGCATGCCATCACGCACCGGCGACTTTGTTCTGCTGGATGCGGGCGCGAACCCGGTATGCGAACCGTCGCACCTCGCGCAGTTCGCCGTCATGGGCAACCTCTATGCGCGTGAAATTCTTGGCATCGCCAAACCCCGCGTCGGCGTCTTAAGCAACGGCTCTGAAGAATCCAAGGGCAACGATCTCACCCGCGAAGCCGCGCGGCTTTGCGCGTTGCTGGATCTCAATTTCATCGGCTACGTCGAGGGGTTTGATCTTTTCAACGATGGCGTGGATGTCGTCGTCGCAGATGGTTTCACCGGCAACGTCGTCCTAAAGACCGCCGAGAGCCTTGGCTACGCGATGATGCAGATGCTCAAGGCGGAGTTGACCGTCAATCCGCTCCGCAAGTTCGGCGCGATCTTGTCGCAAGGCGCGTTTCGCTCCCTCAAACGTCGCCTTGATCCTGAAGTGTATGGCGGCGCGGTGTTGCTGGGCTTGAATGGCAACGTCATCAAGTGCCACGGTTCTTCCCGCGAACGCGCCATCATGCACGCCATCCGCATCGCCACCGAGGAGGTGCAGCACGGCCTGAACGAAACCATCATCAAACACATCGCGCTCGCCAACGAACGACTTGCCGCGCAACCTACCGCTCCCGTCACAGCATGAGTTCAACACCGAAAAATTTCACGAACCCGCGCGCCAAACACAATTTCACGGGCCGCACCGTTTCCATCGCAGGCGTCGGCTCGTATGTGCCGGAGAAGATTCTCACCAACGCTGAACTCGAAAAGCTCGTTGATACCAGCGACGAATGGATCACGTCCCGCACCGGTATTAAGGAACGCCACATCGCCGCCAAGGATGAATTCACGTCCGACCTCGCGACGAAGGCCGCAGAGAGAGCGATGAAATCCGCAGGCGTCACAGCCGATCAGATTGATCTCATCATAGTCGCCACCATCACGCCGGACATGCCGTTCCCGTCCACCGCCTGTCTTGTTCAGCAGAAAATCGGTGCGACTCGAGCGGCGGCGTTCGATCTTGAAGCCGCGTGTTCAGGGTTCATTTACGGATTGGAAGTCGGCCAGCAATTCATCATGTCGCGCACGTACGACACGGTGTTGGTCATCGGCGCGGAGAAACTTTCGTCCATCATTGATTGGAAAGATCGCAACACCTGCGTGTTGTTTGGCGACGGAGCGGGCGCGGTGATTTTGCAGAACCGCGAAAAATCCCACGGTCTGCTCACCGCCGTGATGGGCGCGGACGGCAGCAAAGCCAATTTACTCTACATGCCCGGCGGTGGAAGCCGTTGTCCGGCCACGTCGGAATCTGTGGATGCGCGGTTGCACTATCTCCGCATGGAAGGCAAAGAAACTTTCAAGCACGCCGTGCAAGCGATGGTCAGCGCGGCCACAGAAGCGATGCGCCGCTGTGATGTGGACATCACCAAGATCAAGTGCGTCATCCCGCATCAAGCGAATCGCCGCATCCTCGACGCCGTGGGCGAACGCCTCGGCGCGACGCCCGAACAAGTTTTCTGCAACGTGGATCGCATCGGCAACACCTCTGCGGCGTCCGTCGCCATCGCATTGGATGAAGCGGTGAACACTGGAAAAATCCAGCGCGGCGATCTGGTGTTGCTCGTCGTCTTCGGCGCGGGACTGACGTGGGGTGCGGCGGTGATCGAGTGGTGAGTTATTGGTGGGTTGGTAGGGCGCGTT
>CAMCWI010000295.1 GCA_945882065.1 Akkermansia muciniphila
TCGAACCTGTGCGATTGGCGATAAAGTTGTTCATTGGTCGGGAGCGTAATAGTTCACCATCGTGTTTGTGACATTCTTGTTCTGGTAGCGCCAGACCGTGTCCACGCGGACAGACTGCACCGACACGGGGGGAAACACGGAAACCGTGATATTGGAGACCGTGACGAAATTTGTGGCGCGGATGAAATTGCTGCCGCTGTAAGGGATGTCAATGTTCGTCCAAGAATAACCATTCCATGTGTTCCCAGAGAAAGCCCAGCCAATCATTGAAAGATTCGTCAACTGATTGACTTTGGGTGTTGATGATTCGTCCCAGATCGCTGCCCGCGCTTGTTCCAACTGTTGGATGCCGTAAGCCTGAGCCGCCAAGGAGTAACCCGACCATTCCGCTCGCTTCGCAGACTGGATGTAGCCGGTAAGAATCCCGGCGAACACCATCCCGGCGATGACAAGGGAGATCGTCACCTCCGCGAGCGTGAATCCAGACACGCGGCGGTTTGCGGACATGTTCCGTCCATCCGCCATCGTTTGTTTGATCGAAATCTTCATTGCATTAGCTAGAAAGCCAATGCATCCAAGCAACACCTGTGCCTTCAGTCGAGACTGAGAAAACACGCTTCTCGACTTGCTGTTCGGTTGCTCAACGACCCAAAGCGAGACACTGGTGCCCGAAATCGAGAGGGCAAATCAGCGGGCCAATCCGATTGCCGCATTCTTCAGCGCGCCGATCATTCCCTCCATTAGCGGCGACTTCCTCCCCTGCCACAACGCGCCGAACGTCACGCGATCAAACTCTGGCAGCGGCAACACACGCACGCCCGGATGCAGTTTCAACTCCGGCAGATGCACCATCACGCCGATGCCGTAGCCATGCGCCACATACGTCTGCACCATCTCCACGCTGCTCACCTCAATGCCGTTGATCCAATCTACCTTTCGCTTCGCCAATCCCTCCCGGAACGCGCGCAAGATCGGTTCGTTGCTCGGCACGGTGATGAAAGATTCTTCGATGCGGTCGCGCTTCCAGAGCTCATCCGCTGATTTTAATTTGCTGTTCTTCGGCACAACCAAACCCAGTGTGACATCAAACAACGGCACCGCTTGAATTCCGCTCGGAGGTTTCCCGCCGATCAAGCCGATGGACAGATCAATCTCCTGCGCCAGCAACCACGTCAGCACTTGCGGATGATACCCCTCGCGCAACGACACTTTCAGTTTCGGAAACTTCTTCCGCAATCCCTGCAACATTCCCGGCAGGAAAGTCCGCAATACCGTTTCCGACGCCGCAATCCGCAGATGTTGAGACACGCCTCCGCGTAACTTCTCCGCCGTGGATGTGAGGTTGTCGAAAAACGGTCTGGCAAACTCATACAACTCCCTGCCCTGCGGAGTGAGCGAAAACGGTCGCCGTTGGAACAATGTCACACCGAGAAACTCTTCCAATTGGATCACCTGCCCGCTGATCGCCGGTTGTTGGATGCCATACGGCATGTTGCGTACGGCTTCGCTGATGCCGCCGTGTTTTGCCACGTAATAAAACAACTCCAGATGATGAACATTCATAACATTGATTGCCGTGATGCTGTTGCACTTTTATCAATTAACACCCCGGGAGCCAATTGAGTTAAAAGTTGCCCATGAAAACAAGTCTCCCTTCATTCCATTGTCTTTCTCATTATCATGTGTCAGCCGGGCTGCACCCCATCGGTTTGGGGATACTGGTCGTCATTTACAGCAGCGAACTGTTGTTCGCCGCCAAACCGCATTCGAGCGCGACGAGAGACTCTGCACCAGCGAACGAATTGTTCCAACTCGGCTCTGGGCCGATTGGCGTGACGTCCACCATAACACCCGCGCTGTGGTCTTATGACTTGGCAGAAGGACAAGTCCAGCGCGCAGGGGATGCCGCTGGTATGACAGCGGCAGATGGGTTGGAGAGTCCTGCGTTTGCCCCGCCCGGGGCCTACCTGCCGATGTGTATCGCGACTGTTGTCATTGCTCCCTTCGCGGCCACTGTCAGCGGCATTCATGCGTCGCGAGAGCGGTTGCCAGCCAACAAGCTCACCGAGGTGCAAGCGGGTCTGGCCAGTGCCATGAGCAACATGTCGCAACAACATCATCTGCGTGATGCAATCATCGCAGTCAGCCAAAACAACGGTCCACGCCGCTTCGTGCTGATGGACGCGCAAACAGATTCGCACTCGCACCGCAGCCGAGAGCTGCGGGTCGGCACGATTCTTGAAACCAGCGTTGCCGAACTGCGTTTGGAAAAACTAGGGTCGAGCGATGTTTCTTTTGCCCTGCGAATACAAGCCCGAGCCCGGCTGCTGCGTGTTTCAGACCGCGCGGTTCTCAGCGAGACCACTTACACCTATCAGACCGATCCAGAATTATTTCTCGATTGGGCCTTGAACCGTGGCGAGCCGTTTGAGAAATGCACACAGACAGGGTATCACCAACTCGCCAGCCAGATCGTCGTCGACATCATTCGGCTGAACGGCGAAGCACCTCTCCTTGTCGGTTCAGGCTGGAAAACCAGTTCGCCAGAAACGCGCGACCCCGCCTCGCTGTACGTCAAACAACAATCACATCCCGTTGCGCCGATCGTGACGGTTCAACTCGCTTCACAGCACGTCATGGAGTCAGGCAGTTTTTTTGTCATACCATCCGCCAAGAGCAGATTGTTCAGGTTGCAAAAGCCTCTGACACGGGACGAGGCATTGTCCGAAGCCCGGTCCGACATCGAGTGGGCGATGGATGGGCTTGATGTTCATTCAAATCTTGTGGTGTCGCTCACGACACTGATCGTGATGTCGCCCGTTGCGATTTATCATGAGACTCTCGGTCTGGCTTTTCATGGCGTGAGTGAAAAAACCCTCCGCAAAGCGAGCGCACCCCTGATGAGCGCAATCAGCAATGCCCAACCCAGTCACGCGTTGGCCACCCAGATCGTCCAGCAACTGGGAGAGCGGGATTTCAGCAACGTGGTGCTGCTGAACAAACCGGAAATAGACCACGCCCAACTGGCCCGCGCGCCGACATCCAAGCCACGTCCCATCCTTGCAAACTGGCCCGGTGCGCCCTCCGACAACTTCCGCGCGGGAGACAAACTGTTGAAGATAGAAGTCGTCAAAGCGGCACTCAAAGGTCCGTCAGGCAACAACCCCAAGTTGTCAGTCTGCATTGAAGCCCGCGCCACGCTGTTCAGCAGTTCAGACGGAAATCCACTTTATACCTGCACCACGCGTTATCAGGGTGATGCGCGCAAATACAAAACATGGGCTGCGGAAGATGCGCAACTGTTCCGCGCCGAACTCGACCACGGTTATTCGCAGATCAGTGCCGCAACGCTCAACGAGATGATTGTGCGCGGATGGATCAGACCAGGCCAAAAACCGCATCCGACGATTGCGGATAATTGATCAACAAAGCGCCTCGTGTCTCCTACGCGCGTCTTTGCTAACCATTGTTTCCAGAGATGTCGTCACACTTTTATTAATTACCTCCCGTGCCTTGAATTGAGTTAACCATCCCGTCGTATGAATGAATTCGTCGCCGTCCTATGGCAATCCTTGCTGGTCATCATGCTGGCAGACTTCATTGCCGGTATCGTCCATTGGTTTGAGGATGCCTATGTCCGCGAGAACACCCCCCTCATCGGCTCGATCATCGGCAAGGCCAACGTCATCCACCATCACCTGCCCCGCTACATGACGCGCAACAACTGGTGGCAAAGCTCGTGGGACTTGGTGTGCTTCTCGGCGGTCATTGTCCTCGTCGCGTTGTGGTTCGATTTGTTGACGTGGCAAGTGTGGCTCTTTGCTGTCATCAGTGCCAACGCCAATCAAGTCCACAAATGGTCGCACCAGACCCGCAGCGAGAACGGGCGTATCATCACCTTCCTGCAAAACATCCGCGTGGTGCAGACGCCGCATCACCATGCCGTCCACCACAC
>CAMCWI010000296.1 GCA_945882065.1 Akkermansia muciniphila
ACTTGGAGGACGCGGTTTTTATCCAAGCCATTTTCTAACGCAGCGAGCGCGATGATCGTCTTAAAGATTGAACCCGCCTGATATTGCTCGGCGGTAGCGCGGTTCTTCTCGGCGGTGAGTTCTTGAAGTTGTTTGTAGTCACGGCTCGAAATCCCGTGAGTGAACTGGCTCGGACTGAATGTAGGCGCTGAAGCCAAAGCCAAAACATCGCCCGTGCGAACATCCATCACGACGACAGCACCGCGTCGGGTCGGATTATTTTTGCGCAGCGCGGCTTCAGTCTCGCGTTGCACCTCGAGATCAAGCGTGAGAACGACGTTCTGTCCGGGCAAAGCTTGCTCCCAGATATTTTCCGCCTGACGATAGCCGAGGTTGTTGACTTGAATGGATTTTGCGCCTGCACGGCCACGAAGTTTTCGATCGAAGCCACCTTCGATGCCGACGAATCCACGATAGTCGGGCGTACGATAGGAGAAGAAAGCATCTTCGCCGGTTGCCGAGCTATCGTCGGAACGCACATAGCCAATGACATGCGCGGCGATGTTGCTGTGCGGATAGGAACGCTTGGATTGAATCTCCATATCAACGCCGACAGAATTCCCGGATTGTTCCTCAAACCTGGCGACGTGCAGAGGTGATAAATTGCTCACGACACAAAACGGCATGGAGCGGGCAGTTTCGTAGTGACGCGTGAAATTGGTGTAGTTCAGCGCGAGCGGAGTTTGTAAGACTACGGCAACTTTGTTGGCAACATTCTGCACGACGCGATAGCGGGACGCGCGGATGACTTGAGTTGATTCATCCGGCTTCATGCGAACGTACTGGGTTTTGACCGGTGAGATGCCGAGCCAATCTTTCCAGAATGGCAGGTCGGTGGTGACGACTTTTTTCGGACGCGTATCTTTGAAATCCTTCTTGAACGCACTGCTGAGTTCTTCGAGATACAGGCTGACGTTGTAACTTGGTTTGTTGTCAGCGAGTGCAACGCCGTTGCGGTCGAGAATTTTTCCGCGCACGGCAGCGAGACGAACTGTGCGGAAAGATTGAGTCTCCACGCTCGCGCGATAACGGCTGGCGTTCACGATCTGCACCCACCAAAGTCCCGCCAGCAACATCGCCAACCCGCCACAAAGCAACATCGCCAGCAACTGAAGTTGCGCGTCGTTCTTGCGGATTTGGTCGAAGATGAGCATTTCAATTTCTTCCGCGCCGGATTTCGCGGTCGGCGCGGAAGCTGGATTCAACGATAGGCTGATAACCGAGCGCGTGATTCAGTCGGTCGAACAAAAAGAAAAACACCGGCGTTGCAATGCCACCGCCTACGCTCATCACGATCCATTGCCAGAGAGAGCCCCAACCCAGCAGCGGCGATTGTTCGAGCGTAAATAAAGTGAAAACCGTCATCACGGGCGCGAGTGCGCTGGCGATCAAGCCGAGTGTGAACTGCGCGTAGAGTTGTTCTCGGAGCAGGAGGTCGCGGCGAAGTTGCAGCAGGAAACCAATGAACAACAGAGGCAGCGCGCTGATGCCGAGTGGATTCACCGAAAGCGTATCGAACATCAGTCCGCCAAATACCGCGAGCGTCATCATCATCACCGGGCCGCTTGTCAGTGCGGCATAAACCATCAAGGCAGGGAGCAAGTCCACCTGCGCGCCGAGCAGATGACGAACCCCGTTGAACGCGCCTTGGAAGAAAACCACGAGCAACGCAGTCAGCAAAATCAAGATGTTGGGAAGTATGGTCACGGGAATAGCACCCACACTTCTTCGAGCGAACTCAGGTTCGCGGCAAGTTTCACATCGGCTTCGGTGATCAAACCAGATTCTACCAAGCGCGCGTTGTCGGCGATCTGGCCGATCAAGATTCCCTTGGGATAAATCGCCGAGAGTTCGCTGGTGACGACGCGTTGACCGGGCTTGGCAATCGCATTCGCGGGTAGATGTGTCAGTTTGACGAACGAGCTGTCGAACGGGCCGCTCCCAATAATCACGCCCTGACTGCGATCTGTGTTTTCAATGAAGGCAGGCACTTTGCAATTGTCATCGCCGATGAGAACCACTTGCGACTTCGTCAAGCTGACTGAGGAGACGTGTCCGATTAGGAAGCCTTCAGGTGAAAGAACAGCGAGTTTGTTGCTGAGTCCATTCCTGCTACCGAGATCAATCTGCACTGTTCTCCACCAGTTTGCTGGGTCACGCAGGATGACGCGGGCGAGTTTGACGTTCCAACGATTCTGTTTTTGCCAGCCGAGCAACTGGCGAAGCCGTTCGTTCTCGTTTGATGATGTGGCAGCTTGAGCGACTTGCAATCGCAACTCTTGATTCTGCCTGCGTAAAGAATTGTTCTCCGCGATGAGTTCGGATTTGGGGAGCAAGTTGTCGCCAGCGCGAGCGGTGGCTTGTTGTGTGACGCCTGTGATGCCGAACAGCGGAAGAAAGATGCTTCCAAGAGAAGTCTTGAAGCGCGCAGTGGTACCGTTCGGCAGGTTGAGAACCAGCAGAATCAGCAAGGCCACGATGGCCAACGCGATGTAATACGGCCGCTTAAACATTGTTCGTCATGCGCCGAAAATTTCCGGGCAGAGCATGGCGAACGCGAGAGGAGGGATTAACTACTTGGTGCTGCTGGTAACGCGCTTGAGAAATTGGAGTTCCTCCAAGACCCGGCCCGTGCCCAAGGCAACAGCCGTGAGCGGGTCGTCGGCAATGTGAACCGGCAGTCCCGTTTCCTCGGCGACCAACCGGTCAATACCGCGTAACAACGCGCCGCCGCCAGCCATCACGATGCCGCGATCCACAAGATCAGCGGCAAGTTCTGGAGGGCAACGTTCGAGTGTCAGGCGGATGGATTCCAATATGCTGGAAAGCGGCTCCTGCAAGGCTTCGCGAATTTCCTCTGAACGGACGGGCAGCGTTTTAGGCAACCCCGAACTCAGATCACGACCTTTTACTTCCATGGTTAATTCCTGCTCCTGCGGAAAGGCAGATCCAATCCGGATCTTGATTTCCTCCGCAGTGCGTTCACCGATCATTAAGTTATAGGCTCGCTTCATGTGCGCGACGATCGTCTCGTCAAATTCGTCTCCGCCCACCCGCAGGCTGCGGCTGAAGACGATACCGGCCAGGGAGATGATTGCGATCTCGCAAGTTCCACCGCCGATGTCCACGATCATGTTTCCCGCCGGTTCATGAACCGGCAGACCGACGCCGATGGCAGAAGCCATCGGTTGTTCGATCAAATAAACTTCCCGTGCGCCCGCGTGTGTGGCGGAATCTTTCACCGCCCGCTTTTCCACTTCCGTGATTCCAGAGGGCACCGCCACGACGACACGAGGGGCGATGAGTTTCCGATGATGTACCTTCTGGATGAAGTGGCGCAACATGGCTTCGGTGATTTCGAAGTCGGCAATGACGCCGTCCTTCATGGGCCTGATGGCCACGATATTGCCGGGCGTTCTGCCCAACATACGCTTTGCTTCCTCACCTACCGCCAGCACGTTGGTCGTACCGGCCTGGATCGCCACCACAGAGGGTTCTCTCAACACGATGCCACGATCTCGTACATAGACGAGAGAGTTGGCAGTGCCGAGGTCTATCCCAATGTCGTTGGAGAACAGGCTTTTAATTTGCGCGAACATGACTTGAACCTAACGCCCGACAGTAAAGTAAGCTTCAAAGCGTGGGTCAAGCGAATACCCCGGTTTGCAGTCGTGAGCGATCTGTAGCAGAGGGGAAACGGAATGACAAAGGCTCGTGCGAAATAGTTTTCTACTCCACCAATGCCGCCCGGAAAAACCGACTGATCTGATTCACCACGGGTTGTGGATCAACCAACGATTGTGGCGACGCAGTCAAAACCATGTTCGTCAGGGTCGTCCAGTTCGTCGCCGGGAGGGACAAGGCGTATTCCATGCGATACGTCGCGCCAGTTGTGCCGGTGATCGCGAGGGTGGGT
>CAMCWI010000297.1 GCA_945882065.1 Akkermansia muciniphila
TTCTGCATCGCGCGCAGCGTGTAAGCCACGCCGATCACAATACCCACGCCCGTAATCACCGCCAACGTCGGGAACGCCTGCCACGCGCCGATGATCACCTGCAACTCCGCGATAAACCCGCTGAAGCCCGGCAACCCCATCGAGGCGCAGCCCGCGATCACAAACGTCACCGCCGCGAACGGCATCGCCTTCACCAGATTCATTCCCTCCAACGTGGCGAGTTCGCGCGTGTGCGTCCGCGCATAGACCATTCGCCCCACCACTGCGAACAGCAGTCCCGCGATGATGCCGTGCGAAAACATCTGCAACACCGCGCCGCTCAAACCAATCGTGTTCAACGTCGCCAAGCCCAGCATGACGAAGCCCATGTGACTCACGCTCGAATAACCGATGACAAATTTGAAATCCTTTTGCACCAGCGCCACCAGCGCGCCATACACGATGCCAATCACCGCCAGCACCGCGATCCACATCTTCCACGCTTCCAATCCTTCCGGGAACAACGTCATCGCCACGCGCAAGCAACCATACGCGCCCAGCTTCATCACCACACCTGCGAGCAACATCGAAGCCGCCGTCGGCGCAGCCACGTGCCCCGTCGGCGCCCAGGTGTGAAACGGCCACAGACCCGCGAGAATCGCGAAACCCAGAAACACCAGCGGAAACGCCCACATCTGAAAGCTGTGCGAGAAAGTCCCAGCCTTGGCCAGTTCCAGAACATTCATCGTGTGCGCGCCGGACACGACATACGCCGCGATCAACCCGATCAGCACCATCGCGCTCCCGACGAACGAGTAGATCGCCAGCTTCATCGCGCCATATTCCTTCCGCGTCGAACCCCAGATCGCGATGATGAAATACTTCGGCACGATGGCGATTTCGTAGAACACAAACAGCAGGAACAAATCGAAGCTCAGGAACACGCCATACACGCCGCCGATGAGCGCTAGGTAGAACGCGAAAAACTCCTTCGTACGATGCTCGATGTTCCAAGAGAACAAAATCCCACCCACCGCCGCCAACCCCGTGAGCAACACCAGCGTCAGACTGATCCCATCCGCTGCGAGGTGAAACTCCAGTCCGAGCGACGGGATCCACGGCACTTTGGCCACCGTGAGAATTTCGCCCGCCTTGAATTGAACAAACCCCGCCAGCGCCACGAGCAACCCCGCCAAAGCCGACAGCATGGCGACCTTACGCGCCGCCGACGCATTGCCCTTCGGCAGGAGCATCAGCACCAGCACGCCAAGAAATGAAATGTAAACGGTCCAAGCCAGCATCATTTTGCCTCGTGATTTTGCGGGTTCACCTTCAAAAGGCTGATTGACTCGATTTTAGTTATGGCCTCCGACATGAAATCATTCGTCCACTTGGATTGATCCCTCAAAGCGGTGAGCAAGACGTTCAAATCGTCGTCATTCAATCGTCCGAAAAATGCGGCCTTGGGAATGCTTGCTGCAACAGCGGACGCAACATGCATAGAGTCATTAGTCAAGTGGCGGCAAAGCAGAGGCACGGCTTCGTGTCCAATTCCAGCCAGCGACATCGTTGCCATCAAACAACGTGGGTTTTCTTCTGTTACCATGCTTTCCAATTCTGGGATCGCTTTGCGTCCTTCACCGCCCAAAGCTACAAAACCACACATCGCTCTCGACCATGAAGTTGATGGCTTTTCAAAACGCCATTTGACAATACTCTGCCTCGCCAGCAACGCGTTCGCCCTACTACCCAAAGTTCTTTCCGAGGAGCGCATGTCGTGCAAGAGCCAAGGAACTGCATTGGATCCAATATTGTGGACTGCCTTAATTGCTTCAGCTTGATTTTTATGTGAGTCATGAATCTTTTCACACCAAACACCGAGAGACACTCCTGCGTAGCTTGGTTCGGAAGTCCGCAAGAAAAACAACGCAACGACAGTGATCAATAGGATGACCACAAAAACAAATATCGTCACTCTTGCTTTACGCGGAGTGCTCTTCTTTATGGAGATGTGTGCGTCCATTGGTGCTTAAAACTTCAGTTGCTCCACCATCCGCACCGCCGTCGAGTTGATCACGTCCAACACCAGGCGCGGCCACAGCCCAAGCACGAACATCAACGCGATGGGAATCCCCACCAGCACACGCTCACGGAGTGTCAGGTCCGGCAGTTTCGACCACTTCTCATTCAGCGGCCCGGCAAAGACGCGTTGGATGATCGTCAGAATGAAAATTGCCGTGACCAGAATACCAATCACCGCCAGCGCCGCCGCCCACGGTGCCAACGGGAACACGCCTTTGAAGATCAGGAATTCGCCGACGAATCCATTCAGCCCCGGCAACCCGAGCGACGAGAACAGGGCGATGCCCATCAAGCCGCAGAAGATTGGAGCCACCTTTCGCAGGCCGCCGAAATCATTCAGCCCGCGCAGGCCGCCGCTGCGTTGTTCCAGGAAGCCGACGAACATGAACAACGTTGCCGCCGTGAGACCGTGATTGAACATCTGGAGGAACACGCCGTTGAGCGCGGCAGCCTTCTCCGTGGCGAACTCGGGCGCGTTGGTGAACTTCGCTACCGCGAACACCGCCAGCAGACAATAGCCAAGATGGTTGATTGAGGAATACGCGAGGATGCGCTTCAAATCCTTTTGAGCGAATGCAGCGCACGCAGAACACACGATGGTGATGACGGCGAGCGTGAGGAGCCCGGCTTGCATTCGCACGCCACCCATCTGCACGCCAAAGATCGGCAGCAGCACCCTGATGAAGCCATACACGCCCATCTTGGACATCACGCCCGTCAGCAGCATCGTCACTGGCGTTGGTGCTTCGGCGTAGGTTGAAGGCAGCCAAGTGTGAAACGGCATCAACGGCACTTTCACCGCGAAGCCGAGCAGCACGCCGCCGAAAATAATCAGCACGAGCGGTTTTGAATTCAGGCCATACCAACCGAGCTTCGTGGACAACGCGCCTGCGAGTGAACCGTTGCGCCCCATCTCCGCGAGTTCGATGAAATCCATTTTACCCGTCGCGTGGAAGATGGCCAGGAACGAGAGCAACATCGCCACGCTGCCTACCATCGTGTAGATGAAGAATTGCGTCGCTGCCGGAGCGCGATTCGCCCCGCCCCAAAGTCGCACGAGGAAGAATGCCGGGATCAAGCTCAGTTCCCAGAAGATGAACCAGTGGAAAAAGTTCAACGCGGTGAACGTGCCGATGAGGCCAGCTTGGAGGAATAAAATCAGCCCATGATAGAGTGACACACGATCGGTGATGCGATCAGAAACTAGCAAGGCCATCGGCACCACGATGCTCGTGAGAAGCACCATCAAGAGTCCGAGGCCATCCATGCCAACGAAATACTGCACGCCGAGCGTCGGAATCCATTCGTGCTTCTCGACGAATTGCAGTGCGCCATTGGCCGCATCGAATGATTTCCACAAGGCAAGCGCCAGAGCCAAGGAGAGGAAGCTGATGCCTAAGGTGAAATTGCGCGCGAGTTTCTTGTCCTGCGTTCCTACAACGATGAAGCCGCCGATCAACGGCAGCAGCGTGAGGATGGTGAGAATGGGAAGTTGGCTCATTGCAAGCCTCCCATTTCCCAAGCCCTGCAAGGGCGCGATGTGATAGCCCGGGGTGAAGCCCCGGGTAAAAGTTCACCAAACCAATCAAGCCCTGAAAGGGCGGCACAAATTGCGACCGCGACCCAATGCGATGAAATGTTGTTTCGCCCTTTCAGGGCTTGGGATTCTTCGGCGCGATTTCCCGGGGCTTCCCCCCGGGCTATCAGATGACGGGCTTTCAGCCCTTTGATGTGCGCAGAGAGAATCACTTGCCACCTCCCCAGATCAGGAACAACACCAGCACCACAAGCGCGACGCCAATCACGCGCAAATAAATCTGCACGCGACCGCCTTGCAATCGCGACATCCACTTGCCGCCGCGCGACACGCCGTCGCAGCCTTGGTCGAAGCCGA
>CAMCWI010000298.1 GCA_945882065.1 Akkermansia muciniphila
CGCCCTACGAAGATCTGTTCAAAGTGTTGTTGGATTTGCCGCCGGACGTTTCGGATTCATTCACGCCAGACTCGACCGCCGCGCCGGTCTTCTACAACAGCTACGGCGAAACCATCGGGATGAAATGGCCGCGCACAGGCGTGGATGCCTTGGGGCGTGTGGTGTTTCTTTCGTTCCCTCTCGACGCCGTACCGGACACGGGCACGACAAACAATCGCGCAAACCTGCTCGGCAATATCTTCGGGTTCTTGCTTCCGGGTTTCGATGGCCGCGCCACGCTCGCGCTGGATCAGTCGGAATATCCGATTCCAGGACAGATCGTCGTCGAGGTGAACGACGCTGATCTCGCGGGCAGCGGCTCGCTAACCGTGAATTATTCCAGCACCACGCAATCAAGTCCGGCGACATTGACGATTGTTGAAACCGCGCGGATCGGAACATTTCGCGGCACGCTCTCGCTCGTGTCGCAAACCAACGCCATTGCTCCTGGCAAGCTCCGCGCACAAGACGGTGACGCGATCAACGTGAGTTACTCGGATGTTTCTGCTGCCACGATTGAGCGCGCATCAGCCACGGCAGACACGATTGTTCCCAGTCTCACGAGCGTGAGCGTCGTAACTGATTACGAATCGTTCACGGTGGCGTGGATGAGTTCTGAGCCGTGCGATTCGCTCGTGCAGTATGGTGAGTCGCTATTCCTCGACCGCAGCGTCTCCGATGCGTTTATCACCACAGATCACGAGATCACAATCAACGGCCTGCAACCGGCCACGACTTACTATTTCCAAGTGGTCAGCCGCGACGCCGCAGGCAACACCGTGGTGAGTGACAACGGCGGAAATCTTTTCACGAACCGCACACTCACGCCGATTGTTCCGCCTTGGTCAGACAACCTGAATTCAGGCGTGGACAACTGGACGACGTACAGTGCGGATGGGTCGCAATCGTCGTGGGAGCTTGGCAAACCGGCCAACAGCATCGCCACCGTTGCGCATTCGCCGACGAACTGCTGGGCGAGTTGCCTCAACGACTCATTCATGGATTACACCGAGACGTTCCTCGTCAGTCCGGCGATCCATCTCACCGGCGGCAACTCAGCCAAGCTCAATTTCTGGCACACGTACGATTTCACGGACAAGACGGAGAGCGACATCTTCGAGGCGGGCACGCTTTACGTCATCACGTCGGGCGGGAGTCAGGCGATCCCGCTCTCGCAATACGTGGATGCGAATGGCGACTGGGAACTGGAGACGATTGATCTTTCACCTTACGCTGGACAGGTCGTCTATTTCGTGTGGGCGCATCAACTCGTGGCGTTCGACATCGGATTGCGCTCTGGTTGGCTGGTGGACGATGTTTCCGTCACGATCACAAATGTCATCGGAGGCGTCATCAACATCACGAACAACATCTGGCAGGCGAACACGTTCCTGAGCGGGCCGACCTCGAAGAATGTCAAGGGTCGCTTCGGGCATATCACCAATGCGCCCGCTGGCGAATACGTTTTGGAGTTTGCGGATATTCTTTTCTACAACACGCCAGTCGCCCTCACCAACACGCTCACCGCTGGCGGTACGCTTAACTTCACGGGCAACTACACGTTTGCGGATGTGAACACGAACAGCATCCCCGACTCGTGGGAGGCAGCGCAGTTCACCAGCATCTCAACGCCGCGCAGTCAAACAACAGACACAGATACCGATGGCCTGAGCGATTGGGCGGAGTTCGTGGCGGGAAGTGATCCAAACAATCCGCCGCCACAATTCCGGCTCACCGCGCAAAGACTCGCGAACAACCTCGTGAACCTCTCGTGGCCATCGGTCACGAACCACAGCTACCGCGTTCACGCGAGCAGCAACGCCGTCGCGTGGTCGCCGCACAGCACGTGGCTGCTGGCGACGGGAACAAAAACGAGTTACTCGTTTAGTTCTGCGACGAACGGCGCAGCACGATTCTTCCGGGTGGAAGCCGCCGCACCTGCAAGCCCCATCGCCGCCACATTCCGCGTGACGGCGTTGCAATTAATCAACAAACAGATTCGACTCGATTGGCCATCCGCTCCCGGCCACGGCTATCGGATTCTCGGCAGTGTGAACATGACAACGTGGAATGCTCACTCAGATTGGATACGCGCCTCCGGCTACACGACGGGACTTACGTTGCCAGTGGCGACGAACGGCGCACCGAAATTTTTCCGCGTCGAAGCGCAGCCGTAACGCTACCGAGTTGGGGTCGTGTTCGTAGCGGGAGAAGTTCTGGGTTTCTCGTGATACGCGCGGCCTGAGCGATAGACTTGTTGCAACTGCTGATTCATCCGCGCGAAGTTCGTGTTGCCGGATGATTGCGCCAACTCGATGGCCTGTTGCGATGCCATGATCGCATTCGTGAATTGTCTCGCCTCGGCGTAGGCCGCGCCGAGCGTGCCAAGGATGGTCGCTTCTTTTCCGCCGGTCAGCTTCCACGCTTTGTCGGCGTAACCAATCGCTTCCTCGCCGTTCCTAAGTTTTGCATCGGCGCAGGTCGCGAGAATCCACGCGAGGTTGTTGAGTGCTTCGACGGAATCGGGCTGTTCTTTCAGCACGGCGCGGAATTCTTGGATCGCGTCTTCGGTGCGACCCGTGGCAGCGAGCAACGGCGCGAGTCGGAGGCGTGTTTTCACGTAGGGCTTGATGTCCAGAGCGGCGCGGTAATGTTCGATGGCCTCGGTGAGCCTGCGATTACTGGCGAGTGCATCGGCGTAGGAGGCGTGCGTGTCGGCGTCGTCGGGCTTCAATTCAAGTGCGGCGATAAAATGCGGTTCGGCTTCGGAGAACTTTCCTTTCATCGCTAGACCTTTCGCGTAGTTCTGTTGCGCTCCGGCATTTCTGGGGTTGAGTTCGAGCGACAATGCAAAGTATTTCATGGCGGCGTCGAGTTGACCGCGCTCGGCGAGGTTGCACGCGAGATTGTTGTGGGCGTTCCAGGCGTTGGGATTTTTCGCCACGGCGTCGCGCCAGAGAGATTCATCGGAATGAAAAACTTTTGATCGTTGAAATGTCAGGAACAGGAGCGGGCAAACAATCATTGCAGCGACAAGCAGCCGGATGCGTGTGTTCTTCAAAAAGAATATGGCAGAGGCAAACAGCGGCGGCAGCGTGGCGATGGGCAAATACGCGAGGTGATCCGATACGCGGGAGAAGATCATAAAATACATGTCAAAGAATCCCAGCACGGGAAACAGCGTGATGACGAATGCGGCAAGCGTGAACAAGATCGCGCGCGTGGCGGGCCACTTTCGGCGCGCGAGCCAAAGCGCGACGACAACGGCGACGAGCGCGAGCAGCGGAAGCAGTGTGAGCGGCGTGATGCCGGAGATTTGCCAGCGCGGATAGATCATGCTGAGGTTGGCGGGAAAGATGGCTTTCCAGATGTAAAACCAGATCGCCATCGCTGCCGCGAGCAGACGCTCCAAGAGATTTTCTTGCTGTGGAATCACCGCGCGAATGGCTTGATGCGTTTGATACCAGACGGACATCAGACCAAACGTGATGGAGAGCGCAAAGTGCGGGGTGGTTTTCAACAGATCGCTTTTGGTGATGCGACCGCGCTGCCACCACGCGAGCAATAGCAGAAGCATTGGTAGCATAACCGTGGAAGTCTTGGCCATCAGCGCGAGGAGGAAACATGCGATGGAAGCGAGGTAGGCGACTGTGGGGTTCTTGGTTGATTGTGTGGGTGGCGCAAAGGGTGTTTCAGCTTTTAGAAAAAACCACAGGCTTGAGAGAAAGAGCGGGAGGGAGAGTGTGTTCTTGAGTTCTGAAATCCACGCCACGGACGCCACGCACATCGGATGCAGCGCGAACAACAAGCCCGTGAGCCATGTGCCGCGCAATCGCAGTTGCAGAAAGATTCTCCAAAGCAACAGCGCACTGCCAATGTGAAGCAGAAGGTTCACAACGCGATAGCCAGC
>CAMCWI010000299.1 GCA_945882065.1 Akkermansia muciniphila
CAAGTCATAGCCGCAGGCGTCGCTGGCAACGGCACACTGACGGCGGCGGGTGGATTACGCCGCGCAACTCCCAAACTTTTTCAATTGCCAACCTCGTCGCTCTCAGTTGTCCTGATGGAGTGAATTCTTTCCATCGTCATTTCATCGCCATCGCGGTGATCGTTGCTCAATTCGCCATCAGTTCCGCGCGAGCACATTCGCCCGCTGCGGACATGGCTGAAGCTTCAAATAATTTTCTTTCCGCCCTCACGAGTGAGCAACGCGCCAAGGCCACGTTTGATTTCAAAACGGACGAACGCGTGAGCTGGCATTTCATTCCGCAGCGGCGCAATGGCCTGCCTCTCGCTGAAATGTCCGCTGCGCAAAAACATCTCGCTCAAGTCTTGCTCAACAGCGCGCTCAGTCATCGTGGTTACTTTAAGGCCGTCACCATAATGAGTCTCGAGCAAATTCTGTTCGATCTGGAAAATAAGTCGCCGCGCCGAAATGCCGAACTTTATTACGTCAGCATCTTTGGCAAACCCGGCCCCGATGTCTGGGGGTTCCGCGTGGAGGGTCATCACTTGTCACTCAATTTCACCATAAACGGCGACGCAGTTATCGCCACGACACCGTCGTTCTTCGGCACGAATCCGGCGGAAGTTCGCACCGGGCCGCGCGCAGGATTGCGCGTGCTAGGCGGTGAAGAAGACCTCGGTCGCCAACTTTTGTTTTCACTTGATGCCAAGCAACGCGCCATTGCCATCACCACCAACGTCGCCCCGAATGACGTTCTCTCCAGCAATGCACGCAAAGTCACGCGGCTTGAACCTCTGGGCTTGTGCGCCAGCAAAATGACTTCTCAACAACGCGAAACGCTCAAGGCATTGATCCTGGAATTCATCGGACGCAATCGCGCTGAACTGGCGGATGCCGACTGGACCAAGATTGAAAAAGCGGGCTGGGACAAAATCTTTTTCGCGTGGGCTGGAGTCGTCGAACCCGGCCAAGGCCAATACTACCGCGTGCAGGGAGCGACATTTTTGTTGGAATACGATAACACCCAGAACGACGCGAACCATGTCCACGCCGTCTGGCGCGATATTGAAAATGATTTTGGCGACGACCTCCTGAAACGGCATTATGAGCAAGTGCCGCACGCGAAGTGAACCAGCTTAATTAATAGATCCAAATGTCCTATCAAGTCATAGCCCGCAAGTATCGCCCGCAGCGGTTCGCTGATGTCGTCGGGCAGGAGCACGTCACCGACACGCTCTCCAACGCCATCAAGCAAAACCGCATCGCGCACGCGTATCTATTCTGCGGGCCGCGCGGCACGGGCAAGACCACCATCGCGCGCATCTTCGCCAAGGCGCTCAATTGCACCGGCGGCCCGAAGGTGGACTTCGACGACAACGATTCGCGTGTGAAAGAGATCACGGAAGGTCGCGCGATGGACGTGCTGGAGATTGACGGCGCGAGCAACAACGGCGTCGAGCAAGTGCGCGAGTTACGCGAGACCTGCCAATACGTTCCCGCCAGCAGCAAGTTCAAGATCTACATCATTGACGAGGTTCACATGCTCTCGACGGCGGCGTTCAACGCGCTGCTCAAGACGCTCGAAGAACCTCCGGCGCACGTGAAGTTCATGTTCGCCACCACCGACCCGGAGAAAGTCCTGGCGACAATTCTCTCTCGCTGCCAACGCTTTGATCTGCGGCGTATCCCCACGGCGCTCATCGTCAAACACCTCGCGCACATTGCGGGTTTGGAGAAGGTGAAGATTGATGACGCGGCGTTGTATGCCATCGCGCGCGGCGCGGACGGCGGCATGCGCGATGCGGAATCCACGCTGGATCAGCTCATCAGCTTTTGCGGCGACAAGATCGAAGAGCCGGATGTGCTCACGATGTTCGGCCTGACCGCACAAAGCCAGATTCTCGATCTTTGCCGCGCTGTTCTCGCCGGAGAAATCCACACGACGCTACATCAACTAAACGATCTCTCGCAAAAGGGAAAAGACTTGGGGCGACTGCTCTCCGATCTGCTCAGTCACTTCCGTAACTTGATCTTGTTCCAAGTCTCCAAGGGCGATCTGAGTTTGATGGAAGTTTCCGAAGCGGAAGCCGCCGCTCTCAAGGAACAATCCACGCTCGCCACGACTGACGCGCTTACTCGCATTCTTGAAGTGCTAGCCGACGCCGAACTCCGCCTGCGCGATGCTGCGTCGAAAAAGATTTTGCTCGAAGTCACGCTGCTGCGCTCCATCGAAGCGCGCAACGCCGTGAGCATTGACGCCGTCTTGAAGCAGTTGAACGCGTTGCGTGGTCAGGGCGGTGCAGTCGTGGCGGCAACCGCTCCAGCTCCCGTAGCCGCCGACGTGAGTCGGCGCACTTCTCCTCTTCCAGTTTCCGCGCCACCTCAGCCTGCCGCAGCCACGCCGGTCAGAAATGCGCCGACTGATGTCGGCGACTACACATTTGCAGAAGCACCCGCTACATCCGCCGCGCCCGTTGCGTCCGGCGACTTGGAATCCCTCTGGTCACAACTCGTGGATGCCGCCGGGCGTGTGAGTCCATTCATGCGCACTTATCTGCTGGAAGCGCATCCGGTGTCGTTTGAGAAAGGCGTGTTCATCATCGGGTTTGACCCTGAGTTTGATGACCATCGCGGTCTCGTGGATAACTCGAAGAATCACGCCATCATCCAAACAAAGCTGGCGGAACTTGGGCATCCGAACTCGCAGATCAAATTCATCAAAGCCGACGCGCCCGCTGGTCGCACGCGGCTTGCGCCCACAGTTGTGCCGACTGCTGCGCCAGTTGCTACACCAAAACCCGCGACCGCATCCGCCGCCGCAAAACCTGCCACTCCCACAGCCAAGGAAAAGCCGTCTGCGCCCGTGCCGTTCAACAAGGATGATTTCAAGAACGATCCGCTTATCCAGAAGGCGCTGGAAGTTTTCAAGGGGCAGATTGTCGACGTGCGCGCGTAGCAAATGAAATTGGAATCGAGCTTTTGTCATTACTCAGAATTGACCCCTTTATGAAAAAGCTACTAATCGGCGTATTGGTTTCCTCGCTGCTTTTGAACATTTACTTCGGCATAGTCGCTTCCAAGCGAACGCAGGAACATGAAAGATATGCAACCGGGGATAGAACGTCATTTACCATCACAAACCTCAATGGTTCTGCGAGTGGTGACGGATACGTCGTTGTATATCTCGGAGGAAAATCTTGGTGGACTATTGATGGAGAAATCCTTTCGGTAAACGCTGGGGTGGATCAAGAGATGACAATTCGACTCGATAAAGAAACAGGCCGTGCGAAAAGCACAACGATTGAGTTATTCGATGGCAGCGGGAGGCACTGTTACTTCACAGATATGAATGCTGATGGCATCCCTGATAAGAAGCGCGTAGCTGGCGAGTCTGATTATCAGATTTTTTATAATGGGCAGTTTGTCTCATCTTTTGCAGAAGCCGATAGTCGTAGCATCTCAATCAATGGGACAAATTTGCCCGTTAAATTTGATGGCACACGGTGGAGAGTAGTTGAATAGCGGGACAACGCGTGTTCAATCCAGAGTATTTATACAAACTTGTTGGTTCAGTGGGATTCGAGTCATACCCCGCGCATTGTGTTTTGAATTCCCAGGCACAACCTACTTGTTCAATGGATAGATTGTCGAACTGCGAGCGACACCCCAAAGTTCCGGAATTAGTCGGGTGTGACTGAAACTGCCGCTCAAGAAAAGGCGGATGGAAAGTTTTTTAGGTTCCTAAGAAATAGGCCTGTATCCTTGGAGGGGTTTTGTATATTTGAAGTGGTTCATGAACGATGAACACAAACAAAACACGGGTAAGAAAGTTCCCTTGGAGCAACGGATGGCCAGACGCCCGCGCGTATTGGCGCGGTTTCATTTGATAGCGGATATGATGGATCAA
>CAMCWI010000300.1 GCA_945882065.1 Akkermansia muciniphila
ATTTTTGAGACGGGCGGCACGACCGGCATGCCCAAGCAACGCATCGGCTGGAACGATTACAAGGTGGATTACTCCGAGTTCAGCGAGAAGATTTCCGACGAACATTTCCCGCGCAACCATTACTGGCTGATGATGGGGCCGACCGGCCCGCGCCGCCTGCGCCTAGCTATCGAACACCTCGCCAACGTGCGCGGCAGTTCGTGCTACTTCATTGACCTCGACCCGCGCTTCGTGAAGAAGGTCATCTCGAACAAACAATTCGATGTCGCGCGCGCCTACATGGATCACGTCGTGGACCAAGCGGTGACGATCCTCAAGAATCGCAAAGTCTCCGGCCTGTTCACCACACCAAAACTTCTCGAAGCGCTCGCGGAGAAAATTGATTTGTGGGACGCGGGAATTCGCGGTGTGTTCTGCGGCGGCACCACAATGGCACCGCAATACGTGCGCTTCATCGTCGAGGAAGTGCTCGAAGGCCGCATCGGATTTTATCCCACCTACGGCAACACACTCATGGGCCTGGCCGCCAGCGTGCCGCTATTGCCGGAGGACAAATACTCCATCACCTATTACGCGCCGCAACCGCGCGCTGTTTTGCGCGTCGTGAATCCGAATCAAACAAACACCGTCGTGGACTACGACGCGTGGGGTCGCGTGGAACTTACGACGCTGACGAAAGAATTCTTCATGCCGCGCTTCCTCGAACGCGATGAAGCGCTCCGCCGCAAACCCCGCGCGCCCTACGCCTGGGACGGCGTGGCCGAAGTGCGTCCGTTCGGTGCGATGGAGAAGAATATCGTCGAAGGAGTTTATTGAACTCGTAGCCGCCGACGTGAGTCGGCGCAAACCTCACTCGTGAATTTGTTTGGCGCGGACTGACGTCCACGACTACGAGATCGGTGAATGAAGCCACGCGTCAAAATCTGCTGCATCAGCACCATAGCCGAGGCCACGATGGCCGTGCGCTGCGGCGCGAACGCGGTAGGATTGGTTTCCGTCATGCCGAGCGGGCCCGGCGTGATTGCAGAGGAAACTATTGCAGAAATCGCCGCCATCGTACCACCGGGTGTTGCGACGTTTTTACTCACCAGCAAGCGCGGTACAGATTCCATCATCGCACAACAACGACGCTGTCGCACCAACACGATTCAGCTTTGCGATTCAGTTGAGGCGGGTTGTTATGCCAAGTTGCGTGACGCATTGCCGGGCATTTCTCTTGTGCAAGTCATCCATGTCGCTGGCCCTGAATCGGTGGATGAAGCGTTGGCAGTCGCGGGGATGGTTGATGCAGTCCTGCTCGATTCCGGGAATCAAAAGCTCGCCGCGAAAGAACTTGGCGGGACGGGGCGCACGCATGATTGGAGCATCAGCCGGAAGATTGTGGAGTCCGTTTGTGTGCCGGTGTTTCTCGCAGGCGGATTGACGCCGGAGAATGTGGCGACGGCGATTCGCGAAGTGCGCCCATTCGGTTTGGATATTTGCAGCGGCTTGCGGACGGATGGAAATCTCGACGAGGAGAAGGTTAAGCGGTTCTTTGCGAACATCAGCTAGGTGGCTACCGCACCCCAAACGCCGACGCGACTTCTGTGGCGGCGATTTGTTTTCCGCGATAGAACATGATGCTCGTGGCGTTCCAGCGGATGAGCATGGTCGAGTAACTGGCGCGGCCAATGACTCCGAAGTGCATGTCGCCATTGTCGAGATCAGGAAATCCAGAAGGCTCTGCCGGGTGCGCGATGGATTGAAACACGTCGGTGATCTGCATATCCAACCCGTCCACGTTGTTGGTTTGACCCACGCGAAGCTCGGCGGCTTGCGTTGGAGTTGGGGGAAGGATCGGATCAACGCGAGACAACAGCAGCCAGTTCTTGTCATTAACCTCCAGTCCACAGATCAAAAGCGCGAGGCCACCGTCGTCGTTCGCGAGCGAATACTCGTGGCGTTCGTGAAGTCGTCCCGTGCGTGCGATCTCTACGGCGGCGTGGCCTTGAACGCGCCATGATTTTTTATCAAGTTTGCCGGTGTCGCCAGTCTTCAATCGCAACGCACGCGCGGAGATTTTCGCCACAGGCGGCGGCGTTCGGCTCGGCCTGCACGTCTTAATACCGACGAAGATTCCGGCGAAGATCAGGAGTCCCATGACGACCTTCAATGTTCCCATCGAAACAAACTCACTGCCCGAGTTGCCTGAACCAGACGAAAGGAAGCTGCTGCCCGAAGGCGCATCGAAATTGGTGAGCTCCGCCGTGCGTATGTTGAATGCAGCCGCGACCAGTCCGGGGTCCAAATCTTTGCCGCGATAATATTCGACCTCGTCGTCCGTCCAGCTCACGACGATCATGTCTCTGCCGAATTGCGCATTGAAGTATTTTGCCACGTCGCCCAACTCCACGCCTTCAGGTGCATCGCCTTCGATGTGATACACGCGCGATTCATCCACGAGCGAGATGCGAACGTGTGTTCCTTCGAGATTGATGCGATCACCCACGCGTTTGGCGGCGGCATCCGAAGCGGACATTGG
Organism: Akkermansia muciniphila; assembly: GCA_945882065.1. Classification (GTDB taxonomy): domain Bacteria; phylum Verrucomicrobiota; class Verrucomicrobiia; order Limisphaerales; family JADLHS01; genus JADLHS01. The sequence goes on from CAMCWI010000300.1 coordinate 2,522, forward strand.
AAATTCCAGCTCGAACAGAACGAACATCTTCCATTCGGTACCGTGTTCCCCTTCCTCGTGGACGAGCGTGGCGGTATCGCCGTTGTCACTGACGAGATTGAATTCATTCCAAAAATACCTCTCGCCATCCAACTCCATGCCCATCACAAGGCGTCCGGCCACGAGATAACGCACGCCGTTGAACGTGCCGTATGTGCCGACGCGGATGGGAGTGTGATTGGATTTGCTCATGATTGGAATTCTAGCGCGGCAATAAACTTCCGGGAGTGAGTCACGCAGTGAGTATGATTGCGCCGCGTCCGTTGCTCAACGGAGAAAAGGCGGAGGTGATGCCAGAGGGCGTATCTCAGTTTATGAGAGTCTTCCGCGAAGCCGCTTTCTCAGCATCGTGAAGCGATGCCAGACCTCTGCGACCTCTTCAGGGTCGTGAACCCTGCCGCGCCTTCCGGGGGTGGCGTTGCCTCGATTCGCGAGTCTCTTCAACCCCCGGCTAATTTCTGTCCACCCTCCGGGTTGTCCGCTACGCAACCTTCGCTTGCAAGAATCACCTCGGCAATTTCCGCATCAGACTTTTCGCGCGGCTCACCCAGACGCGATCACGGCGGCGTTGGAATGACGGCGCGTGCGGATCTTCAGCAAGGACATTCTTGAGTTCCGCGCGGGCGAGGTCGGGTTGATTCTTGGCGAGATAAAGTTCCGCGAGTTGAACCTTGGCGCGCGGGTAGGAATTGTTGGCCACCACAAATTGCCAGGTCTTGAGCGCGTCGTTGGTTTCACCCAGCGCGGTGAGCGTTTCGGCATAGGCCATGGCGGTGTGGTTGTAATCGTGTTTGGGATTTTCGCGAAGCACCCCTTCGAGCAAAGGCTTGGCTTCCGCAGGCCGCTTTTGACGCAGCAGGCATTGGCCGAAGTGCGCGCGCGTATCAATGTCCTTCCCGTCGCGTTGCATGGCAGCGCGATAGCAAGCCTCTGCCTTGTCGAGTTTGCCGCGTTGAAAATAAACATCGCCGAGCTTCGAGTGATGACTCGCATTGTCGAGGTGATGAATCTGCGCCTCCAGTTCCTTGATGCGTCGACGATCCTGCGCGCCGGGAAGTTCAAACCCCTGCATCGTTGGCCCGCGAAACATGTAGAAGAAATACCACGCCGCAGCGAGTCCCGGCAGCACCATCATGTAGAGCACCCACTGCCATTCGCGGCGGCGCATGGCATCAATGATCATCCACAGATTGAACAGGCCCAGGACTCCCATGCCACCAAATCCCAACCAGTGCCGCAGTTCATAAAAAACTGAAACCGTGGGGTTGTCGTAGGAATCCATGGCGCGGAAAATAGGCGGGCCTCGTGGTGCTTGGCAAACAAACTTTCCATGTGCGCCACGGCGGCTTGC
>CAMCWI010000301.1 GCA_945882065.1 Akkermansia muciniphila
AAGCTCGGCCCGGCTGCGAAATTTCTCGATACCGTGCGCGGTGTCGGGTATCGGTTTGTGGAGTGACGCCCGCTGGAAAACAGTCAACGCTCAAATATTACGGAGCGAAATCAAAGGTTGAAAAACGCCCACCCACCACGGCACTCTCCGTTGAGCAGAGGGGCAGGGTGAGGACGTATGTTGCTCTAACTTCTACTTTGGTAAATTCAAGCTGGCGAGCTATCTAAAAGAATTCCTTTACGCCATGATTCTACTTTTCGACATCGGCAACACGAATACGCACGTCGGCCTAGCAGATGCCAAGCGCATGCTGCGACACACGGACATCCCGACTGCGGCTTGGCTTGCAGGTGATGCCACAAAACTACTCGCGCGATTCGTCGGCAAAGCGAAGCTCGAAGGTGCGGCGGTTTGCAGCGTCGTGCCGCGCGCGACGCCGAAGGTTCAGGGCGTGATCCGTTCATTGTGGAAGTTGCACGCAGTTGAACTCACGCCGAAGACAGTTCGCGGGGTGGGAATTGATTATCCCAAGCCAAGCAGCATCGGCCCGGATCGTTTGGCGAATGCTGTGGCGGCGCGGCATCACTTTGGCGCGCCATCCGTCGTGGTGGATTTCGGCACGGCGGTGACGTTCGATGTTGTGGATGCGCGGGGAAATTATGTCGGCGGCATCATTGCGCCGGGATTGGCGGCGATGACGGAATACTTGCATGAGAAAACTGCGCTGCTGCCGCGCATTAAAATCCGCGAGGTCAAATCGCCCGTCGGCAAAAGCACTGAACACGCGATGCTGGTGGGCGCGGTGCATGGTTATCGCGGATTGGTGCGTGAGTTGATCGGTGAATTGAAACGCGAGTTGAAGGCGAAACGTTTGCCAGTGGTCGCAACGGGCGGCTACGCGAAATTGATCGCGTCGAAGTTGCCGGAGATTTCAGCCGTCGAACCGAATCTTACTCTTGAGGGCTTGCGCTTGGTGTGGATGCTTCAACGGAGCGCGGCTGTGTCGTCCTCGACCAGCCGCAGCAGTATTGCCAGAAAGTGAATGTTGGATTTGCCTGACGCCTCGGATTTATTGACTGCGCTGCGGCTGGTCTTCGACACAGCCGCGCTCCGCCGGCAACTTCAAGGCAGCGCGCGGACGTGATAGAGGCGATCCGGCGATTGTGGGTTTGTAAGAACTGACCGGACACTTCCGCCTATCTTTGGTTAGGCCGCATGTGCGGATAAATCAATGAACGCATCGTGCCTCCAGTAAAAGTCGATGGCGGTGACCAACTGCTGTGATGTGAAATCTGACCGCTGTAATCTCAGGTTCTCAATGATGTCTCGCAACTGGTCGCAGTAGAAGAAAGACCGCAAGCCGCTGCGCTCGGCGTAAGCCTCAAACTCCTCAATTTCCTCCTCACTCATGTCGCGTGAGTCAGTCGCCATCGGATGACAAACAGTGTCGACCGTGATGTCCGACTCAGTGGCGGTAATGTAGAGCCATGACCAACGCGGCAACTCTGCCAAATACTCGATGAAATATCCTAGCGACTTCGCTTCGTGGAATGGAGTTGGCGTGGGCATGGAGGTGCGGCCTAACTAGCAATGGACGGCGATATCTTCCGTCTATGTCTTTTCATTTGCCGAAACTATTCTTGGTGCAAGTTTCTGTCCAGCAAATCATCTCACGGCCAGACTTTAACCCGATAGAACCGCGCGGCGTTTGTGGCTGACGTGTCGAGGTATGTCGCTGTCGGCGCGGCACCAGTGATCACGCCGGTCAACGGAATCAAATTCGACATCAAGTCCGTCGTGGCGTGGACTTGATAGGTCATCCCGGAAACGCTCGACCATGTGAGCAGGTTGCCGGTGGACAGGCTAAGGATGCGTAGAACAGAATTTGCTTCGAGCGGATTGGTGCCGGCGATTAATTCATTTGCGTTGCTCATGCCATCGCTATCGGAGTCAACATTCGGATCGAGGAGAATTGTTCCTGATGAAATTCCACTGAACGAACTCTCGATTCTGGCGTTGTTGATCGCGGCGACCCGCGCGTAAAGCGTCTGGCCATAATTTCCACTCGCAAGCTGATTGGTCGTCGTCACCGTGCCGTTGAAAACATTCGAGCCGCCGGGCGTCGTGCCGATGAGAACGTGATAGCCGCTGATGCCACCCTCTGTGTCGGTGACGCTGTTCCAACTGAACGTCACGTTCGTGCCGACGACGTAAGCTGCGGCAATCGGCGTGGCAGGAGTGGGCGGCGGCGTCACGTCATAGAGTTTCAGGTATTGCGCCTCGAACGGTGCGTTCGTCCACGCGGCGTCTGTCGTGGGAACTCTGTTCGCGCTGACGAAGATGCCGTTTGCCAGCACGTTTGAACCAGCGACACCGTTTGCGCCCCAGAGCCAGACATTGCGGCGATTCGCGTCTGCGCCCAAGTAGGCAGAAAGATTTTTCGCGTTGTAGAACCGGTTTGATTTGATGCCGAAAAGATTTTCCGGCCCTTGTGTGATGTTGACGTTGAACGTGCCGGATTGGTTGTTGTTGCGATCCAGATTGGCGAACGCGAACACCACGTCGCTGAAGTTGGGTGCGGCATTGGCGGTCTCGTATTTCACCACGGAATGAATCTGCGGTTGCGCGCTGCCGCTGGTCTGGTTGATGAAGTAACGATTGGAACTGCGCAGCGCGCGGCTCGCCTGTCGGGCGGCGTTGATGCCCGCATAGACGGGTTGAATCTGATCGAGACCGAAGTTGCGATTGCCCGGCCAGAGGATCGGCTGGAGCGAGTTGAACTTCATGAAGTGGGGAATGGTCTTGCCGACAGTCGAATAACGATCAAAGCCGAACGTGCGCGCGATGCCGAGTTCCTGGCCGTAGAAAATCATCGGCGCACCATCAATCGTCGCGCCTACCGTGTACCGCACGAGTGCTTGGAAAGGGTCTTCGTAGTTCTCCTCATCGTGGGATGTAGTATTCATCAGTACCAAACCTTGGCCGTGGGCGTTGCGGCGACTCTCGAACGCCGTGCGATACTTGGTAGCATCGTCAGCATCCTTGAGTTCAAACATAATGTTCTCATTCAGTATGTCGAAGTGCCGGTTCGAGCGGTATGTCACCGCGCCACCGTCGAGCGATTCGCACATGAACACAAAATCCCATTTGCGCGAGCGTACCTTGTTGATGATGTATTCCCACGCCTGCGGCGGCAGGCCCTGACCGAAGTCAGCGCGCAATCCGTCCACGCCCTTGCTGCTCTGGTTCGCAGGCGTGCCGCTGGTGTGGCCAGTCTTGTCCAGCCAGTAGAGAATGTAGTCAGCGAAATATCTCCAGACGTTTTGCGTGATGGTGTCGAAGTGACCGTTGTTGCTGCCGGAACTTCCCTCGCTGCCGATGCTGGTGTCGAACCAATCACCTTCATTCTGATGCGCGCCGGACGAACCGGAGTTGACCCAGAGCGCGGCGTAACGTCCGAAATACACGTCCTTCACGTCATCCCACTTGAACCCAAAATCGTAGCGATCCGGCGCGGGCGCCGTGTTCGCGCTGCTAGAGGCGCGCATGTCGTAAGCGTCGGTGCGGGAATAAACGCGCGTTTCGCGATTGCGGATCTCGTCCGTGAGTTGCCAGTTGCCGGGATTGCCCACGCCGCCCCAGTAGAACACGCCGCTCGCCGCGAGTTCACAATCGTGCGCCGTGTGATTGAACGCCGCGTCCAGCATGATGCTCACGTTGGCGGCGTCGGCAGCGGCGACGAAGTTGGTGAACTCCTGCATCCCGGCGGCGCGGGTGTTCGCCTTGCTCATCATCGGATTGATCTCGAAAAAGTTTTTCACGGCGTACGGACTGCCGACCTCGAACGGCAGGCTCGTGTCCGGGTCAATGAA
>CAMCWI010000302.1 GCA_945882065.1 Akkermansia muciniphila
ACCGGCGACGTGACCAAGTCCGCCAAGATTTGGGAATATCGCGGTGTTCATCGCAGCATTTCCACGGTGTCGCTCGATCCTGAAACGGGATTGATCTTCGTGGGCGACTTCTCCGGCTATGTACATTGCCTCGACGCCGAGACCGGCAAGCTCCATTGGACGCACGACATGAAAGCGCACATGTGGGGCTCGACTTTCGTGGCCGATGGCAAAGTCTATGTCGGCGACGAAGACGGCGATCTCGTGGTGTTGGCCGCAACCAAGGAAAAGAAAATCATCAGCGAAGCGAACCTCGGCGCGGCAGTTTACGGCACGCCCATCGTCGCCAGCGGCGTGATCTATCTGCAATCCAACACACACCTCTTCGCCTTCAGCGATCCGACCAAAGCCGGCGCGATAAAGGATGAGGCGCAGAAGTTGGATGTGCAGTTGAAGAAGTAAGGTGGCGGCGAAACTGATCCTACCCAGAATGTATGGGACATACCCGCGTTCAACGTCATTTTCCAACAGAGTCAATCTCAAACACCCGTTGCGCGCGGCGGAACGAAACATTGAACTCCTCGAAGAAATTGACCTGCCCCAAAAGCAACGGCACGGAGTCAGAGCGTGTCCAAGCGAAGACCAGCTTCACCGGATCAAACCCGCCCACTCGTGCTTCCGCTAGGAGCGCGCGGGCTTCTTGTGTCGCCAGATTGCCCGTGAGTTTGACGAGGGTTGTTTGCGCCTCCCACACCGCGCCGAGGCGGATGCCTAATGAATACGGCAGCACGTTCACGGTCGCGCCGGAATCAATCAGTCCGTGGATATGTGCGAGTTCACCACCTTTGAAACTCAACGAAAGAGGAAGCATCGGCATGAGGAACGAATCCCCGCGCCCCGCAGACACCGGCAGAAATGGAAATTGCTCCGTCACGGCTCAACGTGATGTTGATTCGTCGCGTAGATACTGCGACAGCGTATTTGCCGCATCCACCGCGTCGTGGGGCGACCAAACGGGATATGCGCCCGCTGTCAAACTCGCGCTTTCTTCCTGGGCCAGTTCCGCCGTGAGGAATTGCACTGCGCGAAATTTTTCCGCGCGGGGAAGCCGGTGTAGCTCCGGAAGAATTTCAGCGAGTTTCATGACGGCTTTAGTGTATCTTCAACCACCAACTTGGCAAGTTTCAGCCTAAACCGATTTGCTCAAAGAACCCATGTCCACTCCCAACTTAAAACTCACCCGCACCCAATGGCTCATCTGCACCATCGCCGCCATCGGCTTTGCGTTCGACATCTACGAGCTGCTCATGCTGCCGCTCATCATCAAGCCCGCCATCGCCGCCTTGAGCGCGCCATTGATCGAAGCGTTGTTGAAAAGCGGAACGCCCGCTGCCGAAGCTGCTGCGTTGTGGTCCCCCGGCGGCAAAATGTATGTGCATTGGGCGCGCATGTTGTTCTTCGTCCCCGCCATCGCGGGCGGCGTGTTTGGTCTGCTCGGCGGCTATCTCACGGATCGGCTGGGGCGGCGGCGCGTGCTCACGTTCAGCATTTTGCTCTACGCGTTCGCTGCGTTTGCCAGCGGCTACGTGACGTCTCTCCCGTGGTTGCTTGTGCTGCGTTGTCTCGTGTTCATCGGTGTGTGTGTGGAATTCGTCGCCGCAGTCGCGTGGCTCGCGGAGTTGTTTCCCAACCGCGATCAGCGCGAAAAAGTCCTCGGCTACACGCAGGCGTTCTCCTCATTTGGTGGGTTGCTGGTCGGTGCGATGAATGTTCTCGCTGCGAAGATTGCGCTCGACCTGCCTGCGATTCACGGTGGCCACGAAGCCTGGCGCTACACGCTGATCTCCGGCGTCATCCCGGCCATCCCGCTGATTTTCATCCGCCCGTTCCTGCCGGAATCACCGGAATGGCAACGCAAGCGTGACGCCGGTCAACTCAAGCGCGCTAGCCTCGCCGAGTTGTTCAGCCCGGAACTGCGCCGCGCCACCATTCTCACCACGCTCGTTTTCGCCGCAAGCTACGGCATCGCGTTCGGTGCAATTCAGCAACTACCGCAAATCCTCGGCGCACAGCGCGTCGGCACGCCCACCGAAGCAGGTCACGCCGCCATGATTGCCACCGCAAAAGCCGCCGTGGGCAAGGCCGCCACCGCCGCCAAGGAAGCTGGCCAACCCGAATTGCCCGCCGGAAAAAAACGCCAAATCGCCAGCAACGCCTCGGACGAAGCCGTCGCGCGCGTCAGCATCTGGCAGGAGATCGGTGGGCTTGCGGGCCGCTTTGCGCTGGCAATCCTCGCCGTGCGCATCATCAGTCGCCGCGCGTTGCTGCGCGTGTTTCAGATTCCCGCGCTCATCATCGTGCCGGTTTTCTTCTGGTGGATTTCCACTACGCTCAACAACCCGGATTCGCTGGGCATGATCAAGGTCGGTATTTTCATCGCCGGATTTTTCACCGTGGCACAATTCAGCTTCTGGGGAAATTATATCCCGATGGTGTTCCCGCTGCACCTGCGTGGCACGGGTGAAAGTTTCGCTGCGAACATTGGCGGTCGCGTCCTCGGCACCGCCGCCGCGTGGATCACGCTCACACTGTCCGCAGCCATACCACCCAGCCCGGCGAAGATCGCCGTCGTCGGCGCGTGCGTGGCGGGTGCTTACATTCTCATCGGCGCGATTTTGACCCACTGGTTGCCCGAACCAAAAGAACAGCTTGAGCCTTGAGCGCAATCGCGCAAAACTGAACCCAGAAGCGATGACTGGCAAACGCCCCAAATCAAACGGACACGCCGCGAATGGGCAGAAACCCATTCAGCTCTGGCATCCCGATGTGCCGGGGCCACTGTGGGATGGAAAGCGGCGTGTTCCTCGCATGCAGATTGAAACTTACTGCCGTGTGCTTGCGCGGGAGTTTCATCCAGAAAAAATTATTCTCTTTGGCTCCTATGCCTACGGCAAACCCACAAAGGACTCGGATGTGGATTTGATTGTTGTCCTGCCATTTCGCGGCTCGGATACCAAGAAGGTCGTAGAAATTCGTGGTCGCGTGGAAGCGCCTTTCCCCATGGATCTGCTGGTTTGGCCGCCCAAACGTGTCCGCAAAACCGACTCTTTTACCCGTGATGTGATGGCGCGCGGCAAGGTGATGTATGAAAGCTGACGCGCGGGATTGGGTGGAGAGTGCAGAGGTAGATTTCCAAGTGGCTTCCAGCCAGTTTCGGCTGCGAACCAAGCGATCCACTGCAAACGCGATTTGCTTTCATTGTCAGCAGTGCGTCGAAAGATATCTCAAGGCCCGGCTCGTAGAGGCGGGTTTGGACATTCCAAGAACTCACGACCTCGTGCTCCTGCTTCAACGCCTGTCACCCATCGAGCCGCTTTGGACTGCGTTCGCGCCCTCGCTCCGAGGATTGAATGATTACGCGGTCAAATATCGTTATCCCGGCCACATCGCCACGCGAGCCGATGCGCGCGAAGCATTGAAAGCTTGCCGCTCAATTCGTGTCGAAGTTCGCCTGAGCCTTGGTTTGCCGAAGAAATAATTCTCAACTTTTATGTCCACATCTCATTCTGAAATCCAATCCGCCCAAACCCAACTTGATGCTCACACGCGCGAAATCATCGCGTGGCATTTCTCGCCGGACAGCGGTTGCCCGTACTGGCTCGATTGGGCCAAGAAGAATTTTGATCCGCGCAAGGAAGTGAACTCCTTCGCCGACCTCATCGCCAAGTTCCCGCATTTCCAGGACGAATCCTTGCGCGACATGCAGCCCGAGGTCTGGGTGCCGGCGCAATTCAAGGGCAAGCCGTTCAGTATTTTTGAGACGGGCGGCACGACCGGCATGCCCAAGCAACGCATCGGCTGGAACGATTACAAGGTGGATTACTC
>CAMCWI010000303.1 GCA_945882065.1 Akkermansia muciniphila
GTGTGACAGGCATCAGAACTACCTGTGAAAATGGGCTTTTTCGCGCGTTTCGTCAAGTTGGCAATTACTCAATTACTACTCGCCAACGAGTGCAATAAAACTCATTTGAAGATGCGTTGCTGGCAATTTTGCTGGCACTAAAATCGTCCGCGAAATGTCCCGGTAACCCTCAAAGAAATGGACGCCGCGCTGGTCCGTGCGGGCGGTTGGCGGCGCTCATTTCGCTCCGCCAACCCACCGCACGCGCCGCGACGGTTTGGATCATGGGCGATCCGTGCCGCTTCCCGTCGCGCCTGGCGGAGACGACTATGCGTTCGTTCCGCCTGCGGCGCCGTCCAGCCGCACCGACCGCCTTTGCATATTGGTGATTTCGCCATCATTGGCTCACATATTGCGTTTGCACAACGAAGCGTCGGACGCTACGATACGCAAACGATGAAAACGCCTAAAAGCTCTCAAGAAGCCCGTCAGATCGGTGCGGCGGAAGCTTTTATTGATGCGCGCATGGGTTTGGGGCGTGTCGCATTTTCGCTGGATGAATTGACGAAGGAATCGGGGCTGTCAACCATTGCCGCGAAGTTCCAGTTGTTAAGGCTTCGAGGCAAGGTGGTTCGGGTTTCGCCGAGGCAACCGTTCTATTTGATTGTTGGCCCGGAGCATCGCAGCATGGGCGCACCGCCCGCGACCTGGTGGCTTCAAGACTACTTCAACTGGCTGGGACGCCCGTATTATCTGGCGCTCCAGTCTGCGGCCAGTGTGTTCGGCTCAAATCCTCAAGCGTTGCAAGTCATGCAAGTGATGACCGACCGGCCTTGCCGGACAATCAAGGCGGGACGAATTCAGGTCCGATTCTTCGTCAAGCGCGGGATTGAGCGAACCCCGACACAACAACTGGCGCAGGCGGCTGCCCCGCTTTGCATCAGCACACCGGAGGCGACCGCGTTTGATCTCGTCCGATATGCGACCAGCATCGGCGGCATTGAGCGCGCGGCAGAAACCATTCGTCCGCTCCTGCCTGGATTGCGTGCGCGCGAACTCAAGCGCGTGCTGACAGCCGAAAATGAAACCGCCGTTGCTCAACGATTGGGATTTGTCATCCAGGCCGCTCGTGAGAAAAAGCTGGCTCAAGTCATTTACAATTGGCTTCCCGAAAAGCTGACCAAAGTCCCCTTGTCTCCGTTGAAAGGAGAACGCAAAAACGCGCCTATCATTGAACGCTGGCAGGTTCTCAATAATTCCGGGGAACTCAAATTATGATCCCCATCACCCGCCAGGATATTCTGGCTCATCAGGCCGTTGTGCCGTGGTCGGCGCAGTATCAGGTGGAGCAAGACCTGTTGCTGTGCCGCGCGATGGCGGCGCTTTTCGATGACGCCTTTTTGAGCGGCCAAATTGCCATGCGCGGAGGCACGCTGTTGCACAAGGCGCATCTCGCCCCGGCCTCCCGTTATAGCGAAGACATTGATTTGGTCGTCGTGGGAACTCGCCCCGAAGATCACGTCCGCCGGGCCATCCGCCGCGTGCTGACGGATGTGTTGGGAGAACCCAAAACATCAGTGTGGGACACGCTCAAGCTGGCGTTGCGAAACGCCGTCCAGCCATCGCGGGTTTTGCGAATGACCTATTCGCTGCCTTCGATTATTGAACCCGGACGGATGCTGGACATTGTGATCGAGGCGAACGTGACCGAGCGCAAGCCGCATCGGGCCGTGGTGGAAATCCCCTTCAGTTTTCCCTTCCGCGACAAGCCTGTCCAGACGCGCATCAAGGGCTACGACATTCACGAAATGCTCGGCACGAAAATGCGCGCGATGTTCCAGCGCAAACGCGGGCGCGACCTGTTCGACTTGTATTGGGCACTGACCAAGTCGGCCAAACCCGTTGACCCGGCGGCGATCATTGAATCATTTCAGCACTACATGAAACAGGAAGGCACGACCGCAGGCCGCGCGGAGTTTGTGGGAATTCTTGAAGCGCACCTCAAGGATCGTGGTTTTTGTTCCGACATGGAACTGCTGCTGCGTCATGGAATCACCTACGATCCACAGACCGCCGGGAACTATATCAAAGCAAATTTGTTAAGCTTGCTGCCAGAATGAATCGTCTTGGCTCACTGCCTGATTCACTGCCGTTTTAACACCGCGCTGGCCCGTGCATGCGGTTGACTGCGCTCACCTCGCTCCGCCAACCCAACGCACGCGCCGCGACGGTTTGGTTCACTGCCGGTCCGTGCCGCTTCCCGTCGCGCTTGGCGGAAACGACTATGCGTTCGTTCCTCCCGCCGCTCTGTCCAGCAGCACCGACCGTCTTTCCATTTTGTTTTCGCTAAACTCGCTGGATCATCCGCCTTACGGTTGAAACGGGGAGATTCTGAAATGCGGCCATTCTGCCGTTAGAAATGCGGGGTTCATTTTTTACCACTTCCTCAAGTGCTTCGAGGATTGGTGCAGAATCGGAATACCGACTCGCTCGTCACTTATCAGGCATCCGCCGATGAGGTTATCCGCTGTGTTCATCCCGCCCGCGCCCGCGCCTCTGGTTGCTCCGCGCAACCTCGCGCCAGCGGTCGAAACATCTTTTCGCCCACTGTCACTCCGTTGCTGGTGCTCCGCTGCCCGGCGGCGCGGGCGCGGGCGGGTGCGTTTCGTGAGGAGCGGGTCTGCTCTCCCCGGTGCGGTGAAGAGAGCAGTCCCGCTCCTTCAGAACGAAACGCAAAACATGAACACAACAGAAAACCTCATCACCACTGGAAGCACCGCAACCGCTCCGCAGCCCATCAATCAAATCATCAAGCCGGTAAAATTCCCGGCTCAACCGCAGGAATGGAAAATCATTTCATTGCGGGAATGTCCCACACCCGAAGCTATGCAGCACTGTGAAACACCGGATCAGGCAGCCGCCTATTGGAAATCGCATATCGCGACTCATCCCTACTTCAATTCTGAATGTGAATGTCTGGTGGTTTTCATCCTCAACACACGTCGGCGCGTCAAAGGTCACTATCTGGTGTCCATTGGGACGATGGATACAATTCTCTGTCATCCCAGGGAAGTTTTTCGTTTAGCCATTATGGCAAGTGCAGCCGCAATCATCATTGCGCACAATCATCCGAGTGGAGAATCAACTCCGTCGGAAGCGGACATCAAAATCACCCGCGACCTCATTCGAGCCGGTCAACTTCTCAAAATCGAAGTCCTCGACCACATCGTCATTGGAAATCCCAACCATTCATCGCTCCGCTCCTTGGGTTATTTTTACTCCTAGCCGATCACGGCTTTCCCAAAAAAGGGGAGGCCGCTGCTTGATCGAGCAGACTGGACGACCTTCATTCCGTCCCCGACAGATTTCTCATTCCTGGTCTTTTTGAGCGCGCTTCTCAACATCTTTGGTTTCCGTGACGACAATTTCGACAATCACAGGCTGACCTTCCGCGATGAGCTTCCGTTCACTGCTCGACAAAGCGCCGAGAAAGGACAATTCCATTCGTTGCATCGTCGTCTCAATTCGGCGCAAGGCGTTGCCACGAATCAAAACCTCGTGAGTCGCGAAGACTAAACGAAGATGTTGCTGCTTTCCTTCGACTTTGAGTTCGGCGAAAGCAAATTGATCAAACGGCAGCAGCAGACTCCGTTCAGCCGACAGTTCGATTTTGACGCCGTGAGCGTTCGGGTCGCTCGACCAACATTCGGGTGTTTTTGTGTTCATGTTTTTGTGTGGTTTTTAGGTGACGACGACGCGCCAGTTTCAGCCGACAAAATGTGTCGGCAGCGCGTTGTCCAAATCGGAGAAGATGGCCGTGCA
>CAMCWI010000304.1 GCA_945882065.1 Akkermansia muciniphila
GAATTCAAAAGCAAATGGATTAAACTGCCGTGAAGGAACTGATAGGTGAGAAATTGCCAGACGAAGCCATGAACCAGTCCTTCGATGCTTAGAGCAAGATACCGATCTACCGGGACACTCTTCGCGAATTCGCCCATCAGCCCCTGGATGACAAACACAGCCACGTTGATGATCAGCAGAATTCCCGTGGCTGACTTCCAGCGATTGGAGTTGGGGCGATATTCCGGTTCGCGCATGTAATCACGGCTATCAATCATGTGGCCGTGAAGCTAGAAGCCGGGGGATGGTTTTTCAATCCTGAATCCAATTACACCTTGATGTCCGTGAAAACTTTCGCGGCAGGACACATCTTCAACACCCGCGCGAGCGGCGTCTTGCCATCGGGAGAAAGTGATTCGCGCAAGACCGCTTCCTTGCCCGCGCCGGATGCCAGCACCCAAACATTCTTCGCAGCAGCGATGGCATCGTAGCCAAGCGTGATGCGGTTTGGCGGTGGCTTGGGAGAATTGCTGATGGCGCGATAAATCGCGGGATTAAGGCGCGCGGCTTCAGGTTCTTCCGGGAACAACGACGCCACATGACCATCGTCACCCATGCCGAGAAAAACGATGTCGAACATCGGCTGGCCTGCGGCGTTGCGCGAGACAGTTTTCTGGATGTCTTGCACCGCCAATTGGGCGGCGCGCTCAGGCGGTAACTCGCCGAGGATGCGATGGATTTTGTCCGGCGCGATGCTGAGTGGACGGAAGAAATGTTCGGCGGCAGCGGCGAAACTGCTTTCCTTGTCATCAGGCGGCACGCAACGCTCATCCGCCCAAAAGAAGTGGACGTTGCTCAGGGAGATGTTGCGCGCCTTGGATTGCTCGATGACTGCGGCAAAAAACTTGAGCGTGATGCGCCCGCCAGACAGTGCAACGAAGTGCGGCTTGCCGGTGCGATTCGCTGCGGCGATTTCATCGAGCCAAGAGCTTGCAACAGCACACGCCAAATCGTCGGGAGTTGAGAACTTAAGAGTCTCCATCGTGTTTCAATTCATTTTGCCAATACGAAAGCGGTTGCTCATTGTGACGCCATGAAACGATTGACTGCAATTATTTATCCAGGACAAGATTAAATCTCCACCTGTAGGCCGAGTTCGACGACGCGGTTGGGCGGGAGGCGGAAGTAGGCATTGGCTGGTTGCGCGTTGCGGGAGAGCAGTGCGAAGAGGCGTTTGCGCCAGCGCGCCAAGCCGCGTCGCTCGCTGGCGATGATGGTTTCGCGGCTCAGGAAGAATGTGGTTTCCATCTCGCGGAAATTCAGACCAAGCGGCTTGCAGAGTTTCAGAATTTCCTGCGCGTCCGGTTCTTCCATGAATCCATATCTTCCGATGACGCGGAAGAAGCCTTCGCCAAGATCGGCCACGGCAACGCGGCGTTCCATTTCCACGTAGGGGATTTCCTCTGTGAGGATGGTGAGCAGGATGACGCGTTTATGGATGATCTTGTTGTGTTTGAAATTATGCGTGAGCGCGGCAGGCGTACCGTCGGGGTTGCCCGCGAGGAAGATGGCCGTGCCGTTGACGCGATGAGGTTTGCTCTCAGCGACATCTTTCAAAAAATCCTCGATGGGCAGCAGACTGTTGATGAGGCGTTGGCGCAGGCGATTTCGTCCTGTCTTCCATGTGGCCATGATGGTGAAACCGATCGCACCGAGGGTGAGCGGAAACCAACCGCCGTGCGCGATCTTCGCAGCGTTGGCTGCGAGGAAAACAAGTTCCACGGAGAAGAAGAACGCGCAGACAATTGTCGCACGCGGCAGACTCCAGCCCCAAAGTCGTTGCGATACCACGAAGAGGAGGATGGTGGTGATGCTCATGGTCAACACGACTGAGAGGCCGTACGCGGCGGCGAGGTTGTCGGAATTGCGAAAGCCCAACACGAGCGCGATGCAGCCGATGAGGAGTCCCCAGTTGACCCACGGAATATAAATCTGGCCGCGTGCGGAAGATGAAGTGTGTTCGATGGCCATGCGTGGAATGTAGCCGAGCTGCATGGCTTGCATGGTCAACGAATACGCGCCGGAGATCAGTGCTTGTGAGGCGATGATAGCCGCCGCACCCGCGAGGAAAACGAGCGGATATAACGCCCATTCCGGTGCCATGCGGAAGAAGGGATTGCTGGCAGCTTCAGGATTGTTCAATACAAGAGCACCTTGTCCGAGGTAGTTGATGAAGAGCGCGGGCAACACGAGCGCGAACCACGCGGCGCGAATCGGTTTTTTTCCGAAGTGCCCCATGTCTGCATACAACGCTTCCACCCCCGTCAACACGAGGAACACCGCACCGAGTTGATGGAAGCCAGTGAGTCCGTTTGTCTTGAGAAATTGCCACGCATAGAACGGATTGACGGCGCGAAAGACTTCAGGTGATTTCAGGATGTTGACGATTCCCAATGCGGCGATCACAGTGAACCACACGACCATCACGTAACCAAAAACGCTGCCGACGCTTCCAGTGCCTTTGCGTTGAACGCTGAACAAGCCGATGAGCAGAACGATGGTGATGGGAATGACGTAGGGCTTGAGTGCAGGCGTGGCAACTTCCAGTCCTTCCACCGCGCTCAACACCGAGATTGCGGGCGTGATCAAACCTTCACCGTAAAGAAATGCCGCACCGCAAACACCAAGCGACGTGAGTAACCAAATCCATTTGCGAGGTGAATTCTGCGCTCGCTCTGGGACTGCCAACGCAAGCAACGACAGGATGCCTCCTTCACCGCGATTGTCCGCGCGCATGACAAGCACGAGATATTTCACTGATACCACCAGAATCAACGACCAAAAAATCAGCGAGAGCAATCCGAGGACATTGTCGTGAGTGGGGGTAACACCACCGTGAAGCGAGAAGCAACTCTTCAACGCGTAGAGCGGACTCGTGCCGATGTCGCCATAGACGACGCCGAGTGCCGCGAGTGCGGTAGCGACGAGACCGGCTTTGACCGGGACATGGCCGTGACCGGATTGCGGCGCATTGTCGGACGGGGCAGACGTGCTGCCTGAACCTGTGTCAGTTTGCATTTTTATTGGCGGGAATCCATGAAGCGTTGGCGCAACGCGGATTGCCCTTTCACGCGCCGACGAGGTTAGCTGACGGGCTAGGTCTTGAAAGTAACCTGATGATTCGCATCATCTACGCCCCTGTCCGGAACTACCGAACTTTGGTTCCCCCGCGTCCTACGATGTCTCGCAGAACCTAGGCTGCGGACGGAGAATCCCAAATCAGACGGGGGATGTCAAACGAGTGGCGATTTGCTACAAGCAAGCAGACCATTAACAGGCAGTGCCACAGAGGGTTATTCCTCAAGTTACGATTCGCAACACCGGCGGCGGCTGTATGCGAAGCGGGTTGTGATCAAAATCGCGGCCTTCAAGCCACGCGAGCCATGTCTCGATCAATTTCAATACCACGGTCAAATCGAGATGCCAGTGCGTGGCCGGATACTTGGTCAGGTTGGTTCGCGCGAGCTTGAACAACGCGGCGGATGGTCGCAGCCGCTCCTTTTGCAGATGCACGAATGCGCCCGCCAACTGGATGAGTCCCTTGAAAAAATCTCCATCCGGCCCACTCCGATCCGCCAGCCAAAGTTCTTCCAGGACATCATGCGCCTCGTAGAACTCCTGCCGGTTGAAGCAATCAAAGTAGCCAAGGTAGTACGCGCTCAACGAGCCGCCCTGAAATGCTGCAATCCGTTCCGCAATCTTTCCGCTCTTCTTGCTCATGGTAAAATCAATGCGGTTTTG
>CAMCWI010000305.1 GCA_945882065.1 Akkermansia muciniphila
AAGCTCACGTCGAATCCATCCGGGATGAAGAGAGGATCGTAGCCGAAACCGCCTTTGCCGTGCGGTGATGAATCAATGCGGCCTTCGCATGTGCCGGAGAAGATTTGAGGATGAAAGATGGAAGATGGAGGATGGCAACTGACCAATGCGATGACGCAGCGGAAGCGGGCGGTGCGTTTCTCTGCGGTCACGTTTTGCAACAGACGCAACAGTTTTGCGTTGTTGTCCGCGTCAGGGGAGTTGCCGGGGTTGCTTGAGTCCAACGCGGCGAAGCGTGCGGAGTGGATGCCTGGCTTTCCGTTGAGCGCATCCACTTCCAAGCCCGAATCATCGGCCAGAACAAATCCATTCCGCTCTCCGCGCTCTGCACTCCATGCTTCATTGAGCCATCGCGCCAACTCGTTCGCTTTCTTCGTGGCATTGCCCTCGAACGTGTCTGCGTCCTCGATCACTGGGGGCGCATCTGGGAAATCTTTTAGCGTCAGGTAATGGAACTGTTCGCCCAAGATGGCGCGAATCTCCCCGACTTTGTGATCGTTTCGTGTGGCGATGAGCAACGTGTTGATGGTGTCCATTGGGTTGGAGTGTAACCGACGGATTTGCTCTGTCACACGATTGTAACATTGGCGACTTTTGTTTGTAACGCGACCGTAACAAACTTTCATCGAACTCGGAACTTCAATTGCGAAATGAAAAACAAAAAACTGAAGATGGGCCTCGTCGCAATCGCGGCGGTGGCTGGCTATTGCATTAACGGCAACGCGCAGAGCGTTGATTCACTCCTCGATAAACTCGTGGATAAAGGCGTTCTCTCCGTCAACGAGGCGAACGATTTGCGGGAAGAAAGCGACAAGGATTTCGCCAAGGCTTATTCGGCCAAGAGCGGAATGCCGGAGTGGGTTTCTTCACTCAAGTTCAATGGCGACGTGCGCGTCCGCTCGGAGAGTTTTCACTTCAACAATCCGGCGGGAACAGATCGGCAACGTTTCCGTTATCGTATGCGGTTCGGTGCTGTGGCGAGCATGACCGACGACTTTGAAGCCGGGATGCGCCTCACATCGTCGGAAGGCGCGAGCGGTGGCGGCGCGGGCGGCGATCCGATTTCTGGCAACACTTCCTTCCAGGACAACGGTTCTAAGAAATTCATCTATCTAGATCTCGCCTACGCAAAGTGGACGGCAATCCGGACTGCGGATTGGCAGGGTTCGTTGACAATCGGCAAGATGGAAAATCCCTTCGTGTTTTCGGACATGGTGTTTGATGGGGATTACACGCCGGAAGGCGCAGCGTTGCAGTTGACCTATACTTTGAACGATCAACACGCGCTGAAGAGCAGTGCAGGCGCGTTCGTGATGGACGAAATCGGCGGCAGCAGTCACGACCCTTATTTCTATGGCGCGCAATTGCGATTGGAATCAACGTGGAACAAACATTGGTCATCGTCCGTTGGAGTCGCAGCGTTGGGCGTGTTGAACGAGGACAGATTGAATGCGGCTCAAAGTGCAGCGTTGGGTGGAGCAGGGGGCACAAACTTTGTGGGCAGCTCATCGTGGACTGTGCCGAATCAAAACGGGGGCAATCTCCGATCTGTGGCAGGATCAGGCGCGGGATTGACAGGCTCATCTGGCAATCTTCAAAACAACTACACGCCAATCGTCGCGGATGCTTCGGTGACATTCTCGCTCGAAGAATTCTGGCATTACACCGCGCCGTTCCCGATCAAGCTTGGCGCTGACTTCATCCACAACCCCGCAGCGGAAGGTCAGAACAACGGCTACTCTGCTGGTTTGACATTCGGCAAGGCGGGCAAGAAAGGGCTGTGGGAACTCGGCTATCGCTATAAATACTTGGAAGGCGACGCGTGGTTCGAGGAGTTGGTGGATTCGGACTTCGGCGCATTCTATCAGGGTGGCTCGACCCGCAGCGGCAACGCCAGCGGCTACGTCGCAGGAACGAACGTCAAAGGCCACATCATCAAGGCCGCCTATTCCCCGTATAACGCGCTTACGCTCGGAGTCACTGCGTTCTTCACCGAACTCATCCAAGAGAACCCAGCAGGTTCAGACAGCAAAACGATGCGTGTCCAAGTGGACGCTTCATTGAAATTCTAATCGTCACTCGAACGTCACACACAATTCTCAACTAATTCAGTCAAACTATCGGAGCTAAAGATTATGAAAAAACTTACGCAAACATTCCTCGCCGTCGCGGTTGCACTGGGATTCGCCCAGTCGGTTCATGCAGACATCACGGTCAAAGGTTCGGACACGCTGGTCATTCTCGCGCAGAAGTGGGCGGAGACTTACATGGGCCAGAAGCCGGGCGTGAAGATTCAGGTCACCGGCGGCGGCACGGGCACGGGTTTCGCCGCGTTGCAGAACAAAACTACCGATCTCTGCAATGCCTCGCGCAAGATCAAGTCCGCCGAGATCGCCAAGTGCATTGAAGCCTTCGGCAAACGCCCGAAGGAATACAAGGTCGCGCTCGACGGATTGTCGGTTTATGTCGCGGCGGAAAATACGGTGAAAGAGCTCTCTCTGGAGCAACTGGAGTTGATCTTCACTGGCAAGATCAAGAACTGGAAAGAAGTGGGCGGTAACGATGCCCCCATCACCGTTTACAGCCGCGAGAACAGTTCCGGCACATATGAGTTCTTCAAAGAACACGTCTTGAAAGGCAAAGACTTCGCGGCCAGCGCGCAGACGATGCCCGGCACAGCGGCGGTGTTGCAAGCCGTGGCCAAGGACAAAAACGGCATCGGCTACGGCGGTGCGGCTTACGGTGCAGGCGCAAAACATCTCGCGATCAAAAAGGACGACGCTTCCACCGCCATTGAGCCAACCGAAGATAATGTGGTGAGCGGCGCGTATCCGATCTCGCGGCACCTGTTCATTTACGTGAATCCGGCGCTCGATAAGGGCGACGTGGCGACCTACCTGACTTGGATTCGCAGCGATGCCGGGCAGAAGGTCGTGAAGGAAGTGGGTTACTTCCCGTTGCCCGCGAACTTGCGGGAAAAATAATCAGCAAACGTATTGCACGATTGATTCTCAGTTCCTCCTGAGTAAACATCGGGGCGGCGTCGGACACGGATTCCGGCCCGCCCCGTTTTAACCAGAAACCATGGCGCACCAACAACATCAGGGCAAGCGAACGTCCGGCTGGATGGGCATCCATCGCGGCCACAAAGCGCGCCCGCTCGAATGGCTCGCCGAGAAGTTCATCTTCCTCGTCTCGCTCTCGACCATTCTGACGGTGTTCTTGATTTTCGTGTTCGTCGCGCGGGAGGCGTTGCCGATTTTTCTAGGCAAGGAAAACAGCGCGCTGATCAAGCCGGTGATTCCGCCGGCGGACATGGATAAGCTCAAGCCCGAGGAACTGCGCGCCTACCTCAAATTGTCAGAGAAACAATTCAACGAGATGGATCGCGAGACGAAGCTCGATCTGATGCTCGTCAAGCAAGAGGCGCAGAATGAAATCCCCGAACGTTTGTTGAACGATCCTGATGCCAAGTTGAACACCACCGAGTGGGGCGCGATGCTCAAGCCGCGCCAATGGGCTGGCTACGACAAGCCGGAATACATCTGGCAACCCATCGGGCAGATTCACAAATACAACATCATCCCGCTCTTTGTCGGCAGCTTGAAGATCACCCTGATCGGGTTGCTCTTCGCCGTGCCACTTGCAGTGGGCGCGGCGATTTATATTTCGCAACTCGCCCGTCCCCGCGTGCGTGAAGTGGTGAAGCC
>CAMCWI010000306.1 GCA_945882065.1 Akkermansia muciniphila
TCTCGCAGCAATGTGATGGCGAGGCGTCCACCAAGGTGTTCGCGAAAATCCTCCAAGCCCGTCAACAATTCCTCACGCTGCAAATCTTGCGTGAACAATTCGAAGCCCAGTCCTGCCAACAATCGTAACACTCGCTCCGCACTCGCCGCGTTCAGAAATCCAGCACGCCGAGCGTAAATGACATCCAGTGCTATACCAATCGCAACGGCCTCACCATGGCGCAGAGTAAAGCCGGACATTTGCTCTAACTTGTGCGCGGCCCAATGGCCAAAGTCGAGCGGACGGGCAGAACCAAACTCGAATGGATCCCCGTTCTTGGCGATATGATCCATGTGTAACTCCGCACAACGAAGGATGAGATTACGCATGGCTTCCGGTTCAAACTTCGCCAACGCTGTCGCATCAGATTCCAGCGATTCAAAAAAATCCCGGCTGCGAATACACGCCACCTTGACCGCCTCGACAAAACCAGCGCGCAGATCACGGGGCGGCAACGTAGCGAGTAGTTGGAAATCATTGATGACTGCAAACGGTGGCGCGAACGTGCCGATGAAATTCTTTTTACCAAAGGCATTGATGCCATTCTTCACGCCCACGCCGGAATCGCACTGGCTCAACGTCGTCGTCGGAATCCGAATGTGTCTCACGCCGCGATGCGCCGTGGCTGCCGCCAGCCCCGCCATGTCTAGCAACGCGCCGCCACCCACCGCGATGAGATACGAGTGACGATCAATATGGTGACGATCAATTGCCGCGTGGATTTCGGAAACCGAAGACCATGATGCTTTGATCTGTTCACCACCTTTACAAATGATGGGCGGGCCGACGAGCGTTGCTCCGTCCGGTTGGGCGCTGAAATAGTTTTCAATCGCCGCGCTCAAGCTGGGTTGGGCCACGGAGAGCGATTCATCCACCACCACCAACGCGCGGCGCGGTGACCCCTGTTCGTCCCGGCTCAAGTTGTTGCGGAGCGTGGAGTTGGCAGGATCAAAGACGTGTTCGGTGAACAACACGCGGTGTTGCCAACTCACTTGAATAGTACGTTCGATTAAATCCATGCTCTTAGTGGACGAAGTTTCCAGAAGCTTGTTCAACGTGGCAAGAGTAGACGTGTCACGTCGCAGGAATTTTTCGCTGCAGAATTAAGGCTAGGACAAACAATCCGATGAAGACCAGATCGAATTCAACCGCCATCTGAGGAGCGGCAGCCCAGTCCACAAGGACGATTCCCGCAAGCAGACCAGCGACGCATTTTCCGACGTTGTAGGTAGGGCGCGTCAGTCCGTGCGCGACGTCCTCGGACTGGCCGGAAACGGCGCGCACGGAGTGACGCGCCCTACCATTCCCCAACATGCCAACCATTCCGCGCAAACACCAAAGCATCCACGCGAGCAAGAGCGCCCATGCAATCCATGAAATCATGTCTCGATTGGAGTTAATCATCAGGACTGCCACCAGTGGTGCGCTCAACAACAGCAACGGCCAGCGACTAGTCAGCCCCTGCCCGCTTTCGCCACGCGCCAGAAAACTCAGACCAGTGATGTATGCCGCCAGTGCGAGCCCGTGCCAGACAATGGCGTCGTTCACCGCACGCATGGTGGCTGAAGCCGCGACGACGTAGAGCAGGAAACGACACGCCGCCATGAGCAACGGCGCGAAAGTGGTTCGCTTGTGAACTGCGTCGTAAAGGATAATCGCGCCGACGAGCAGGAGTGCTGGCAGTGCGACTGACAAACCCATCAGGCACATTAGTAACCAGCCGAGCAGCAGCAGAGTTGATCCAATAACCCAGACGGCGCGCGCTGTGATCTGGCCGGATGGAATCGGACGCTCTTTGCGGAACTGGTGATCAAACGCGGCGTCAAACGCATCGTTGAGAAACATGCCGCCTATGTAGAGCAGCGTTGCGCCGATGCAGAGGACATAAAAGTTGTTCCACGAGTCACCGCCGTTCAGCAACCACGCCGCCAAACAATTCGACCAGACGGTGGGCAGGTTTGATATTCGCCCTAGGACGAGCAGCGTGCGGAGTTGGCGCATAAAACTAGGGAACATAAATTTTTAGCCACGAAAAGGCACAAGAAGCACAAAAGAAATGGGACTTCTGACAGTAATACTTGGAAGCAGCAACCTGCTTGTGACAGGGATGGGAATTAGATGCCCGTTCATTGCGTTTCAGTTTTGTGCTTCTTGTGACTCTTCGTGGCAATTCAATTTCGTCGTCCGGTAGCTCAACGCAAACCATGCGCGGCAAGTTGCCGCAACGTCCAGTCGTATTCCGCCACGAGCTGATCCACCACATCAAGACTACGGAGTGGTTCGGGCAAAACCGCCCAAGTGTAGGTCTCCATTTCCAGATGTGAGCAAAGTTGAGGCTGTGCTTTGAGACATTTCAACAAGCCGATGACGTGATCTGCGGTGGTATCGATTTCGGCGGTGGGCTGCATTTGTAACGGCACATGGAAATGCACACGCCATTCTTCGCATTCAGACGGCGTTGTTGCCAGCGAACTGTTCAAGGCCGGCGCAAGATCGCGGAACTTGGTGAGCGAACCGTCCGTGTGCCGCACGATGACCTGATGCAGATATACCTCATCAGCGAACGCCGCGAGCCGCCGGAGTGCGGCGGGCGTGGGGCGCAACTTGAGAGCGTTGCTCAGGTGAATCTTGCTGATGCGAATGTCGTGCTGTTGAAAGTGGTTCAACGCACCCGCGGCTTCTTCGAACTCGATGGCGAAATGGCAGGTGTCGTAGTTCACGCCGAGATGGGTATTCAAGCGCGGGTCGTTTGGATGCTCGTCGCGAAGTTGGTTAAAAAACCCCACCGTCTCACTGGTGTTCTCGAAATAGCCGAAGGGTTCAGGCTCAAGGCCAAGATGAAAATCTCTTCCTGTTCGCGCGCTCAATTTGGCGATGTGTTCGACGCACCGCCAGACGTTATCGCGGATGGCGCGCTCTTGCTCCGGCGACGCAATGAAGTCTTTGAACGAACCAGGCAACGTACTCACGCTGCCTTCGACGCCAGAAGGAATAAGTTGCGCGAGCAAGTCGAAGAGGCGCGTGGTGTAGTCGAGTCGGCGCGGATCAGTCCAGTCCGGGAGATAAACATTCTCTTTCACGCGTGTGCCGTGAAACTGGCCAAATGGAAATCCGTTGATCGTAAAAACGTAGCAGTCGTGCTCGTCGAGCCAGCGTTGAAACGCGAGCAGCGTGTTCGGATCAACAAGTTCACGCGCCGCGACATCGCTCAAGCGGAGTCCAATGGCATAGCGAGCTCTTGGCGCAACGCGTTCTTTGACGCGCAGCGTATGAGTCGTGAGCGAATCAAAGGTTTCCGCCCACGTCTCGCCGCGATGCACGTTGGTGCAGTAAGCGAGATGAAGTCCGTGTTTGAGAATCATGAGAGGAAATCACAGGTAGGGCGCGTCACTCCGTGCGCGCCGGAATTGGCAAGAGAGACGACGGCGCGCATGGAGTGGCGCGCCCTACCACGCAGGTTGCAAAAGTTGATTCTCACAGTATTCGCGACGTTAAGCGTGTTCATCATCCAACTTGAACTTCGGGCACTGGCTGAGAAATCGTTTTGGATTCTGGTAGATCAACCGATCAATCGCCTCTGCACTGTGACCGCGACGACGCAGTTCCAGCGCGGCATAAGGAATCGCCAACGGCACGCTCACGCCCCAATCGCACGCACTGTTCATCCAGAGGCGTTCGCCGCTATACAACTCGATCATGTCCACCGCGCG
>CAMCWI010000307.1 GCA_945882065.1 Akkermansia muciniphila
GGTTACGCGGCAGACAAGGCGTTGGCAGAACTCAAAGCGCACGGAATATCGAAGGCACTTGTTGCCGCCAGTGGAGATATCGCCGCTGGCGATCCACCGCCGGAATCGAAGGGCTGGCGTGTTTCTATCGGCACGCCGTATTCCACCAATGCGCTTTCCAAAACATTTCTCCTGAGCAACGCCGCCGTCTCTACTTCTGGTGATGCCGAACAATTCGTCGTCATCGGTGGACAGCGTTACTCGCATATCGTTGATCCGCGCACGGGCATCGGATTGACGAACCGCCTTCAAGTCTCGGTGATCGGCCGGAATGCGACGGCGACTGATACATTGGCAACCACTGTTTGTGTGATGGGAACTGAACGGGGTTTCGCGCTGATCAAAGCACAGTCTCAAACGTCCGCAATTATTTTCAGCTACGAGAACGAAATTCTGGAGATGAAAACCTCCCGCCCAAAGATGAACCTGCCCGGCGTGGTGGAAGAGTGAAGCGGTTGCTTCGTGACGCGCCCTGCCGACTCAACTCCCAATTGTCTTCAAGATTCGCGCGGCAGCTGTGTCTGCCTCTCTAATTGAAAACAATCTCTCCGAGATGTCGTTCAAGCAGCGGCGAGTTGTCTCGAACCGGTCCGAGAGCGTGTGAAGGACGGCGGACATTTCGTATCGCCGCGCGAGGCGATGATCTCCCGCAGCGCGGAACTGTGAGCGTCCTAGTGATTCGTAGTAGCTTAATCCTGGAAAACCCTTCCGTTCTGCGCGCGAACGGATTCGTTCTGGAAACACACCCGACAAGAAGAGCGAGTGATTGCCGATGTGCAGCCGCAGATGGAACGTCGTGCGTTCATCCGCCGTCTGAAGCGCGGCGAGCATCTCGAAAAAATAATCCAGCGGGTTCTGTTGTCCGGGGACAACGCAGCGACTCCGTTCCGCGCTTGCAAATTCGGAAAGCACTTCCGCCACGTAATCCGCCACTGACCGATCCCGAATGTCCGCGCGGAGGAACACGCTTCTCACCAACACATAGAAATAGAAGTGGGAAGACACACGCAAACAACCGCCGCGTTCCAGCAGCGCATGGAGCAATGCAGGGTCGTCCAAGATTTGATCGCGGGAATCTTCGTCGGACAGGAGGCGGATGAGACATTCGGAGTCACCGAGCTTTGCGCCGAGAACGGACAGGACGAACGCCACATCTTCAGCGGCGAATTGCACGCGGCAATTGGGTTGAATGACTTTCATTGCGTTCATCACATCCGGCCTTGGATTAGTATCGGACGTGATTGGCTATTGCTGAAGCCAGCTTCGCTCAGAAGTCACTGCACGCAACCTGAACATTTCTGCCGACGGTGCAAGCCGACGTCACGCGCGGACAAATGCGCCCGACCGCCACTCCTTCTCTGCCTTACTCGCCACCAATCGCCAGCCCGCCGCTTCGTAGGCGCTTTGCACTTCGTGAAACTCGCGACTCAGGATTCCAGCCACAACCAATGTCCCGTCCGGCTTCACTCGCGCGAGAATCCGGTCGAGCTCGGCGATCAACAGGTTTGACAGCAGATTGGCGCACACGAAATCATACTGCTTTGCAGCCCGCTTTGGGAGCTTAGTGAGGTCGGCTTGCGTGACGCAGATCTTATGTTCAACACGATTCGTCTTGGCGTTGGCTTGCGAAACCTTGACGCATTGCGGATCAAAATCAAACGCGTGAACTGGCGCGTAACCCAGTTTCGCGGCAGCAATGGCGAGAATCCCAGAACCCGTGCCCATATCGAGGAAGGATTTTTTCCCAACGTGCGGCTTTGCTAGTTCTTGCAAACAAAATCCGGTGGTCGGATGTTGTCCCGTGCCGAAGCTAAGTCCGGGATCGAGCACCACGAGCTTTTGGCCGGGACGCAATTTGCGTTTGATCCAACTGGGCTTCACGAGCAACGCATCGCCGATTTCCAACGCCGGGAAATGCCGCTTCCACGAGTCCGCCCAGTTCTCGCGCGGCAACTTGACGATGCTGATGCGTGCTGAACCGATGTTGAGTCCAAATCGCTTCAGTTCACTCAGCCCGTCGCGGAGCGCAATCTTTGTCGCAGCAACATTCTTTGGTGGCTTGATGGAATACGCGGAAACCGTCGTCACGCCCGTCTCGGCATCGGTGTAGGCGGATGGACTCGGTGCGACGTGGGTTGCCAGCAGTTCCGACACCGCGTCCTCGGCTTCAGTCGTCGTGGCCACCGATGTTTTCCAGATGATTTCGCCTTTCATGATTTCAAATCCCGCCATGGTGTGAAGTTCGATAACTGAATCCGCGCCCGTTCAGGCTTCAACACCACCGTGGTGAGGCTCGTGTATTCGACCTCGAACCGATCCATCTCCGCGAACGGCAGGTTCAGCAGCAACGCCAACAACATGCGGATCACGCCTCCGTGACAGAATACAGCCACAGTCTTACCCTCGCTTTGGGTCAGAATCTCTTTCAGGCAGGAATCAATCCGCGCGCGGTAGCCTGCGACGGATTCCGCATTGGGAATGATGCCTTCGTCTAGCAGATGCAGCCACTCATGCGCGCTGCGACCAAACTTCTGTTTCACATCGTCAAATGTCAGCCCCGTCCAATCACCGAAATCCACTTCATAAAGATTTGGCAGGATGACGGGAGTAGGGCGCGTTTGATTCAGCGTAGGTGCAAGAGTTTGCTGCACGCGCTTCATCGGGCTGGCGAAGATGGCGTCGAAAGAAATCGTTTCGAGATACTTCGCGAGAGCGGCGGCTTGGTCGTGACCGCGCGGCGAGAGGTTCATGTCAATGGTTCCGCCGAACACGCCCTGATAGCGCGCTTCAACTTCAGCATGACGGACCAGATGGAGAGTAGTGTTCATTTGTAGTTGTAGCCGCTGACGTTAGTCGGCGTTTGATGGATTGAGACAGCGCGGACTGACGTCCACGGCTACGGAGATTCATTCACGCAGTCGCCAGCGCAGCTTCCTGCGCCTCGAGTAATTGGCGCACGCCGGTTTTGCCGAGTGCGATCAACTCGGCCAGTTGAGATTCGCTGAACGTCGCTTCCTCGCCCGTGCCTTGAAGCTCGATGAATTCACCCACCGAATTCATCACCATGTTGAAATCTACTGCCGCGCCGACGTCTTCGGTGTAGCACAGATCACAAAGCGCTTTGCCATCTACGATGCCTACGCTCACCGCCGCGACCGCGTGCAGGATGGGATTCTCCTTTATCTTACCGTTCGCGATCAAGCGGCGGATAGCGATGACGAGCGCGACATAGGCGCCAGTGATCGCCGCGGTGCGAGTGCCGCCGTCCGCCTGCAACACATCGCAATCCACGCAGATGGTGCGTTGGCCGAGTTTTTCCAGATCGAGAGTCGCACGCATCGCGCGACCAATGAGGCGCTGGATTTCGGAAGAGCGACCGTCAAGTTTTCCCTTGGAGATGTCGCGTGGTTTCCGTTGCAAGGTGGAGTAGGGGAGCATGGAATACTCCGCCGTGATCCACCCGCCGGAGACGTTTTGATCCTTCATCCAACGCGGGACAGTCTCCTCGATGGTCACGCCGCAGATCACGCGCGTGTTGCCCCACTCAATGAGCGTCGAGCCGGTGGCATAGGGCGCGATGTGATTTTGAAATCGCAACGGTCGGATTTGATTTGGTTGCCGACCATCGGCGCGTAGCGTGGAAGCGGATGAATGAGATTGAGCCATGTTGCGACGCATCGTAGAGCGCGAAGAAAAACTCGGCAATGT
>CAMCWI010000308.1 GCA_945882065.1 Akkermansia muciniphila
GTCGCTGAAACCGATGACAACAGTCATCTGATGAAACGCACCGAAGTCCTTTGCGCCAAGTGCGGCGGTCATCTGGGTCATGTGTTCAACGATGGCCCGAACCCGACCGGGCTGCGCTATTGCATCAACTCGGCTTCGCTCAAATTCGACGGCAAGACGGAAGAGAAGAAGTGATCAAGCCACTGGCGACGGTTGCGCCGATGTACCCTCAGACTTTTGATTTAAAACTATTTTGGATGCGATACGGTTTTCGCCATGAGCAAGACACTCCAAGTCAAAGTTGCTTCGGAAACATTACGCGCCCGGCTTGCGGCCAGCGCGAGCGGCAACTTCCGCACTGTGGATCAAGAGGCACTGGCCCGCCTGGAGCGCAGCTTTGAGATTGAGGATGCGCTTGCATCGCGCACGCAACAGAAGTGGGTGTACGAAGCATTGGCCGGTGAAATGCGCCCCGGCAGTGTGAAACGCCTTTGCATCATCGCGCGTAAGGCTCGTGCGTTGGCGGCATAAAGCTGGTTTTTAGTTCGGTCTTTGAGGCGGACTTCGCGGAACTCATCGCCTATTTCCATGACAACGCGGGAAGTGATCTGTCCGTCCGCTTTGAGAATGAAACATGCCAGTTGATCGAATTGTTATTGCAACACCCAGAGCTTGGACGACTGCGTCGGGATTTGAAGCCCTCTGGAATTCGTTCGTTTGGCATCCCTGATTTCAGAAACTATCTCCTGTTCTGCCAGATCAATGGCGGAGAATTGATTCTGCTTCGCGTCCGCTATGGCGGGATGGATTTGCCTGTCATCTTCGTCGCCTGATGGGTGCGGATGGTTTGCCACACCCGCCCCGCCCGCGTAGCATCGGCTCATGTTGATTCAAGAAATTTTGACGAACGAAGAATTGCGCCGAAGCGAATTCCCCGTCGTCCGCAACAAAATCTTTCTCGCGCACGCTGGTGATTGTCCCTTGCCGCATCGGGTGGCGCAGGCTGTGGCGGATTACGCGCACGCCGCCGCTGCTGGCGATCAGGAATCCATCATCTATCCCGGCATCCTTGAAACCGGACGCAAGTTCGCGTCGCAGTTGTTGAATTGTCAGGACGAAGAAGTGGCGTTCGTCGGGCCGACTTCGCTCGCGCTGAGTCTCTTCGCCAGCGGACTCAAGTTCCGCAAAGGCGACAACATCCTCATCTACCACGATGATTATCCGTCCAATGTTTATCCGTGGATGGCTCTCTCCGCGCAAGGCGTAGAAGTGCGCCTTCTCAACACGCGCGGTCTGGGCGTGATCCGACCGATTGATGTCATCGGTCAGGTGGATGAACGCACGAAGCTCGTCGCGCTCGCATCGTGTCATTTTGTCAGCGGCTACCGGCTCGATTACGCGAGCATCGGCAAGACGCTGCGAGATCGAGGAATTCTTTTCTGCCTCGACGGCATCCAGACGCTCGGCGCGTTTCCGACCACGATGGAACATGTGGACATGCTCGCCGCTGACGCGCACAAATGGCTGCTCGGCCCGTGCGGTGCGGGAATCATGTATGTGCGGAAGGAGCTGCAGCCCTACCTCAACCCGCCCGTGTACGGCTGGCACAACGTGCGTTGCCCAAATTTCGTCGCTGCGGAAGAGATCGCATATCGCAGCGGCGCGAAAAAGTTTGAGGCGGGCACACACAACCTGCTCGGCCTCGTGGGGCTCAACGCCGCGATGCAAATGTTGCTCGAACTCGGCGTGGACAACATCGCGCGCGAACTGTTACGCAAACGCTCGTGGGTCATCCCCGCGCTTCAAGCGAAGGGCTATTCCGTCTTGAACGCCGCAGCTCCGATGGAGAACGCAACCGGCATTGTAACCTTCTTCAAGCCCGGTGCTGACCTGCCTGCACTACATCAGAAGCTGCTTGATGCGAACATCGTCACGTCCCTGCGCATGGATCGCGCTGGTCAACGCTACATCCGCCTGTCGCCTCACTTCTATAATACGGATGCGGAGTTGCAGCGCGTGATGGAGATGGTTTGAAGGCTGATTCGTAGCCGCCGACGTCAGTCGGCGCAAATCATCCAGCAACCGTCCGGGTTCAGATGGCGCGGACTTACGTCCACGGCTACAAATTTTATTTCGAAAATTTCCCTGTCGCTTCCAACGCGGCACGCACCCACTTCCACTCTTGCAACGAATCAAACGCAGCCAACTGATACGCCAGCACAATCAGCCAGAACACGACTAGGTAGCTGACCTTGGAACACTTGTGGCGCAATCGTCGTTGCGCCAGAAACGCGCCCGGCCAGCCGCCGATCAGTTCCATGATGTGCAGCTTCGCCTCCGGCATCCGCCACTGTTTCTCCCGCGCCTGTTGCTTGTCCCAACCATACGCAAGATAGGTGATCCCACTCGTCACCACGGCGTAAATGCTGCCCCTGAGAAGCCCGTTGGAAAATCGTTGCAACGCCAGCAGTGGCAACACTAGCAATGCCGCAAGTAAGAGAATGTTCGCCAGCGTGATGCGACCGCGATCACGACTGTTTGCACCAGGACTCCGCCTCTGCTCCTTTTGCTCCATCACGAATTTGTTCCACTCCAACTATTTCTTCACGTCACCCGCCGCCGCATTCGTGCTGGAACGCTTTTCAATCTCAGCTTCCAAGGACCGCAAGACGCGCCGCTTCACTTCCAGATTCTGCGCGTTGGTGACCACAGTGAGATGCCCGCGCGATTCATCGAACCGCCCTGCCATCCACTTCACGCGCGCGAAGTGGAGATGAACTCCCTCGCGCTCGACAACGTCCTCCGCGAGTTGAAACGCATTCGTCCACGCGCGCAACGCGTCATCCGTTCGCAGCGGTTTGATGCCGTAAAAAGTTTGCGCCACGTCCGCCGCCAGCTTGAAATCTTTCGGATCGAGCCGGATCGCGTTGCTGTAAAGCGAGAGTGCCTTGTCGAATACCTGTTGCTCGTTGATGGAGTAATGCTCCTTCGCATCTTTCCGAAACAGAAACACCGTCGTGCCGAAGTTGTGATAATAGACCGTCTCCGTGGGTTCGAGTTCGATGGCCTTGGCATAGTAGACGAAGGACTTCTTCACCTCGCCGTTGTGCCCGTAGAGATTGGCGAGATTGTTCCAGATGGCGGGATTGTTCGTTTCAAACACCCGCGCCGCTTCGAGTTGTGCGATGGCGTTGTCCTCCTCACCGAGATCGCCGAGGTAACTCGCGTAGGCGATGCGGATGTCCGCGCGATTCGTGTGTTGCTGGATCAAATCCTCGTAACCCTTCCGCACGATGTTGAAACGCTCGGAGATGCGGCGGCGCATTTCGGATTTCGGAATCCCCGCGCCCTTCTCGGCGAACGCTTCGTTGTCGGTGACCCACTTGTCCACCTCGACTCGCGCCGCGTCGTCAGCCTTCATGAGTTTGTCCAACTCAAGCTCCACGGGATCATTCGTCTCGTTGAGTGAGACGACGATTCCCGTCTTCGAATGCACGAGATTGCTGACAGCGACAGGCTGGTTGGTTGCCAGCAATGCACTGACGGCGGCGATGGCTAGATTGCTCACGCGGGCAAGCTAACAGTCTTGACGCAGAAGTCAGAAGCTTAAAGTTCCCAGATTATTTGGTGACGCGTGTAGCACCCGCGTCTCGCGGATGGCTTTTGGTGTCTCGCCAAAAACATTGTTGAACAAACTCTTCCCCGCGCTTGAGTCATCCGCCCTGCACCTCTAAAGTCTGCGCGCATGAATCAATCTCT
>CAMCWI010000309.1 GCA_945882065.1 Akkermansia muciniphila
CCGAAATAGCGTTTCAATTCCAGATGCGTCCAGTGATAAAGCGGATTGCGGAGCGTGTGGGGAACAGTCGCCGCCCACGCCTGAAACTTGGCGAACGGTTCGGCGTTTCCCGTGCAAAACTTTTCCGCCACGCCGTTGGACCTCATCGATCGCCATTTGTAATGATCGCCTTCGAGCCATATCTCGAACAGATTGCGGAAGCGACGGTTTTCGGCGATGTCGCGCGGCGGGAGATGATTGTGATAATCGAGGATCGGCTCGGACTCGGCGAACTGATGATACAACCGGCGCGCGGTTTTGGTGTGCAGCAGGAAATCTTCGTGGATGAATTTCATGGTCAAAATGCTTTGCCGCAGATTATCTGCGACGGTTTATTTGTTGAATACACTTTAACCTGCCTCCCGGTGGCTGTGTCCACGCGTTTTTGCAGTTTGGCCTGATTTTTTTTGCACGGAAATCGCTGCTTGGATTCGACACAATCGTCCGGATGATTCCCAAAACTCATTTCCAATTGCAGAATAGTTGGAATGAAATGCTGGTGTTGAGTTTCTACAGTTGGTTAAGATGGCGGGACAATTCAATGAGCCAAAACACTCTAAAGATCGGAAAATTTTCACTGGGCATGGGCGACCGCTTCGCGCAGGAGGCTGAAGCGCAACTCCAAGCCTGCATCATGGCAGCAGAGCGCGGTGCGGAGGTTGTTCCCGTTTGGAACAAGTCCAATCGTGAACACACGATCATCGGTTCGGAGCCGACCTCCGTGCGCGCCTCCGCCGAAGCTGCCATCAAAAAGCTTGGCTGGAAAAACGAATGGCACATTGATGCCGACCACATTGGTCTTAAAACTGTGGATCGTTTCATGGCAGCCTCCGATTTTTTTACCATTGATGTCGCCGACTCCATCGGCAAAGCCGCCAAGCTGGAAGACGTGAAGGCGTTTGTGGACAAACACAGTGAATTGATTGGACGAGTGGAAATCCCCGGCATCGAAGGTGGCGCGCAAACGACTCGCGCTGATGTCGAGCGCGTAGCAAACAAGTTTTTGGCAGCGGTCCATGAAGCGGGCGCGATCTATCGTTATATCGAAAAGGCCAAGGGCGCTGGTAAATTTATCCCCGAGATTTCGATGGATGAAACCGACCTGCCGCAGGCGCCGATTGATCTACTCATCATACTCGCCGCCATCGCGGACGAGGGAGTTCCGATCCAGACCATCGCGCCGAAGTTCACAGGCCGCTTCAACAAAGGCGTGGACTACGTCGGCGACATTTCCCAGTTCGAGAAGGAATTTAACGACGACCTCTGCGTCATCAAGTTCGCCATCCAGAAGTATGGGTTGCCGGATAATCTCAAACTCAGCGTTCACTCTGGCAGCGATAAGTTCTCCATCTATGGTGCCATCCGCCGCGCGGTGAAGAAGCACGGCGCAGGCTTGCATCTCAAGACCGCAGGCACGACGTGGCTCGAAGAAATCATCGGTCTTGCCGAAGCAGGCGGCGAAGGTCTGGTTCTCGCAAAGGATATTTATTCCGACGCGCTTGATCACATTGACGAGCTATGTGCGCCCTATGCCACGGTCATTGATATTGATCGCGCCAAGCTCCCGACCAGCGCCGTGGTGTCCCATTGGACTTCTGAACAATACGTCAACGCGCTGCAACACGAGCAATCGTGCAAGGAATTCAACCCGCACCTGCGCCAGTTGCTGCATGTGGGCTTCAAGATCGCGGCGAAGAAAGGCGAGCGTTACCTCGGCCTCATCCGCGCGAACCATGCCGTTGTCTCCAAAAAAGTGACGGGCAATTTGTTTGATCGTCACATCAAGCAGATTTTTCTGAGTTGAAACCATCAGCGCGTATTCGTTGGTCAAGGTATGTCCTCACTTTGTCGGACAAACAAATCCTTGTTACACGTTAAGCTAAACAAATAACCTTTCGGAATGACCAATCGTCGCCAGTCTATCCGCAACTATCATTGAACGTATGAGTGTTAATCCCGCGAATCAAAAAGTCGGCAATTACCGTTGGATGATCTGCGCGCTGCTTCTCTTTGCCGCCATCCTCAATTACGTGGATCGCCAGATCATCGGGATTCTCAAGCCGACGCTCGTGGCGGAGTTCGGCTGGACTGACGAGCGCATTTATTCCTCCATCGTCTTCTGTTTTCAACTCGCGTATGCCATCGGCTTTTTGTTTGCCGGACGTTTCATGGATCGCTTCGGTGTGCGATTTGGATTCGCGATAGCCGTCAGCGTGTGGAGTCTTGCGGCAATGGCGCACGGTCTGGCGCATCTTGTCACGGACATTTCCATTC
Source organism: Akkermansia muciniphila (assembly GCA_945882065.1). Classification (GTDB taxonomy): domain Bacteria; phylum Verrucomicrobiota; class Verrucomicrobiia; order Limisphaerales; family JADLHS01; genus JADLHS01. The sequence continues at coordinate 2,314 of CAMCWI010000309.1, forward strand.
CGGTGCTGAATCTGGATAAGAATTCCGGCTTCGCCATCGTGACGCTGGTCAGCGGCGCGGCGGGACTGGCGATAGCGCGTTTTGCCTTGGGCATCGGAGAAGCGGGTGCGTTCCCCGCGTCAATCAAAGCTGTGGCCGAATGGTTTCCACGAAAAGAGCGCGCACTCGCCACAGGTATTTTCAACTCCGGCACAAACGTCGGCGCCCTCGTCGCACCCCTGATCGTGCCGTGGATTCTCAGCCATTGGGGCTGGCAATGGGCATTCATCGGCACGGGCATCGTCGGCTTCATCTGGGTGGGTTGGTGGCTCGCGGTTTATCGTCATCCTGAAGAGCATCCGCGTCTCAAGCCTGCCGAGCTTGCCTATATCCGCAGCGACCCGATTGATCCGCCCGCGAAAATTTCATGGCTCAAACTTCTCACGCACCGCCAGACTTGGGCGTTTGCTATCGGCAAATTCATGACCGACCCGATCTGGTGGCTGTATCTGTTCTGGTTGCCGGACTTCCTGAACAAAACTCACGGCGTTGAAGTCACCGTTTCCAAAATGGGCCCTCCGCTCTTGGCGATCTATCTCATCGCGGACATCGGCAGCATCGGCGGAGGCTGGTTGTCCTCGCACTGGATCAAACGCGGCTGGACCACCAACAAGTCACGCAAGATGGCCATGTTGATCTGCGCGCTCGCAGTCGTCCCCATCGTGATGGCGGCGCAAGCGACCAACCTGTGGGTCTCGGTGCTGTTGATCAGCATCGCGGCATCTGCGCATCAAGGGTGGTCAGCGAATCTGTTCACGCTCACGTCAGACATGTTTCCGCGCAAAGCCGTCGGCTCGGTCGTGGGCATCGGCGGCACCGCCGGAGCCATTGGCGGCATGTTCATCGCCATGCTCGTCGGCGCCATCCTCCAGTCCACAAAAAGTTATGTGCCCATCTTCGTCATGGCAGGTGGCGCCTATCTCGTCGCGCTGTTGATCATTCATCTGCTCGTTCCGAAGCTAGAACCCGCGAAGCTCGAAGAGGCTTGACCGGCTGAATTTCAACTGCGGGCTGCCCAATGTTGGCAATCCGCAGTTTTTTGTTCCAATTGATAACCTGAAACCAAATATGAGTTCCGCATTGAACATCCCTACATCCGGCGCACTGGACTTCCTGTCCCTCGGCGCACTCGTCAACCGCCTCGATCCCGGCATCATCCCGTTCCGCAAGGCGACGCATTGCGACATCCATGTCAGCGGCGGCGAATTCAACGTCTCCGCCAATCTCTCCGATTGCTTCCGGCTCAACACCGGCATCGCGAGCGCGATGGTGGATTATCCCATCGGTGATCTTATTGCCGAACGCGTCCGCGCGATGGGCGTGAAGCCGTTCTACAAGAAATTCAAACACGACGGCGTGCGCGG
>CAMCWI010000310.1 GCA_945882065.1 Akkermansia muciniphila
CGTTGTTGCGACGAAGGAAATGAAGGAGGGCTTTGCGCTCGACGGCATGGGTGGCATTGTTAAACTAAATTCGACATGTCATCGCACGCTCCATCCGCTCCGCAAAAGATCAACCTCCGCCGCCCGGACATCATGGAGGCTGTGCAGGCGAAGGTGCTTTCGCATTATCGCAGCGAGATCGTGGAGAACATCCGCGCCAATGGAGGCGTGCTTTCCTCCGGCGAATTGACTGTGAAGCTCGCAAAGGAGTTTGGTTTTTGTTACGGAGTCGAACGCGCGATTGATCTCGCTTACGCCGCGAAGAAGTATTTTTCAGATGTCTCGCCTCAGACGCCGATCTATCTGCTCGGCGAGATCATTCACAACCCCGATGTGAACGAGCAGATCAGCAACATGGGCATCAAGATCATCGCCGCCAAGCCGACGGATGAAGCGTTGGAGAAATTGAACCCCGGTGACGCGGTGATTATTCCAGCGTTTGGGACGGAAGTTTCCACGCGCAAAAAAATCGAGGCTCGTGGCTGTATCATGGTGGACACGACCTGCGGCGATGTGATGACCGTATGGAAACGCGTGAGGCAATACTCGAAGGATAGCGTCACTAGCATCATCCACGGCAAAGCGAAGCACGAGGAGACGAAGGCCACGACCTCGCAGACGCTCGCGTCTGGCAACGGGCATTATCTAGTGGTGTTCAATCTGGTTGAGACGGATTATGTCTGTGATTACATTCTGAACGGCGGTGATAAGGCTGCGTTCCTCGAAAAGTTTAAGGGCGCATACTCCGATGGTTTCGATCCTGACTTGCATCTCAAAGCCGTTGGCGTGGCAAATCAAACCACGATGTTGCGCGGTGAAACTGAGGAGGTTCAACGTCGCTTCCGAACGGTGATGGAAAAGAAATTTGGCCCTGCCGACATCGCTAACCACTTCCGTTTCTTCGACACGATCTGCGGAGCGACGCAGGATCGGCAGGATGCGCTCGAAAAACTTTTGCGCGAGCCGATGAATCTGTTGATCGTCATCGGCGGCTACAATTCCTCCAACACATCGCACCTAGCCGAGATGGGCGAGGCGAAGTTGCCGACCTACTTCATCAAGAACGCCACGAAGATGATCTCGGCAGACCACATTATCCACTACGATCAGCACAAGAAGACAGAAGTGGAGACGCGCGGGTGGTTGCCGTCTGGCAAGATCACTATCGGCGTCACTGCTGGCGCGAGTTGTCCTAACAATCTCATCGAGGATACGATCCGCCGGTTGTTTGATTTTCGCGGCATTCCCATTCAGCAAGTGCTGGCAACAAAGAGCTAAACTCCGAGCAAGCTCATGCCTCGCACCCGTAAAGAGTTGGAGAATCTCGAACGTCAGACGCTCGCTTCGTACGCGCAGATGAGCGGAGATTCACGCGGGCGCACGCACAAAGAACCTCTCTCGCCGTGGCGCACTGAATACCAACGCGACCGAGACCGCGTCATCCATTCGCGCGCATTTCGCCGACTCGAATACAAGACGCAAGTGTTCCTCAACGGCACCGGCGATCATCTTCGCACGAGGCTTACGCACACGATTGAAGTTGCCGCTATCGCGCGTGGAATCGCCCGCGCGCTCAAGCTCAACGAAGACCTCACCGAGACCATTGCGCTCGCGCATGACTTGGGTCATTCGCCTTTCGGACATCGCGGCGAGCATGTGTTGGATCGGCTGATGAAAGATCACGGCGGGTTTGAGCACAACCGCCAGAGCTTGCGCGTCGTTGATGAACTTGAGCAGAAATATCCCAGCTTCAACGGGCTGAATCTCTCGTGGGAAGTGCGTGAAGGGTTGGTGAAACATTTCACCGCTTACGATCATCCCGGCAAGCGCGCGGGATTCGACGCAAAGAATTCCTCGCTCGAAGCGCAGGTCGCGAATCTCGCGGATGAGATCACCTATTACAGCCACGACCTCGATGACGGATTGGATGCAAAGCTTCTTTCCGAAGACGACTTGAACAGCAACGTGACCGTCTGGCGTGACGCGGCGAAAAAAGTTAAGAGAGAGCAGGGGGCATTGCCGGATGAATGTCGCCGCTACGCCATCATCCGCATGATGATTGACGGGCAAGTGCGGGATGTGGTGGAGACGACGGAGAAGATGATCGCCGCCGCCGGTGTCGAAACCGTGGATGACGTGCGGCTTCACGCTCGCGCGCTTGTTCAATACAGTCCCGCGCGCCGAAAGTTAAACTTGGAGATGCGGAAGTATCTTTACCAGAATCTGTATTTCAGCGAGCAGGTGGACGAGGCGAACACTCGCGCCGTGCGGATTCTGGAACAGGTCTTCAGATTTTACCTCGCTCATCCGAAAGAGATCGGCGAGCAATCCCGCAAACGCATCCGGCGCGAGGGAATGCATCGCGCGGTGTGCGATTACATTGCCGGGATGACAGATCGCTACGTCATCCGCGAGCATGAGCGGTTCTTTGCTGTGAAGTTTTGAGCTTATCCGGTGCTTGCTTTCGATCCAGAGAGCTTTCAATCTGCGCGCACAATCCATTCAGCTAAAGGTCAACCATGTGGAATATCATCATCGGAATCGGCATGATCATCGGCGGTGCGACGGGCAAACTCGTGCTGATCGGCACGGATAGCTCCGCTGCGCTTGTTGTTCTTGGAGTCGTCTTGCTGGGCTGGGGTATTTTTCAAAAGGTGCGAAACGAGGAGTGAACACTTCGCATTGACCGGGGCGAAAATCACCTATCCCTGCCACCATCGCGCGGAGACCTCACCCTGATCGGCGGCGGCACGGGAATCTTTGGCGGCGCAGGATGTGGCGTGCGGGGTTTCAACTCCGGTGTTTTCGGCCAATGCTTCTGGGCGATTTCGATCACCTGACCCGCCACGCTCGCTACCTTGGACTGCGGCGGCGGAGCGATTTCGGTGGGCGGCATATCGCTGGTGTGAATCTTGAAATCATCCATCTTCTGCGAAAGCCAATCAGTTGCCTTCGTCACGGTCTCACCGATTTTTGTCTCGGGAAATCTCATGTCACCGATCTTGAAATCCTCCATTGATTTCAATTTATCCACAGTCTCGCCCGCAGACTTGACCACGTCATTCCATCGGTCGCTCATCGTCGCCCACTTCTCGTAACCATTCACGAGCCATTCGAGTTTGCCTGTCTCAATGTCGAGCAACAACCCATGCACAGGAATCTTCGCGCCGATCAGCGGACTGGAGCGGACGATCTCACAAGCCTTGATCACGTTCTGGCGTTCGCTGCCGAACATGCCGAAGAATTCATTCACGTTATCCGGCAACAGATGCCGCTCCACGCCGAGATTCTTGAACTTCTCCAGCAGTTGCATCGTCGTCGTCTTGCACACCTGACAATCTGTGTGGCCGATGATGCAAACTTCCTTCGCACCTTTGACCGCGCATGCGAGCGCAAGCGAACGCATGGTGGACGACTGAGTGCCGGTGATGTTGTTGCCCGCGTTGCGCAACCAGATAAAATGTTCCTCCGCGATGCCGAGCACTTCCGGAATGAGCGGATTGAGCCGCACGTCAATGCACGTCAACGCCGCGATGGGCAGCGCATCGGCGTATTCGGATTGGCGCAATCCTGCCGTGGTGTCGCCTGCTATGGCGCGGTGATTTTCTTCGATGATGGCTTCAAATAGTCGCATAA
>CAMCWI010000311.1 GCA_945882065.1 Akkermansia muciniphila
AAGCTGATCCAATTCGTGGAAAGCAAGACGCGCGAACTCGGCTTGGGCGAACTCATCACGCTTTCGACGCAGGCATTCACTTACTTCCAATCCAAAGGAGGCTTCAGTGAAGGCAAGCCCGACGATCTCCCGCCCACGCGCCGCGAGAAGTACGACCAGAGTGGTCGTAACTCCAAGGTGCTGGTGAAAAAGTTGAAGTAGCCCTCCGGATTTTTTGCTGCGAGTTTGCCCAAGTCCCCTTGTGCTTCTTGTAACTCTTCGTGGCTAAATAAAATAGTTCCGATGAACACCAACCAAACCCTGACTGATTGCCTCCGCCGTTGTCAGGAACTCGGCGCCGCACCGACGCCGTATATCTTCTGCGCCAGCGTGGCGACTCAAACCGCCCTGCTCTTTGAGCAAAGCAGTGGTAGCGCGCGTCATTCCGGGAGCGGAGAACACGCTGTGACAGGCGACGCTGGCGAGCAGAGGACTGACGAGCCCTACCAACTCGCAAAGGAATTCCGCATCTCCACATCCAAGTTCGGCATCGGCCAGATTGCCGGCTCGAACAAAACGCCGCTTGGCCTGCATCGCATCGCGGAAAAGATCGGTGACGGTTGCGAGGCGGGAACAGTCTTCAAACATCGCAAAGTCATCGGCCACTTGCGCGATGGTTTGCCCTTGGAATCCATCACCACACGTATCCTGTGGCTGGACGGATTGGAGGAAGGCCTCAATCGCGGTGGCAATGTGGACACGCACTCGCGCTACATCTACATCCACGGCTTTGGCGATCAAGCCACGCTCGGCAACCCCACCTCCCTCGGCTGCATCCATCTTGCCGATGCGGATTTGATTCCGCTCTACGATCTGCTGGCAAGCGGGACGTTGGTTTGGATTGCGGAGAGTTGATCCCGCTCACCCCACCGCCATGCCGATGAGGAATTCGATGTTGCTGCCGGTCTTCTTGAGTTTGCCGAGCAGCAGTTCCATCGCTTCCACCGGCGGCACACCGGTGAGCGCGCGGCGCAATAGGACGATCTTGCCGAGTTCGTCCGGGTGGTAGAGCAATTCTTCTTTGCGTGTGCCGGAGCGTTCGACGTTGATCGAAGGGAAAATCCGGCGATCCACAAGGCCACGATCCAGATGGACTTCCATGTTGCCCGTGCCCTTGAACTCTTCAAAGATCACTTCGTCCATGCGCGATCCGGTGTCCACGAGCGCGGTGGCGATGATGGAGAGTGAACCACCTTCCTCGATGTTACGCGCCGCGCCGAAGAAACGCTTGGGTTTGTGCAACGCGTTCGCGTCCACGCCGCCGGAGAGAATTTTCCCGGAGTGCGGTTGCACGGTGTTGTAAGCGCGGGCCAGACGCGTGATGGAGTCGAGCAGGATGACGACGTCGCGCTTGTGTTCGATCATGCGCTTGGCCTTCTCGATGACCATCTCAGCCACCTGCACATGACGCTCCGGCGGTTCATCGAACGTGGAGGAAATCACTTCTGCACCAATACAAGTGCGCTCCATGTCTGTGACTTCTTCCGGGCGCTCGTCAATCAACAGGATGAACAGATACGTCTCGGGGTTGTTCTTGAGGATTGCGTTGGCGAGCTTCTGCATCAACACGGTTTTGCCCGTGCGCGGCGGCGCGACGATGAGGCCGCGCGAGCCTTTGCCGATGGGACAGACGAGATCGAGCACGCGGGTGGAAAGTTCTTCCTTACCGGTTTCGAGGATGAACCGCTTGTTCGGGAACAGCGGCGTGAGATTTTCGAAATGCGTTTTGTCCTTGGCCTTGTCCGGCTCTTCGCCATCCACGGCTTCGACTTTGAGCAGCGCGAAAAACTTTTCCTTCTCTTTCGGCGGGCGAATTTGTCCGGCGATCAAGTTACCGGTCTGCAAATCAAACCGGCGGATCTGTGACGGCGACACGTAGATGTCTTCCGGGCACGAGAGGTAATTGAAACTCTGCGAGCGCAGAAAGCCGTAGCCGTCCGGTAACACTTCCAGCACGCCTTCGGAGAACAACACGCCCGCGCGTTCGGCATTTTTTTGGAGGATGTGGAAGATGACCTCGTGCTTACGCATCGTGCCGTAATTTTCCACGCCCATGTCCTTGGCCATGGTGTTCAACTCAGTCATCGGCATCGCCTGGAGCTTGGCGATGTTCAGAGAGTTGGCGATCTTGTCGCGCTCGTTGCGGCGAGGTTCGACCACCCCGCGAGGCTGGGCGGGAACGCTGGCTTCGATTGGTCCTGTGGGGGGTTGAAGCGCGGCATCCTCGTCCACCGGTGGCGGACTGGGCGGGCGACTTGAATAACGCACAGCATCTTGGTCGTTTGCCAGCACGGGTTCGCGCGCAGGCGCAGGTGTGCGAGCTTCAGCAACGGGTGCAGCAGCGATGGTCGCGGCGGACTCGGCTTGATCCAGCGGCAACTCCTCGCCGGATCTGATCTTCGTTGATTTTGTCTTGGCCTTCTTGGTGACAGCTTTTGCCATAAAATGATTTCGTTTGGTTAAATTGTTTTTGAACTGGCGGGACTTTTGTCGCGGCGTGTCCACTCGGACAGAGGCTTGGACGGCGAGCGGCAGGATTAGTTCAAACTGGAATGTCTATCGCTCAGTGGGCGCGGATTCCGAAACGGCTTCAGTCAACAGGGGGAATCTCGCGGTCAGTTCGCCGTCAGATTGAATCAGCGTGAAAAGACTGTCAAGACTTCGGATGAATTGAATTGCGAAAATAATTGAACACTGCTTGCCACCATTCTTGTGTTTGCTCGGCAACCCCGTCGTGACCCGCGTTTGGAATGATCTGCAACGCCTTCGGCCCGGCGTACGAATCACACAGTCGCTGACCAAACTTTTTCGGGATCACCTCGTCACGTTCTGCCAGAACAAACTTGATCGGCCCGCGATAATCCCTGAGCCACGCCGCTGGCTCGAAGCGATCCACCAGAAAGAAATACGGCAGCAGCACCGGCATCTTGCTCTGCGCGAGCGATGGCAGACTGTCATACGGCACGAACATCACCATCCCGGCGATCTCATTCGGATGCGTCTTGGCCAGATGCGCCGCCACGCCTGTGCCGAGAGATTCGCTCACGAGATAAACCTGTTTGTCTTTGGGTAACAACGCAAAAGCCTCCTCGCCTGCCGTAAGGAGACTTTTCATGCTCGGTGAGCCTTCACGCATTCCGTAACCGGGAAACTCCAGAATGAACACATCCAACGCCGCCGCATCATGGATGGGTTTGGCGATGTAGCCGCGCTGCAACGCGCAACCGCCATTGCCATGAATCACCAACACGCTGCCGGTGGAAGTTGAGTTCGCCGCGAGTTTCCATCCGATGATTTCGCCCGTCGCGTTTCGCCACGGTTCAAGACCAGAGCGCGCGGAGGCTTGAGCGACATCGACATCGGAAATCTTCGTCGGGAAATAGAGCAGCTTGCGTTGCCACGCGCAGCCGCAAATCAGGAGCAGGCCGTAACAAATGGCGATGGTTAGGAACACGCGAAGAGTTTTTGTTGTCAGTAAAGACATTGACTGAAAAGAAGGTTTTCAGAAGTTCCTTTGCTTGTCGAATCAAAGCCGGTTGACCTTGGGTAAATGGTTTGAAGGAAATTGGCGGAGAAGGGGGGATTCGAACCCCCGATACCTTTTAAGGGGTATACCGGTTTAG
>CAMCWI010000312.1 GCA_945882065.1 Akkermansia muciniphila
GACACCTACAACCGCGTCTTTCAAGCACTCGATCCTGAGAAGTTTGGTGATTGTCTGTTGCGCTGGACACAGAGCGTACGCACGGTGCTGGGTGGAGAAGTAGTGGCCTTGGACGGCAATACACTAAGGCGTGCATTGAACAAAGGCGAAGACCCGCGAGTGATCGTCAGTGCCTGGGCCACCGAGAGCAGATTATTGCGAGATCGATTCATTTGGGCCTTTCCGCGTCTGGGCCTCCGCCGAACTGTTTCCAGTAAAGTTCCTTGAACGGATTGAGCTTTGGACCAATGGAGACTTCGTTTACAAGCAATGGTTGCACGTCGTTCCACCATTGGTCATAGGCGTTACGCAACGAAGCGACCACGTCGGGATGGTCAGTGATGACGTTCTTGTTTTGTCCGGGATCTGACTTGAGGTCGTAAAGCTCCTCATTTTTGACCAGCGTGAAGCGGGTGTTGCGGATTGAACAATTGACGTATTTCGACTCTGCCGCTTTTCCTCTCGGCCAACGTCCGACGTGGGTGATGAGAGTGCGATCGGCCCATTCGGCCTTTGGATTCTTGAGCAGCGGCGCCAAGCTACGGCCTTCGACTTGATGCTTCACTTCATCCGAAAGTTTTGCCCCGACGATCTCCGCCAAAGTCGGGAAAATATCGATGTGCGCGCTGAGCGCATCGCATTCAGTGCCTCCTTGAATCTTGCCGGGCCAACGGAAAAATGCCGGCGATCGGATTCCGCCTTGATAGGCCGTGCCCTTGCCGACTCTCAGGCCAGCGTTAAATACTTTCACCCCAGCCGTGCCGCCATTGTCGCTGCCGAGGTAAATGACCAACGTGTCGGCTGCGATCTTCCATTCGTCAAGCTTTGCGAGGAGTGCGCCGAAGTTTGAGTCAATGTTCTCGAGCATGCCAAAGAATTTTGCTGTCTCCAGATTTACGCCAGGCTTGCCGAGATACTGCCGGTAATATTCCTCCGGCACGACATGTGGACCGTGCGCAGCATTAAGAGGAATGTAAGCGAAGAACGGTTTGCCCGCGGTACGACAGCCGTTCATCCACCGGATGGCTTGGTTGAAGAACAGGTCAGTGCAATATCCTTTGGTCTGTTCAAACTTGCCATTGTGCCACAACGCCGGATCAATGTTTGTGTTGCCCGGCGCATCACCGCAGGAACCACGATAGGTTTGTCCGATGCCGCCGCCGCCGTGAATATAGACTTCATCGAACCCGCGGTGCTCGGGACGATACGCCTCCTCGTCGCCGAGATGCCACTTGCCAAAAATACCGTTAGTGTAGCCGGCGGATTTGAGCATCTGGGCGAGCGTGTAGGTTGTTAAGCTCAGGCGTTCACGCTCATAGATTGTGTGGGTGACACCGTTTTTGAACTCGTGGCGTCCGCTCATCAGGGAGGCCCGGGTTGGCGCACACGTGGGGCTGACCTGAAATTGCGTGAACAGGACGCTCTGTTTCTTGAAGGCATCCACTGAGGGGGTGTGGGTGATAGGATTTCCCAGACAGGCGTAGTCGCCGTAACCCACATCGTCGGGCATGACGAGGATGATGTTGGGCTGCTTGCCAAATGCGATTTCAAGCAAAGGTGAGCACGCGAAAATGAAAACCACTGCGATGCTTTTTAGAATATGAGTTTTCATGGTAGTAACTTCCAGAGAGAGTTGAGCGGCGTCAGGTTTCGCTATCAATTCGTTGCAATCAGTTTGTTATTATTGTCACTGGCGTAGAGATATCAACCGACTCCGAGCTGTTATTAATCTACGGCAAAGAGGCTTTAAGTGAGGCAAGTTATTTAGGGTTAAGTTCTCGGTTAACAATGCCTGTTCGCTTAAGTACCGGATTTTGTAATGTCTAGCATACCCTCAAAATTCACCGCCACCACAGAATTCGTAGCTATTGGAATTCCTGTTGGCAGCACCAAGGTTGTGCTCTGACCACTGGATGCCACCTCGACCTTGCCACCACCGAGCAGGCGCGCTCCGGAAATCCTATTTTTGAGTCCGGTCACAACTAGTTTGCCATCCAACGGCGGAATCGTGATATGAAAATAGAGTTTTCCGCCGGTGTCTGTGAGTCGCTTGGTGCAACTTCCCCAATCCAGTTTTCCAAAAGGATTCGCCGTGGTGCCGTAGATGGACTCGCCATTGACTTTCATCCAGGCCCCGATGGCGCGAAGCGATTTCACGCTTTCTTCGGGAACGCTGCCGTCACCCTTCGGCCCGATGTTGAGCAGGTAATTGCCGCCTTTGCTGGCAATATCCACGAGGTTGCGGATGAATGTGGCGTCGGATTTCCACGCGTGATCATGCTCGTTGAAGCCCCAGGTCGAATTCATCGTCATGCAGGTTTCCCAGTCGATGCCTGGCATTCCGGTTGCAGGAATGTGTTGTTCCGGCGTCGTGAAGTCACCGTATTGCGGATCCAGTTTGGGCAATGTCGCCATGTCGTTGCCGACCCAGCCCGCTTCCGCCGTGCGGAACAATCGGTTGTTCATGACGACATTCGGTTGTTTGGCGCGGACCAGCTTGATCAAATCAGAAGCACGCCACGCATCGTCGCCCTGAAATTCCTTGGAACTGTAATCCCACCACACCACATCCACCGGACCGTAGTTCGACATCAACTCATTCACTTCGGCGTGGAGGTAGTCGTTGTATTTCGATTGGTCGCGCGGCCCGCTCATTACCGACTTGTTTCCGCCGGGGTAGGGGAGTCCTTTGGCGCGGGTATAGTCGTATTGATCATGATGCCAATCGATCATTGAGTGATAGAAACCTACGCGCAAACCCTCCGTATGCAGCGCATCCACAATCTCCTTCACCAAATCACGATGAAGTGTTGAGCCAGCGTCGTAATCGCTAACCTTGGAATCGTGCAACGCAAATCCGTCGTGGTGTTTCGTTGTGAATACGACGTAACGGCAGCCGGCTTCCTTTGCCAGCCGCGCCCATTCGGTGGCAAATCCAGGTTTGGGTCGGAACAGCGGCAGCGCATTCGACGCGTATGTATAGGTGTCCGTGCCGACTCGGTTCTGCAGCCATTCCATGCCGCCGTTGGTGCCGACAATCTTGCCATTCCAATTGCCGGAGAGCCCGGAATACAAACCCCAATGCACAAACATCCCGAAGCGCGCTTCCCGCCACCACTTCATGCGTGCCTCACGTTCGGTCAAAGATTCTGTTTTGGCCGCAGTTGAATCGCCCCCGGCTGTCGCCCCAAGAGTTGCGAACGTTGTGGTGAAAAGATGACCCGCAATTATGCCGAACATAGCCCACCGGCTTGATAGGTATTTCGAGTTCATTGGTAGTGTGGTTTGGGACTATTATGTTTCCGTCAGCCGCTGGCGTTCAGATCGTCCAACCGCGCCGATAATCGCGATGCAACAAGCGCCCCGCGCTTTTCGAGTTTAAAATCCGACCGCTGATCGTGTCGTATTCCAAAGCTTCCTCAAACAGCGTGGAGAGATTGATCAGTTGCATCAACTCGGTCATCGGCCCACCGATCTCGAAACTGGAGAAGGTTGTGCCGTTACCTTTGCAGGCTTCGACCCATTCGCGATGATGGTCTGCGTTTGCTGGCAAAGTCTGAGGCGGGCCGTGCTTCACTTCTTCAAACTTTTCCTCAGGCAACAATACGAA
>CAMCWI010000313.1 GCA_945882065.1 Akkermansia muciniphila
ACCTGCAAGGTGGAGGTGACGAACTGACGAATTGGGCTTGAGTGCAATAGCGGTCGTCTATGAAATTTCGAACATGAAGGAATGTCGATGGCGACGGGCGGATCGACGTGTTCTGCCGGCTTATCGAAATGCCGTTTTCACAGATGGTCCGGTTCGACAGCAGCCGCAAGCAGGTCTGGATGAGCGAGCGACTTTCCCTAGGTTCGGGCGACGAGAGCGGCATGCCAATCGTCGACCTCGACGGCGACGGCCGGCATGCGGGTCAGTTCATCCGGGACGCTGAACGACCGAAAGCCAACCAACCGCGAACCATTAATCGTCAAAAAAAACAAAAAAAGGAACGCCATGAAACCAGCCACACCTCAAACCGAAAAAACACCATCAACTGAACCCCGAAAAACAGTTTTCGGAGGTTCCCCATAGTATGTCCATCAACCCGGAATCTATGCAGTTGCCCAAATATATTCGCTGCCCCGTCGTTCTTGCGGTGAGTTGGCTGTTGCTGGCGTCGGGGACTGGGGCGGCTGGATTGGTTGAGGGTCAATTACCGCCGGTGGCTTCGCAAAAAGTGGATTTCAACAAAGACCTCCTCCCGCTCTTTGCCGAACGCTGTTACGATTGTCATGGCGACAAAAAACAGGAATCCGGTTATCGCACCGACAATCTCGCGGACATGTTGAAGGGTGGCGACAACGGCCCAGCCCTCGTGATCAGCAACAGCGCCGCAAGCATCCTGATGCAAGTGCTGGCCGACACGCATGAGGACATCGCCGCCATGCCGAAGAAAAGGGAGAAGTTCACGCCGGAACAAATCGGCTTGGTGCGGGCGTGGATTGATCAGGGGGCTGAGTGGGCGGGATCAGCGGCTAAATCCTACTCTTACAACACGAATCACTGGGCGTTCAAAGCTCCCGCACGTCCCGCCGCTCCCGCTGTCAGCAACAAGAATTGGCCGCGCTCGCCAATAGACAACTTTGTCCTCGCCAAGCTCGATGCGGAAAAACTCAAACCGTCGCTCGAAGCGGACAAAATCACATTGCTCCGGCGGCTTTCACTCGATCTCATCGGCTTGCCACCGCCGCCGGAGGAAGTGGACGCGTTTCTCGTCGACAAATCTCCCAATGCTTACGCAAAACAAGTGGAGCGTTTGCTCGCATCGCCGCACTACGGCGAGAAATGGGGACGCCACTGGCTCGACGCCGCGCGCTACGCGGATTCCGATGGCTTCGAGAAAGACAAGACGCGCAACGTTTGGTTCTATCGCGATTGGGTGGTCAAAGCCTTCAACGACGACTTGCCCTACGATCAGTTCGTCACCAAACAACTCGCCGGCGATCTGCTGCCAAACGCCACGCAGGACGACATCGTTGCCACCGGCTTCCTGCGCAATTCCATGGTCAACGAAGAAGGCGGCGCGGATCCAGAGCAGTTCCGCATGGAAGCGATGTTTGATCGCATGGACGCCATCGGCAAAAGCGTTCTCGGTTTCACCATCCAGTGCGCGCAATGTCACAACCACAAATTCGATCCGATCTCGCAGGAGGAATACTTCCGTCTCTTCGCGTTCTTGAACAATGATAACGAGTCACAACGCGTCGTCTATTCCACCGCAGATCAGATGCGCGTCGCGAATCTCGCCCGCGAGATGCGCGACATCGAAGAAGGTTTGCGACATCGCACGCCGGATTGGGAACAGCGCATGGCGAAGTGGGAATCCGACGTGGCGAAGGATCAACCAGCGTGGATTACGATCCAGCCATTCATCGAGGACATCACAAGTGGCGGTCAAAAATTCGCGCGTTTGCCGGACGGTTCGTTACTCGCTCAAGGTTATGCGGTCGGCAAAGCAGGCCCGCATTTCTGGCTGACAAATGATCTCAAAAACATCACCGCGTTCCGGATCGAACTGTTGACCGATGCAAATCTTCCCGCCAACGGGCCCGGCCGCGCGCTCAACGGCATGGGCGCCTTGACGGAGTTCACCGTGGAAGCGTCACCGCTTGGCGCGACAAACAAGACACGAATCCAATTCACGAACGTCACCGCAGATTTTGCACAGAGCGAAACGCCACTCGGCCCGGAGCATTACGACAAGACGACCAACAAACGCGTCGTAGGTCCGGCGAGTTTTGCGAATGACGACAACGAACACACTGCATGGGGCATTGACGCTGGGCCGGGCCGACGCAATACCAACCGCCAAGCCGTTTTCCAGTGTGTGACCAACGCGGGCTTTGCAGGCGGAACGATTTGGGACATCCGACTTGTACAGCGTCACGGTGGTTGGAACAACAACGCGCACATGAACAACAACCTGGGTCGCTTCCGCTTCAGCGTGACGACGAATGTCGGGCCGATCGTTGCCGATCAAGTTCCCAAACGCGTGCGCGACATCTTCGCAATCCCACGCGAGAAGCGTTCGCCACAGCAGATAACCACCGTGTTCAATTATTGGCGCACGACCTTGCCGGAGTTCAAGGAAACCAACGACAAGATCGAACAACTCTGGGCGCAATGGCCGAATGGCGAAACGCAGTTATCACTCACGGCGCGCGACGAGATGCGCGAAACGAGACTGCTCAAGCGCGGTGATTTCCTCAAGCCCGGTAACGTGGTGCAGTCCGGCACGCCTGCGTTCTTACATCCGCTCCCGCCGAACGCCGATAGCTCGCGGCTCACGCTAGCGAACTGGCTCATGGATAAAAAATCTCCAACGACCGCACGCTCGTTCGTGAATCGTGTCTGGCAATCCTACTTCGGCACGGGCCTGCTGGAAGCGTCCGAGGACTTCGGCACACGCGCGGAGTTGCCGTCGCACCCTGAATTGCTCGATTGGATGGCGAGCGAGTTCATGTCGGCTGCTACGAATCCTTGGAGCATCAAACACCTCCATCGCCTCATCGTTCACTCGGCCACCTACCGCCAATCCTCCCGCGTCACGCCGGAGCTTTATGCGCTCGATCCTTACAATCGCCTGCTCGCGCGTGGACCGCGTTTCCGTGTCGAGGGCGAGATCGTCCGCGACATCGCACTCGCGAGCAGCGGACTGCTGAACCCCGCACTCGGTGGACGCAGCGTGTTTCCACCGGCTCCAGAATTCTTGTTCCAACCGCCAGCGAGTTACGGTCCGAAAACCTGGAAGGAAGACACTGGCGAGGAGAAATTTCGCCGGAGTCTCTACATCTTCCGCTACCGCTCCGTTCCGTATCCCATGCTCCAGACTTTCGACGCGCCCAACGGTGATTTCTCCTGCGTCCGCCGCGGCCGTTCCAACACGCCGCTCCAAGCCCTAGTGTCACTGAACGAAACCACATTCATGGAATGCGCCCAAGCCCTCGCGCGCAAAACATTGGCCGAAGGTGGCAAGAGTGATACGGACAAAATCAACTTCGCCTTCCGTCGCGCGCTCTCACGTTTACCCACCGACAGCGAGCGGAATGAATTGCTCGCGCTCTTGGAAAAACAAACCAAGCACATCGGCGACGGCTGGGTGAACGCAAACGAACTCGCCACGGGCAAGAGTGCCGCGCCTGACGGGTTGCCCGCGAACATCACACCCACGCAACTCGCTGCCTACACCGTTGTCTCACGCGTGTTGCTGAACCTCGACGAAACCATCACGAAAGAATGAAAACTGTCTTGAGGCAA
>CAMCWI010000314.1 GCA_945882065.1 Akkermansia muciniphila
GCATGAACCAATCACATGACAGCCAGGCTGACTTCAACCGGCGGGATTTTCTCAAGGGTAGCTCCTTTGCCGCGCTGATGACGATGATGGGCGGCGTGCAGTTGATGGCGCAATCTGCTCCGGAACAAAAATCTGCCGTGCCGGATTCGGGACCGAAGGTCAAAGTCGCCGTGATCGGGCTTGGCTCGTGGGGTCGCGAGATTTTGGATCAGCTCGGTCGTTTGGAAAAAGCTGAGATCGTCGCCATCTGTGACAATTATCCCGCGATGATGCGGCGCAGTGCCACCAAAGCACCCGGCGCGAAACAGGTGGAAGATTACCAAGAGTTGCTGAAGGACGCGGCGATCCAGGCCGTGATCGTGGCAACGGGTTCGCATCAGCATAAAGACATCGTCATCGCGGCGTTGAAGGCTGGGAAACATGTCTATTGCGAAGCGCCGCTCGCTCACACCGTCGAGGATGCACGCGCCATCGCGCTCGCGGCCAAGGAATCTACGGCGCAAGTGTTTCAAGTCGGGTTACAGGGCCGCTCCGATCCGCAGCGGCATTTCCTGCTGCCATTCATCCGTTCCGGCGCGCTGGGCAAGCCCGTCATGGCTCGCGCGCAATGGCACAAGAAACAAAGCTGGCGTCAGGCGTCTCCTAACTCTGACCGAGAGCGGGCGATCAACTGGCGTTTGAATAAAAGCACATCGCCGGGACTCATCGGCGAGACCGGGATTCATGCGATTGATCAGGCGGGATGGTTTATGAACATCAAACCCGTGGCCGTGACGGGTTTCAGTTCCATGCTGCTCTGGAAGGATGACGGTCGCGATGTGCCGGACACGGTGGAAGCGATGATTGAATTTCCCGGTGGCGTGAAGATGAATTACAACGCCTCGCTCGCCACATCGTTCGATTCCGAGAACGAACTGCTCTACGGCACGGACGCCACCGTGATGATGCGTGATGGCAAGGCGTGGATGTTCAAGGAGGTGGATTCGCCGTTGCTGGGATGGGAAGTGTATGCGCGCAAAGATAATTTCTTCAACGAGACCGGCATCGTGCTCGCCGTGGGAAGCTCCAAGCAAACGGCGCTGGTAGATGGCGCACAGGCACA
This sequence comes from Akkermansia muciniphila, assembly GCA_945882065.1. GTDB lineage: Bacteria > Verrucomicrobiota > Verrucomicrobiia > Limisphaerales > JADLHS01 > JADLHS01. Next base: position 1,103 of record CAMCWI010000314.1, read on the forward strand.
GCAAGCACCACCAGCGCACTACCACGCGCTGAAGGCATTCGTCGCCAACTGCAAGGAAGTCACCGCTGAGGTGGCTGATTTCAAATCCAATTACGAAAGCGCAACCAAGGAGCAACTCGGCGAACACGTCCTCTCGCTCAAGGTTGGCCAGAATACGGATCGTCCCGCTGCCGGTTATCACGAAGGATTTGTCGCCACCGTGCTGGCATTGAAAGTCAACGAAGCGGTCAACACCGGCAAACGCATCGAGTTCAAAAAAGAATGGTTTGAATTGGCGTGACAGCGCGCCGTCCAACCACCGTCAGATACAGAAATAATTTATGAAAACGAACACACAACTCACCTCAATCAAAACGCTCGCGGCATTGTCGCTGGCCACACTGTTCACGGCAGCCGCCTTCGCTGAAGGCGCAGTCCGCTACGAGGCCACGCCCACTGGCAACAAATGCACCATCGCGGGAACTTCCACGATTCACGATTGGACGATGGACAGCAAGATCATCAGCGGTTTCATCGAGGCGGATGAAAAGTTTCCTGAGTCGGCGTTGACCGATGCGGCGGCTGCGAAGCCGAAAGCCACCGTCTCCATGCCCGTGCGCTCTTTCAAGAGCGGCAAGGCTGCGATGGACGACAAAATGCAGGTTTCGATGGACTCAACGAAGTTCATGAAGATCGAATATCGTCTCATTGAATTGAAACCCAAGTCCAAGGCGGGTGCGACGGGCAAACTGGAGTTTGAGGCTGTGGGTGCGTTAACCATCGTCGGAAACACCGTCACCAATACGATGCCCGTGACCATCGAGAAGAAGGGCACAAACATCGTCATCATCGGCAGCGCGCCGATCAAGATGACGGATTACAAGATGAAGCCGCCTGTCATCACGCTGCTCGGCATCCCGACAATGAGCGTAGGCGATGACTTGAAGATCACCTTTGAATGGCAGCTCGCCAAGAAGCTTCAGCCCGCACCTGCACCTGCAAAATAATTCAGTTTTCAAAAACAACGCCCCGGCTTTCGCGAGAAGGCCGGGGCGTTTTGTTTTTCGAAGGAGCGCGGGCGCGGGGCGTTCCCTCGCCCGCAGCGTTTCGCCAGTTGGAAGGGTCACATTCAATTCCAAAACCTTCCTCGCTCCCACGCGCTGCGGCGAGTGACCAGTCCACTCAGACTAATTTGCTCGGACGCGGTAGAAACGCTGCGGGCTGTTCGTGGCCTGCGGGTCGGCGAACTATAACTTGTTTGACGCGAATTACGCTAATTGTCGCGAATAGGATTTCGGAATTCGTGCTAATTCGTGAAATTCGCGTCAAACGGCTCTCCGTCCGGCATTCGTGTATTTCGCGGTGAATACACCCTCAACTAATTCGCGCGGACGCGGTAGAAACGCTGCGGGCTGTTCGTGGCCTGCGGGTCGGCGAACTGTAAATGGCCGGGGGGGAATTCCGCCTCAGTTGTTGCCCGGCGGCTCAAGCAACCGCTTTGGCAAATTGCGATGACCGTGCATTGCGCGGCGTAACACCACATTGTCACCGGCAAGTTCGTAGAAAAGCACATGCTTGTTGAAAGGGCGAAAGACCACAAATAATCTCCAATCTCGTAATCGTCGGTGAGCGAAGCCGCCGCGCGGGCCGAGTTGCGGGTGTTGTTCCAGAAGTCGGGCGGTGGTTTCTACCGCAGCGAGGTAGCGATCTGCCACTTCCCATCCGGCGTTAACGGCATACCGCTCGAACTGTTGCTCCACGTCCACGATGAAATCATCGGACTAGAGGACGCTCATGCTGCGGGGGATTTCAGGCGGGACTGGACTCGCTCGCGGATACCCTCGAAATCGCCCGTAGTGAGTGGCGTGACTGGTTTATCGGCGGCTTCGAGCAGCCAGGTTTCCAATTCCGGTGTCACCGTGAAAGGTTTTCGCTGCTGCTCGCGAATGGAGCGGATCACATCGTTCACGAGTTCACTTGCGTCGGAGAAAACTCCAGCGCGTACCTGATCTTGAAGGAAGTCTTCAACGTCTTTGGCGAGCGCGATTGTCATGGCCGAAAATTAGCGTTGGGTTGCAACCTTTGCAAGATGCGGCTCCCATGTCCACGAGCCAGACTTCGCCGTGGCGTGGGTTCATTTGGAGTTGCCGTCGAGAATGTTGAGGACTTCCTGCTCCACTTCGCGCGTGGGCGTCACGTCGGCCAAGCTTCTTCGGCGCGGGTGCGCGTGAGGAATTTCAGGTAATGCAGCAACTCGCGCAACACAGGTTCGGGCTGACCCTTGATCTCTTCCACCAACATTTCTTGTGCGCTCATGGTTGTAATTATCCACACCCGCTGAGTTTCGGCAAGTTGGCGTTTCTTTCCTTTCCTCGCCTTGGCCATCGTCCTACGCTTCCCGATTAGTTGAATCCAAGAATTCGTTACCATGAGCAAAGAATTCATCCGCATCGGCGGGGCGCGGGAGCATAATCTCAAGAATCTCACGCTCGAAATTCCGCGCGACAAGCTGGTGGTCATCACCGGCCTGAGCGGTAGCGGCAAGTCGTCGCTCGCGTTCGA
>CAMCWI010000315.1 GCA_945882065.1 Akkermansia muciniphila
TTGTATGATGGCCTTCCCAGCGCGCTCTTCGAAACGGCAGGCCGCTGGAGTCTCAGCCAGTGTTCGCGCCCGGAATGCGGACTGATCTGGATAAACCCCTGCCCCATCGAGAGCGACCTGCACATCGCTTACCAGACCTATTTTACCCATTCTGACGCGGGCGCAGATGCCGGTTCAGGATTGAGGGACTGGCTGTACTCCGCCTATCTCGCGATCAATTATCCGCTCTGGGCAATCACAGGTGTCGCACGAGAGAAGGCGCGTCGAGAGCAAATGTTCCTCGAAGAAACACCACGGGGAAAGCTGCTCGATGTAGGTTGTGGCGATGGCAAATTCCTCAACTTGATGCGGCAGAAAGGATGGGCGGTGGACGGAATTGATTTCGATCCTCAGGCGATTCAGACAGCAAAACAAAAGTATGGACTGACGCTGCGCCACGGCGATTTGAAGACAGCCAATCTTCCTGCTGAAAGCTTTGATGCTGTGACGATGAGCCACGTCGTCGAGCATTTGACCGATCCGGTGGGGCTGCTGACCGAGATCAGTCGCCTACTGAAGGTTGGCGGACGGCTCGTGATGACGACGCCGAATACGGCGGGCATAGGCCACCAGAAATTCGGGCCAAGCTGGTTTGGTATTGATCCACCGCGCCACCTGTACTTGTTCAACAAGGCTTCTTTATCGGAAGTCGCGCGCCGGGCGGGGTTTCAGGTGGCGTGGGCAGGCAGCACATCGGCGCACGCGGATGTTTTCATCGGCGCAAGCTATACCCTCCGCGAAAACAGCCAGCACCGCATGGGACATCAGCCGACTCCGAACGTGATCCGCACGTTGAAAGCAGCCTGCTGGCAACACCGCGAGCATCGGATGCTCTCCCAGCAACCAGACTGCGGCGAGGAGTTGGTGGTCATCTGCTCTAAATAAGCCGAAACCGCCTCGCTGAATTCGCTCAGACACTTGCATGAAACAAATCGGAGTCGTCCATCTTGCGAGAGCAAAAAATGGTATCGCACCATTCGAGAAGTTTTTGCAGTCGTACCGGAAGTATCCGGCTGGCGCGCCGCATGACCTTGTAATCGTCTTCAAAGGATTTCGCGACCGCGCCGACGCCTCGCGGTGGGAAAAAGCTGTCGAGGATATCCCGCACAAGACAATCCACATGTCAGACTTTGGGTTTGATCTTAGGGCATATCGAGTTGCGGCTGAAAATGCTAAAAACCCCTATCTGTATTTTCTTAACTCTTTTAGCGAAGTGCTGTCGAACGGCTGGCTGGAAAAAACTTTTTTACTGATGCAGCGGGGCGGAATCGGAATCGTCGGGGCAACCGGATCGTGGGAAAGCATGTATTCAAACGCCATCCGGGATTTGGGTCGGATTGCGACGACCTCTTTTGCGAGACGCCTTTCCTGTTTAGCGCGGGTGAAAGCCTGCAAAGCTTGCTTCAATCCATTTCCCAATCATCACGTCCGGACGAATGCGTTCATGATGTCGCGCGACATAATGCTGGGACTTTGGCCGCGCTACTTCCTGACCAAGCGCGGAGCGTATCTCTTTGAAAACGGGAAACGCAGCCTGACCAATCGAATCCTTGATCTCCGCCTTCATGCTCTCGTGGTTGGCAAAGACGGCGCGGCTTATGACAAAGAAGATTGGATAAACAGCAATACATTCCGCCGATCAGATCAGCAAAACCTGCTTGTGGCAGACAACCAAACGCGTCTGTATCAGAGCGCCGATGAGCGAACCAAGAGTCTATTGTCAGCCTTTGCATGGGGAGATCGGGCCGCAGTGCTCCCCTAAGGCGGGAATTGGCTAAAAATCAGATTCTTGTGTGTCAGATTCTTGTGTTGACGCAATTAGAACTGTGTGAGTAAATCGCTTCCACAGAAATCAAAGGCAACCCTATAAAAAAAACACAAATTCTTCAAAACCTCATCACAACGACTGGAAAACTGATCGCAACAATCGCCATCCTCGCAGCCACAAATTCCGGAGCAATGGCGGCTTCTATCCCGGTTTTCAATACGGGCGTTAATAATAGCGGCGGCTTATTGCCGAACTCCGCAGTTGATTCTCACTACTCTGTAATCGCAGCACCCGGCCCTTACACCACAGCTTTCACGGGCAATGGCGTTGTCCTCCCTACCGGCTGGCTCGCGGAGGGCCCGGCTTCTCGTTGGATTGGGGTTACCTCTTTCATGGGTGAATGGCGACCAACCGGCACATATACCTTCCGCACCACTTTTGACCTTACTGGTCTGGATGCGAGTTCCGCTTCTCTCAGCCTGAGTATCGCATCAGACAATAACTGCGATGTTTTCCTTAACGGCGTTCACACCGGCGTATCAACGCCGTTTGCGGGATTCTCAAGTTTTTCATCTTACTCCGTCAACTCAGGATTCCTTCCCGGAATCAACACTTTGGATTTTTCAGTCTTTGAACTAGGCAGCACGCCTAGCGGCCTGCGCGTTGATTTGACCGGCACTGCAAACGTAGTTCCCGAGCCAACCTCCGTAGCCCTGATTGGGCTTGGGGGAATGATGCTTTTTGCTCTGCGCCGGAAATAGGCGAGGTCAGATTTACAAAGTCTCGCCGGAGAACCCGGCGAGACTTTTTTTTGATACGTCGAGCGGTGGAAATGGATTGGTGTATGGGCATCACACGAACAAACATCAGCCACAGCGTTGTAGCGCGGCGGGCTTATGGCTTCACCCTGATCGAGTTGCTCGTGGTCATCGCAATCATTGCCATTCTCGCTGCAATGCTGCTGCCTGCGTTGTCCCGCGCCAAAGCCAAGGCGCAAACGATCCAGTGTTTGAACAACCTAAAGCAACTTCAGTTGTGCTGGGCGCTTTACATCACGGACAGCAACGGCGTGTTGCCCCCCAACAAAGCCCAGACTCCAACCACGACTCTGGGAAATGATTCTTGGATTGCTGGCAATGCTCAGGCCGACCAAACCCCAGCCAATGTCCAAGCTGCGGTCTTGTTCAAATACAACGCATCGGTTGGCATCTATCGCTGCCCTGCGGACACCTCCAAAGTGACCGGTCTTAGCATTTTGCGTTTCCGCAGTTACGCAATGAGTTTTCCGTGGATGGCTGGAGATGATCTGACATTTCAGGAAATCAATCGCAAGGAAGCGGATATTCGTTATCCCGGCCCCTCGAACGCTTCGGTTTTTTTGGATGAAAACGAAACCAGCGTCAACAACGGCGGCATTGGAATCATGCCGGCTGGCCGATGGATGTGGTGGGACTGGCCCGCAAGCCGACATAATCGCGGCTGCACACTTTCATTCGCAGATGGGCATGTCGAACGATGGGGCTGGCGAGATCCTTATGTTCTTCTGTTCAAAGGTTACGGATGGACAACACCAACAACAGACCGTGATCTCGTGCGGCTTCAAACCACGGTGGGCAGTAAATGAAAACGAAGGGATACCAAGCCTTCACCCTGATCGAACTGCTCGTGGTGATCGCGATCATCGCGATTCTGGCGGCGCTGCTGTTGCCCGCGCTGTCCAAGGCCAAGGATCGGGCGCACACCATCGCCTGCATCAGCAACCAGCGACAGTTGCAGATCGCCTGGCTCACCTACGTTTCGGATTTCGACGAGAAGATGCCCACCAATTCGTG
>CAMCWI010000316.1 GCA_945882065.1 Akkermansia muciniphila
TTGATAAGCGGCGTTGAGTTCGGTGTAGCGTTGGTTGGCTACGAGTTTGTCACTCTCGGATGCGTTATGGACTCGATCAGGGTGAACTTCGGATGACACCGCGAAGAACATTGTCTTGAGCGTGTCCGCATCGAGCCACGGACGGCGGGTTTCTGTGAGCAGTGCGAAATAATCCGTCATCACGCGCTGAAGCTCTCGCCACAGGAACAACTCGTGGCGGCGTTGGGATTCTTCACTTTGAAACCGCCGTCCTGCAACGCATCCACATAATCCAACTCGCTGCCTGTGACGTAGAGCGCGCTCTTGGGATCCACCACGACTTTGACGCCTGCGGACTCGACGAGAAAATCTCGGTTTGCCGGGCCGTCCTGCAAATCCATCTTGTATTGGAGACCGGAGCAACCACCGCCCATGACAGCCACGCGCAAAACGCCCGCCGGACGACCTTGCTTGGTCAACAACGCGCCAACTTTCTTGCCCGCATTATCTGTGAGCTTGATGAGCCGTTCGTCTCCGGTGCGGAACGTCGGTGTGGCGGTTTGAGTTTTTGTGGGGCGGGCAATCATCGTGGCGGAATCAAAGTAGTCATTCGCGCGAGCATCGTCAACGCGTTCGATAGATTAACGCTTTCCTGAGTTGGCAAAGCAGCCCCGTCCGGCTCTAATGCGCGTGTGTCGAACTCGAAGCAACGCTCGAACCAACCAGTCGTTCCCTAGGGCTGTGGTCGTTGGCTTTGGAACGAGATTCCAATCGTGCTCGGTGAGGCGGGATTTTTACAAAACAAAAAACTGAATGAACCTTTTACACACAGAAGATTCACCACCTGTCATTTTGAAATCCCACGACTCACTCGGGTTGTTTGTTCATTACGACGTTGCCAAGGCGGAGGACTTCCAAGGCTGCATGGAGGCGGACGAAATTAAATTCTCGATGAATCCGGCGGAAGCGGCTTGTCTTGCCCAGCCGGGAAAGGCCGTCTTTGTATTTGGCCGGCAACATCCGCGCTACATGGCCGATTGTCTTGAACTGTGTGGCGAGGATGTGGTGATGGATTCCAGCGTCATCTTGCCTGAAGACCTTTATCATCCGCCGGTGAAGCAATTGCTCTCACTCGACGAGCCAAGGCGGGACGAACGAACGAACTATGCCGCGCTGGGAATTTCATCCGCCGATGTGCCCGACTTGATCCGAATGGCGAGCGATACGCTGTTGCATGAGGGGCCGGACGAAAGTCCTGTTGTCTATGCGCCGGTTCACGCATGGCGGGCTTTGGGGGAATTGCGCGCACCAGAGGCCATCGCACCGCTGGTCCAGCTTTTGCAACGGGTTGATGAAACCTTGGATGATTGGTTGGGCGAAGACGTGCCGCGCGTGCTGGGAGATTTCGGTGCGGCGGTAATCGTACCAGTGGCGGTGTATCTGGCCGACACGACACGCGGTGAGTGGTCGCGTGTGATCGCCGCCAAAACGCTTCGTTTCGTGGGCAAGTCCCATCCGGAATTGCGGAACGAGTGTGTTGCTGTGCTGAACGCGCAACTGGAACGGTTCGCCGAACAGTCTGAGACGATCAACGCTTTCCTGATTTCGCCGCTGATAGATTTGCAAGCGGTTGAATCCATGCCGCTCATCGAGCGTGCCTTTGCTTCCGGTCGCGTGGACGAGATGGTGGCTGGAGATGTTGAAGACGTTGAAATTGAACTCGGGCTCAAGAAACAACGCGAACATCCGCGCAAGCCAAACAAGTTGTCGATCATGGGGGATCAATTGCGCGCGACGTTCGCTGCGGCGGGATTACCTGTGCCGGATGCAAGCGGCAATTTCCCCAGACCGGAAGACGACTTCATAGAGATGGAAGACTATTCTCCCAGCTTAGATTATAAAGCACCCGCCATCTCGCTGCCTCATATCGCGCCCCCGAAAGTGGGGCGCAACGATCCGTGTCCTTGCGCTAGCGGGAAGAAATTCAAGAAGTGTTGCGGCGCGTAGAAGAAGTTTCAACATTCTCATCTGTTTTGTAGGCGACGAGGTGAGGAGTTGATCCCCACGGAGGAATATCGCTTCCACGACTCGTAACCTCGTCGCCTACAACTTCACACCACACATCCGTTACGGCTGGTTGCTGGCGGGCACAAGGAGTTTTCGGTTGCTCTCGTCCTGCGGATCGTCAGGGCGGGGATAGTCGCGCCAGAGCCAGCGGAGCATTTCGGGGAGCATCGCGCCGCCTTGCTTGTTCGAGTGCGTGCCGATGCCCCAGCAGTAATTCACGTCGTAACCTTTCTCGGTCAGCGCGGTGACCATCAGCCGGTTCTGCGCGTGCCAATCCCATTTCGGATCGTAGGTGTTGGTGCTGTTGCGTCGGCGTCCGCGATTGTCGTTCAACCCGTCTTGTAGAAAGATTCGGAGGGGTTTGCGTTCGCTCTGCCGGATGAGTTCGGGATACGCGTGTCCGCCGCGAATGTTGGTGAAACTCCCGATGGTGCTGAGAACCTTGCGGAATTGATCGGGTCGCTGCCACGCGACAGTGAACGCGCAGATCGCACCACTGCTCGCACCGCCGATGGCGCGGTCATCGGGATTTTTGGAGATGTTGTAATCTTTTTCCAGCGCGGGCAGAAGTTCGTTGATGATGAGCTTCGCGTAGTTGTCGTTCAGTTCATTGTATTCTGTGGCGCGACCATTGATGCCATCACCCCAGTTGGTGGAGGTGGCTTCGAGTTGGTCCGGAGTGCGGCCGGGATTGATGAACACGCCGATGGTCAGCGGCATCTCGCGGCGATAGATCAAATTGTCGAACACGAACGGCACGCGGTAATCCTTGTCCGGCGCGACAAAGAAATGCCCGTCTTGAAACACCATGAGGCAGGCAGCGTTGGTGGGTTGATATTGCGCGGGCACATAAATCCAGTAGTGCCGCGTGGTGTTGGGGAAGACTTCGCTTGGCAACGTGAGCGGCCCAATGACTTTGCCCTTGGGCGCGCCGTCGTGTGGCGCGGAATCCGGGCCGAGCAGATAAACATCGTCCGTGGGTGCGGCGAGGGCGTTGAGCGCGAGCATTGCAGTGAAGGCCATGGAGATTGCGCGACGGCAAAGTTGTTGAGCGCGATATCGAAAATAATTTTTCATGGTGATGACGGTTATTGCGTCCAGAGCAAACAAACTATCCGCGGTTGAAGCAAGTGCATCTTGTTTCACAGGCTTGAAACATTGGCAGAACGATTGAGGGCAGAATGATAAACACATTATTCTGCCCTCAATCATTCTGCCGGAAATCTTTTTGTCCTGGCGCGCTGGCGCGGATTATTCTGCGGCATGGCCTGGCGCATTGATGAGAGCATGATCCGTGGTGAGATTGACAACCGTGTGAAGGGAATCGTGAGCGGCAAACTCTGGCTTGTCGGTCACGATAAGCCGGTAACGCTCGATCTCGTCGGCAATGCTTGTCCTGATCTCGCGGGTTGTCTGCTCACGTTCAAGAATCCCTCCAAAACGTTTGCGCTGCCGAAGAAGCCCGAGTTCAAGACGCTTCAACGCGGTAAGATCGGCGACCTCAGCGCGTCGCGAAAAGTCCGCGTGTTCACCATTCCGATGCTGGAGGCGTTCGAGATGATGGATCG
>CAMCWI010000317.1 GCA_945882065.1 Akkermansia muciniphila
TTGTTTCGTTTCGCCGGAGGGTGTGTGTCGGAAATCAAACTCGGACTGATGGTCGCGTAACTGGCTTCGCCCAGACCGACGAGCACACGAAAGGCGATCATCATCGCGAATGTTGCCGCGAACCCCGTCAGGACAGTGCCTAGACTCCACACAAAAATCCCCCCAGCGATAAGCCATTTGCGCGACCACCGATCACCGAGCCAGCCGAAGATCGGCGACGTGACGAAGTAGCCGATCATGAATGCCGTGACGAGTCGCCCGGCCTGACCGTCATTGATGCCGAGATCTTTTTGCAGCGGCGTCAATACTGCCGAGAGCACATAGCGGTCGAGGTAATTGAACAGGTTGAGGCCGGTAAGAATGAAAAGAACCCAAGCGGGCGAGAGTTGCTTGCGCGTGACAGTGGCGGTCATCGGTCGTAAGGCTAACGCTTGCCGTGCCTGAGTGTAAATCGAAGAAGCGAGGCGAGGGTCGCAGCAGGTGATCTAACTCGTGATACACCTCCACCATCAGAATCAAATCCAGTGCGGCGCGCGGCAGTTTCGGATCAGTGATCGTTCGGAGCATTGTCCGAGCCTCGTCATCTCGTCTGCTACGAGGTTGGAAAGTTTCCCACTCCGCTCACTTCGCCTCGTATTTCTTGAGCGTCTCGCCGAGTCTTTTTTTCATGTCCTCGTCTTCGGCGGCGGCGATGGCTTTCCTTTGTTGGGCGATGGCATCGGCGGTTTTTCCTGAATCAAACAGCGCGCGTGCGTAGGTGTCTAGTGCGGCAGATTCTTTTCCTTCCGACGCCTCCACGGCGGCTTTGGCGAGCGTGGTGGCTAGAGCGAGGTCGCGATTCTTGATGTTCTCGTCGGTCAGTATCACCCACGCCCATTGATTGAGCGCGCGGAAGTTCTTGGTCTTGAGTTCGTAAAGTTCCTTGGTGAAATCTGCCAGTTTGTCGGCATCGCGCTTGCCGGAGGCGGCGTAATAATAGTTCGCGAACACCTTGCTCAGGTTTATGAATTCCTTGTATTCGGCTAGGTTGAAATCTTTCGGCGCATTTTCTTCGAGCAGTTTTTCGATGCGGGCGAGATTCGTCCCGCCTTTGCCGGAACGCATGGCGAGTTGATGATCGCGCATCAGACTCTGGAACTTCACCACCTTGCGGATTTCTTTCGCATCAAACTTCTGGCCGGGCTGGATGCCTCCGAGCTCTGTGTCCAATGCTTCAAGCTCCGTGGCCATCGCGTCGAGCTTGGCGTCGCTCGCGCCACTGCCGACAGCCTCGGCGAACGCTTCCAACTTCTTCGTCGCAGCCTGACGTTTCTTCGCGCCTTCAATGTCGAGTTTGCCCGCCAACACCTGTTCGATGGCTTTGTCCAAACCGTCCATCGGATGACCGTGCCAGACCACGCGCCCCTGTTTGTCCACAATGAAGGCGTGCGGAATGCCGCCGATACCAAACTCCTCCATGTAGCCCGCACTGGTTTTCCCATCGTCATCAATCGCCACGTTGTAATCCATCTTGTCACCCATCTTCGCGACAAACTTTTTTACCACGTCGGCCTTCTCTGAGCTGACGCCGACGAATTGCACGTCCTTGAATTTCTTCGCCATGTCGGTCAAGTGCGGGATGCTCTTGATACACGGCGGACACCATGTCGCCCAGAACTCCACCACCACGACCTGCTTGTCTTTCGTGGCGGCGAGGTCCACGGGCTTGCCTTTGACCCACTCGGTGATTTTTAGCGGTGAGGCTGCCTGACCGAGTTCCCCGGCAAATCCGGCGGCAACGAAAGCAAAACTTGCGAGCGCGAGAAATAATTTTTTCATGTTTGTGATGCGATGCTTGTGATCTGTTCTGGGTCAAACGCTAGGAAGCGGGCGGTTATTCGTCAACCTGCAATCCAATGGAGGGTGCGACTGCGCTCACGACAGACTTGCCGGATCAATATCCACTGTTAGCGTTATGTCTTCAGGCAGCCCCAGCTCGCGCGTGATCTTCGCGAGCGCATGACTTAACCGGCTCATCGCTTTTGTTCGGAGCATGATCTGGTAACGATAAAAAGTTTCCGCGCGCAGTAACGGTGCAGGCGCGGGCCCGGCGATGATCAAATCCCGGAAATACGCGGGAGCAGCGGCAGATTCAGCAGCTTTGTCGGTGGATAGAGTTGTTGATTCCATGCCGAACAACATCGCGCTCTCCTCTGCGCCCTTTCCCCCTTTCTCTTTTTCTACTCCGCCACCAACGAGTTTATCCAACTCCTTCCGCAAATGTTCCGCAGAAAACTGCACTTTTTCCTCATTACGACCCTTCAACGTGAGCAACGCCACGCGCGCCGCCGGCGGATATTTCAATTGTTCCCGAAACTCGATTTCCTGGTCGTAAAAGCCGACGAAGTCGTGGCGGCGTGCGTATTGAATCGCCGGGTGAAACGGCGTGAACGCCTGCACAAACACCTCGCCCTCCACATCGCCGCGACCCGCGCGACCGGCGACCTGCGTGAGCAACTGGAACGTCCGTTCGCCCGCGCGAAAGTCCGGCATGTTCAACGCCAGATCGGCGTAAATGATTCCGACGAGCGTGACGTTCGGAAAATGTAGCCCCTTCGCGATCATCTGCGTGCCAATCAGAATATCAATCTTGCCGGTGCGAAAATCACCGAGCACTTCGCGGTAATCTTCCTTCCGCTTCATCACGTCGGCGTCCATGCGCTTCACCCGCGCCTTGGGAAATAATTTCCCCAGCACGTCCTCGACCTTCTGGGTGCCGAGACCTGAGTAACGGATCGCCGGGTTCTTACACTTCTCGTTCGGGCAAACCTTCGGGATGCGTTCGTTGTGACCGCACAGATGGCAGCGCAACAATTGCTCCGGGCGATGATACGTCAGCGAGAGCGAGCAGTTGGGACATTCGCAAACGCGCCCGCACTTCTCGCATTGCAATGACGACGAGTAGCCCCGCCGATTAAGAAACAAAATTGTTTGTTCGCTCTTCTCCAGCCGTTGCGTGATGGCTTCCTTGAGTTGCGGTGAAAAGATCAGCGTACCCTTTTCCTTGCGTGCTGCTTGACGCATGTCCACCACGCGCACGACGGGCATCTTTTGATTGTCCACACGTTCAGGCATGTCGAGCAGCGTGTACTTGCCGATCTTGCAGTTGTAATAGCTCTCCATCGAAGGCGTGGCCGAACCCAACACCACGACTGCGCCTTCCATCTGCCCGCGCACGATGGCGACATCGCGCGCGTGATAACGCGGAGCTTCCTCCTGCTTGTAGGTGTGCTCGTGTTCCTCGTCCACGATGACGAGTCCCAGCGGCTCCACCGGTGCAAAGATCGCCGAGCGTGCGCCGATCACGATTCGCGCCCGCCCTTGCCGAATCTTGTGCCACTCATCATGTCGCTCGCCCGCGCTGAGATGCGAGTGCAATACGGCGACGAGTGTTTGCAATTTTCCCGAGCTGAACCGCGCCTTGAATCGTTCCACTGTCTGCGGCGTAAGCGCAATCTCCGGCACGAGTACGATGGCGCCTTTCCCCTGCTCCAGCGCGTATGCGATGGCCTGTAAATAGATTTCTGTTTTGCCCGAGCCAGTGACGCCGTGGAGGAGAAATGTG
>CAMCWI010000318.1 GCA_945882065.1 Akkermansia muciniphila
GCGGCGATGGACTCGCGATGTTGCGGCTGGATTTTTCCGGTGGTCACGAGGTTGTTGATGAGTTCATCAATCGCCTGCCAACGGTCGGCGGCCTGCAAATCCGTGAGGATTTGGTCTTTTGTGAGAATGTCAGCTAGTTCCATAACGCCGTGGATTCATTTCGCCTGAATGCGGGACTCAATTCAAGGATGAATTGTGGAGCGGAAAAAACAGCGCACGTTTCGGAGTCATGCGGAAGTCCGGATTTTGAATATGCACAACCGCTCCTCACGCTAGGATTCAGACTTGTTCAAGGGCTTGCCTGCTGGCAAAAATCTCGGAACATTTTTTTGAACATTTTTTCCGGCAAGTGTCAAAGTCACGACTGGTATAGAATTTCGGGACGTTCTTTTGGCGGGGCGCCGGGTGAATTTTCCAAGTTCAGTCAGCAGAGTTTTTGGAAGCAACCATGATCAAAGTAGATAATCTGGCAAAGGTCTTCGGTGTGAAACGCGCCGTGGATGGTATTTCATTCGCCGTGGAGCGCGGCGAGGTGTTGGGTTTCCTCGGGCCAAACGGCGCGGGCAAATCCACAACCATGCGGATGATCACCGGCTTCATCGCGCCCAGCAGTGGCAAGGTGTCTGTCGGCGGGCATGACATCGTGGACGATCCGATTCCCGCCAAACGGCTCATGGGTTATCTGCCGGAAAACGCCCCGGCCTACACGGACATGACGGTGCATGGCTTCTTGAGTTTCACGGCCGAGATTCGCGGGTTGCATGGCGACGCGAAGAAAAAAGCGGTGAGTCGTGCGGTGGAACTTTGTTTCCTCGAAAACGTCCTGCATCAAAGTGTGGAAACGCTTTCCAAGGGGTATCGCCATCGGACGTGTTTTGCGCAATCCATCATCCACGATCCCGACGTGTTGATCTTGGACGAACCGACCGACGGCCTTGATCCAAATCAGAAGCACGAAATTCGGACACTTATCCGCAAGATGGGTGAGAAGAAGGCAATTATTTTTTCCACCCACATTCTTGAGGAGGTGGACGCAGTGTGTTCGCGGGCGGTCATCATTGATCGCGGTCGCATTGTGGCAAACGGCACACCCGAGGAGTTGCGACGCAAATCCGAGTGGGCGGGAGCGGTCACGCTGGTGGTGCGAAACACTCCGTCTGCCACCATCACGCAAAAGCTGACGCAGCTTTCGCCTGTGAAACGCGCGGCGGTCGTCAAGGAGACCGACGGCAAAGTTACAGTTACAGTTTTCCCCAAGCCAAACACCAATGGCGAATTGACACGCGCTGTCATGGAGGCGTCGCAAGGCTGGCAAGTGGAGGAATTGCACACGGAAGCGGGTCGCCTCGACGAAGTGTTCCGCAGCATCACCATGCCGGATACCAAGGCGTGAGTCGAAGGTCTAAGGTCTGGAGTCAAAAGTTTCCAAACAAACACTATGAACAGTTGGGCCAACATTAAAACCATCGCCAAGCGAGAACTTGGCGCGTATTTCACGTCGCCGCTGGCGTATGTCTTCATCGTCATCTTTCTGCTGTTGTGCGGCTTTTTTACATTCATGATCGGCGGCTTCTTTGAACGCGGGGAAGCCACGCTCGCGCATTCGTTCTTCGACTGGCATCCGTGGTTCTATCTGTTCCTCGTGCCAGCGGTTGGGATGAGACTGTGGGCGGAAGAGCGGCGCGTGGGCACGTTGGAACTGTTGCTCACGATGCCAGTGACCGCGTGGCAGGCCATCGTCGGAAAATTTCTGGCGTCGTGGGTGTTTCTCGGGCTGGCACTGCTGCTGACATTTCCGGTCGTGATGACGGTGAACTATCTCGGCACTCCGGACAATGGCGTGATTTTCACCGGCTACATCGGCAGTTGGCTGATGGCGGGCGCGTATCTAGCCATCAGTTGCATCACGTCGGCCATGACGCGCACGCAGGTCGTGAGCTTCATCATCTCCGTGGTGGCTTGTTTCTTCCTCATACTTGCCGGGTTCGCGCCGGTGGTGCGATTCCTCGAAGGCTGGGCCAGCCCGACGATGGTGGACTTTGTCACGTCCTTCAGCGTCATCACACACTTTGATGGCTTTCAGAAAGGCGTGTTGGACTCGCGTGACGTTCTGTTTTTTTTGTCTGTGATCGGATTCTCGTTATTCTCGACCAGTGTGATCCTGCGCGAGCATCGCAACTGAACAACCCAAGGAACTACGATGCAAAAGAAATCTCTCGAAACATTTCTCTACTCCATCGGCGGCGTTGTCGCGATGGCTCTGATTCTCGTGGCCGTCAACGTCATTACCTCCGGCATGAAACAGCGCGTGGATTTGACCAGCGAAAAAGCCTACACGCTTTCGGAGGGCACCCGCGCGATTTTGGCGAAGCTCGATACGCCGGTGAAAATTCGTTTCTATTCCTCGCGCAGCGCAGCGACTACGCCCCAGACGGTTTTTTTGAAAACATATGCGAGCAAAGTTGAAGACCTTCTGGTCGAATACAAACAGGCCTCGAAGGGCAAACTCATCATCGAGAAGTACGATCCGCAGCCGGACTCGGACGCGGAAGATTCCGCGCGGCTCGACGGCGTGGCGGGCGCGCAGATGCCGAGCGGCGAACAGTTTTATCTCGGCATCGCCGTGAGCCTGCTGGATTCCAAGGAAGTGATCCCGTTCTGCCAGCCGACTCGTGAACGGATGTTGGAATACGATCTCACCCGCGCCATCACGCGTGTTGTCACGCCCGAAAAACCCGTGGTGGGGGTGATGAGCGCGTTGCCTGTGTTCGGCGGTGGTGGGAATCCAATGATGCAGATGCAGATGGGGCAGCGTCCCCAGCCCGCTTGGGCGGTGGTCAGTGAATTGCAAAAAGATTTCACGGTGAAACGCGTCGAGATGACGGCGGAAAAGATTCCCGACGACGTGAAGGTGCTCGTGGTCATTCATCCCAAGGATATCACGGACGCAGGGCAGTTTGCGATTGATCAATTCCTGCTGCGCGGTGGAAAATTGTTTGCGTTCCTCGATGCTAATTCGCTCGTGGACAATCGCAATCAGCAGAACCCGATGCAGGCTCAGATGGGCGGCGGCGGCTCGACCATGGACAAGCTGCTCAAGGCGTGGGGCGTGACTTTTGAAAGCACGAAGGTCGTGGCTGATCGGAATTTTCAGATGGTTCTCGGAGACGCCACGGCGGCAAATGCGCAGCGACCGACGTGGCTCTCGCTCACCCCGGAAGGACTCGACAAGGACGACATCGTCACGAGCCAGATTGACAACGTGTGGTATTTCGCGGGCGGAGCATTTTCAGGCACGCCAGCCGACGGGCTCAAGCAAACTGTGCTGCTGCATAGCACCAAGGATTCTGCGTTCGTGGAAAGCTTTCTCGCGAACCTGTCTCCTGAAAGTGCGATGAAAGATTTCAAGCCGTCCGGCAAGGAGCAGACGCTGGCGTTGCGGCTCACGGGAAAATTCAAGACAGCGTTCCCGAATGGCAACCCCGGCAAACCGGCTGCGGAATCTGAAGCGGGCACTACCAATTCACCCGCCAAGCCCGCAGATGATTCCCTCAAGGAATCCAAGA
>CAMCWI010000319.1 GCA_945882065.1 Akkermansia muciniphila
TTTCTGGCGGCGGCGATGTTCTTCCTGTTCCTCTCCACCGGCCCAGTCAACACGCTCATCCTAGAATCTGCGCCCGTGAATCTTCGCGCCAGTGCCATGGCTGTTTCCATTTTCACGATCCACCTCTTCGGCGACATGTGGTCGCCGGAAATCGTCGGGCGGCTCGCGGATTCCTTCGGCGGCAATTTGCAGAAGGCCGTTCTGATTTTGCCCATCGCATTGATCGTGGCCAGCGCGCTGTGGCTGATACTCGCAATGAAAACAAAGCGGGAGGCCGCGAACAATTCTACGCTCGCTTGATCAAGTTACTGATTTCGCATCGGCTAACAGGATCTGAAGTTCGCGGTGATTCACCTTACCGGTACCGAGCTTCGGAATCTCTTTCACCACTTTGATCTCGCGTGGCGTGCTGAGGTTCGTCAATCCCTTGGCTTTGATGGCAGCGCGGATTTCTTCCAAGGTCAGATTCGGTTCGTTGGTCACAGCGATGAGTGCTTCGCCTTTATTTTCATCAGGGCGCGTGATGACGGCGATCTGACAGCGCAGACCATATTGCGGAAACGCCCCAGCCAGTGCGTCTTCCACTGCCGTCAGGCTCACCATTTCGCCGCTCACTTTGGCGAAGCGTTTCAATCGCCCGCGAACGTGGAGATAGCCGTCGGCGTCCACGCTTACGATGTCGCCGGTGTCGTACCAGCCGTCGAGGGCCAGGAATTTCGCGTCCGCGTCCGCGTTCAGGTAACCTTTCATCACGTTCGGCCCGCGCACGAAAAGCCGTCCGCCTTCGTCCACGCCTTCGACCTTCTCCAATTTGTATTCCATACCCGGCAGCAACCGCCCCACGGAGCCGTTGCGCGGTTCGAGCGGTGTGTTGACGCTCACGCACGGCGCACATTCCGTCGCGCCATAACCTTCGAGGATGCGGATGCCGTATTTCTGCGACCAAGTGAGCGCGGTGGTTTCCTGCAATTTCTCCGCAGCAGCAAACAGATACCGGAGACTGCGGAAGTCGTAGGGATGCGCCTTGCGCGCGTAGCCGCTGAGAAAAGTGTTCGTGCTGAGAAAAATCGTGCAGTCGCGGTCGTAAAGCACCGACGGCACCACGCGGTAATGCAACGGTGAAGGATAAAGAAAGACATACAGCCCGCGCACCAACGGCAGAAACGTCCCGACCGTGAGTCCGAAACTGTGGAACAGCGGCAGGCAGTTGAAAGCTCGGTCGCGGTCAGTCAAATCTGTGACAGCCAGCATCTGGCGAATGTTGGCGAGAATGTTTCCGTGCGTCAGTTCGACGCCCTTGGGCACGCCTTCCGAACCGCTCGTGAAAACGATCACGGCGGCGGAGTGAGCTGATGGAAGGTGGGAGATAGGAGATTGGAGATGGAAAATGTGCCGGAGCAATGTGGATATTTTTTGAAAGCCAGAGATGCCAGCGCGCACGTCTTCGAGATAAATCACATTGATGCCCGCCTTTACGAATGCGTCCACGTTGAGCCGGGCGCGTTCCAGAAATTTGCGCGATGTGATGATGTGTTTCATTCCGGCAAGCTCCACACACGCCAGCATTGTGGGAATGCCCGATGAAAAATTCAGCATGGCGGGCACTTTGCCCAGCCGCCACAAAGCGAGGATGACAACCGGCGTGGTGTTGACGTTGGGTAACAACAGGCCCACGCGCTCGCCACCCGAAACGGTTTCGCGCAAAGCGTGAGCCAGCACGTCCGCTCCCACCATCAGCTTCCGGCACGTCAACTTTTGCAGCGTCGCGTCTTCAAGAATGACTTGTCTGGGGTGTTTGCGGGCCGTCTCCGCCACCGCCGAGAAGACATCCTGCGCGCCGAAATCCATCTCGACCTTGAATTGTTGCTGCACGATCTGGTCGCGGAGCCAATTGGTCAACAACGCCCGCGCGCGGGTGGTCCTGACGTCACCCAATTCCGGCGCCGTCAGCGCGACGCTGAAATGCACGGTCACTTTGGGAAAACATTTTTTCTCATTCGGATTTGGGGAATACGGCAGGCGTTCCGCGCCACACAAGTAAGCCGTGATGACCTTGGCTTTCGTTTTGAAGATCAAGAATCCGGTGCCATCAAACAGCTTCATCAAGTTGCCTGTGCGCGACAGGCGGCCTTCGGCAAAGAGCACGAGGCGTCCGCCGCCTTTGAGAAACTCCGCCATACGTTTCACTGCGTAAGGCGAAGCGGTATCAACAGGTAGGGAGTAGCGATTGATCATTATTTTTCGATGCAGCCAACTCGTCTGCGCGGCGGTGCTTGATGTGACCATCTTCCAATCGTCATCCAGACAGACCCAGAGAAAGAGCCAGTCGAGCCAGGAGCAGTGATTCGGAATCAACAAGACCGGGCCGGGTGTTTTCAGCGCGTCAAGGTCGTAAGCATGGAAGCGGAACAAAACCCGAAGTAAAAAGCGGAGGACTGTTTTCATGGCTTTGTGAAGTGCATCATCAGGGCGCATACACTTCAACCAAATTTGCGCACGGTAGGGTTACACCCCATAGCACCCGCCGACTCTCCTGTTAATGTAAATACGTGAAAAATAATTCACGCCCCAACCGAGGAGGTAGTCCATGTCTCTGATCTCGCTCATCCTCACACTGATCGTCATCGGCGTATTGCTCTGGCTCGTCAACACCTACATCCCGATGGACGGGAAGATCAAAAAGATTCTCAACGTTGTCGTGGTGATTTGCGTGATCCTTTGGCTGTTGTATGCCTTTGGAATTGTGAATCACGCTGACGACATCCGTGTTCCACAAGTTCGATAAGTCAGGCAACCCATCAACGATCCTTGTTTTCGCGTAGTTTGCGGCTCACCCCAACCGCCGATTCAATTAAACTACGTCCTACGTGGAGATAATTCACCTCAGACGTGAACCACCACGGACGTCAATTTTTGGACGCCTCCTCATCTTGCGCCATTTTGTGGCAGGTCTCGTTCGGTTTCTAGCCGTGTCACTTTGCGAAGTAATCTGGCTCGTTACCGGGCTTCCACTTGATGTTGCAGCCGAGGCTGGGAGTTTGTGCGCTTGCAACGGGCTTCCCATTTACGAGTGCATCAAGCGCAGCGCGGAGGTCTTTGCCTGTGACGGGGATTCCGTTTCCTGGGCGGCTGTCGTCCAATTGCCCGCGATAGACGAGGCGATGATTACGGTCGAACAGGAAAAAATCCGGCGTGCAGGCGGCGCGATAGGCGTGAGCCACTACTTGGGACTCATCGTAGAGGTAGGGGAAGCTGTATGCGGCGGCGCGGGCTTCTTCCTTCATTTTTGCGGGACTGTCATCCGGGTAGTTGGTCGCGTCGTTTGAACTGATAGCGATGATCCCAACGCCACGCGAAGAATAGTCGCGGCCAATGTTTGCGAGTTCACTGCGGATGTGTTTCACGAACGGGCAATGGTTGCAGATGAACATGACGAGCAGCGCGGGTTGTCCCGTGAATTCGCCGAGTGAAACAAGTTTTCCGTGCGTGTCCGGCAATCTGAAATCTGGAGCTATTGTGCCGAGCGGCAGCATGGTGGACGATGTTTTTGCCAT
>CAMCWI010000320.1 GCA_945882065.1 Akkermansia muciniphila
TTTGACATCGTCAACGAGCGCGATGAAGTCGTGGGGCAAGCGCCGCGCAAGGAAGTTCACGCGCGCGGGTTGTTGCATCGCGCAGTGCATGTGCTGGTGTTCAATGCGCGCGGGCAGCTTTTTCTACAGAAGCGTTCCATGACCAAGGACACGGCCAAGGGCAAATGGGATTCGTCGTCGTCAGGGCATGTGGACAGCGGCGAGGATTACGATGCGTGCGCGGTGCGCGAGGTGTCGGAGGAGATCGGATTGAAGCTGGATCAGACACCCGAACGGATTTTCCGCATCGAAGCGTGCGCGGAGACGGGGCAGGAGTTCGTCTGGGTCTATCGTTGCGAGAGCGAAGGTCCGTTCACGTTGCATCCAGAGGAGATTGAGTGCGGCGGGTGGTTCACGCCGGAGGAGATTTCGCGCTGGATGGCTGAGCGACCACAGGAGTTCGCGTGGGCGTTCGTGCTGATTTGGGGATTGGTTGTCAACGCAAAGCACGGGTTGCCTCAGAAAAAAAACTGAATCGAGGCTTGACGGTTTTGACCACGCCGAATACACAGACAGCACAATTTAACAGGAAATTTATCATGTCTGAAAAATCAATCGAACAACGCGTCAAGGACATCATCGTCGAGCAGCTCGGCGTGAAGCCCGAACAAGTCACCCCCGAAGCTAAATTCATCGAGGATCTCGGTGCTGACTCGCTCGACACCGTGGAACTCGTCATGGCTCTCGAAGAGGAATTCGGCAACGAAATCCCCGACGAACAAGCCGAGAAGCTCCAGAGCGTGAGCGACGTGATCAAATACGTCGAAGAGTCCGCGAAGTAATCGTGAACCATTAGATTTCGGGGCAGCTCGGCTGAATGCAGCTTGAACTGCCCCGTTTCATTTTTATGTCGAGCAACTGGCAGGAACGCAGAGTCGTCGTCACCGGACTGGGAGTTGTCACTCCACTGGGGAACGATGTGGACACGTTTTGGAAACGGTTGATCGCCGGTGAGTGCGGCATCGATCGCATCACTGCGTTTGACCCGACCGGCTACGACACGCAGGTGGCGGGTCAGGTTTCCAAACTCGATCTCACAGCTGCGTTCCCGAATCCAAAGGAAGTCCGCCGCACGGATCGTTATTCGCAATTCGGAGTTCACGCGGGCTGGCAGGCGCTCAAAGACAGCGGCGCAGACCTCAGCAAATTGAACTGCGACGAGATCGGCGTCATCCTCGGCTCCGGCATCGGCGGTCTGGAGACAACTCAGGCGCAGGTCAAAGTTTTGCTCGAACGCGGGCCGAGCCGTCTCTCGCCATTCATGATTCCGATGCTCATCAGCAACATGGCGAGTGGCCTGTTCTCGATGTACAACAACCTGCGCGGGCCAAACTTTGCCACCTGCTCTGCTTGCGCCACAGCGAATCACGCCATCGGCGAGGCTTGGCGCACGATCAAGATGGGCGAGGCCGTGATGATGTTCGCAGGCGGCAGTGAAGCAGCGATTGTCCCCGTGGGCATCGGCGGTTTCTGCTCCATGCGCGCCATGAGTACGCGCAACGACGACCCGAAAGGCTCGTCGCGCCCGTTCGACAAAGACCGTGATGGATTCGTCATGGGCGAAGGCGCGGGCGTTCTCTGCCTCGAAGAATTAGATCACGCGAAGAAGCGCGGTGCAAAAATTTATTGCGAGATCGTGGGCTATGGCAACACGGCGGACGCATATCACCTCACGTCTCCAGCCCCCGGCGGCGAAGGCGCGGCACGCTGCATGAAAGTGGCCTTGCGCACCGGCGGTCTGAACACCGCGGACATTTCCTACATCAACGCTCACGGCACCTCCACACCACAAGGTGACGTTTGCGAAACACAAGCGATCAAGACGGTCTTCGGCGATCATGCCCGCAAGCTGGCTGTCAGTTCCACCAAAGGCGCGACCGGTCACATGCTCGGAGCGGCTGGAGCGGTGGAAATGACTGCGTGCATCCTTGCCATCAAGCACGGCATCGTGCCGCCCACGATCAATTACACCACGCCCGATCCTGAGTGCGACCTCGACTACGTGCCAAACACCGCGCGCGAGATGCCGGTGAACGCCATCGTGAATAATTCGTTTGGATTCGGCGGCCACAACTCGACCATCACGGCGAAGAAATTTGTGGGGTAAGCAACACCTGTGGATGCGAAGCAACGAAGCCTAGACAAATTGATTGCTCAAACACTTTCAGAATTCGAGTGTTGGCTGCTGAAAGAAAGATGGAAGGGTAAGGAAGCCGATTGTGTAAATCTTTTCACTCACGCATTTCTGTTCAAAGAAATCTGTTTGGGCAATGCGATAGAAGATTTCGCTCAGGTTGGAATCGAAGTTGGAGTTCCTCAGCCTAGAGGTGTAGGAATAAATGCAGGCGTGCGAAAGGATTTGGTCATCTGGGGTCAGCCACGAATGACTACGTTTGACGATGCATGGAAGCCTGTAAGAGTCCCTGCTGCCATAATCGAATGGAAAGCTCGAAGAACGCGAAGGCCCGCTGCCAAGCTTGATCCACACAACCTCCACTGGATTGCCGCAATGTCTGATCAGAATATTAACTTCCTCGGTTACTGCGTGACTGTTGATTTTACGGAAACAGAACGTCGCGTGTACAGTGCTAGGTTTTTCAGAGGGGTTCGGACTGACGACTTTCACCGAGCATCATAATATTGTATGAACTTCCTCTCCCTCATCGAATCCAAGCGTGACGGCAACAAGCTCACCGCCGCGCAACTTCGCGAAATTATTTCTGGCGTCGTCTCCGGAGAAATTCCTGATTACCAACTCGCGTCGTTCCTCATGGCCGTGTTCTTTCGCGGATTGAACACCGAGGAAACCACCGCACTCACACTCGCCATGCGTGATTCGGGTGACGTGTTGAAATTTCCCAAGGACAAACGCCCGATCGTAGATAAACACTCCACCGGCGGCGTTGGCGACAAGGTTTCGCTCCCGCTTGCGCCGCTGCTCGCGTGTCTCGGTTTTCGCGTGCCGATGATTTCTGGTCGTGGGCTTGGCATCACCGGCGGCACGCTGGACAAACTAGATTCCATTCCCGGCTTCAAAACATTGTTGCCCGCCAAACGCATCACGGAGATCGTTCAGGAAGTTGGCTGCGTCATCTGCGGTCAAACGGACAACATGGTGCCAGCGGATAAAAGACTTTACGCCCTGCGCGATGTGACGGGCACGGTGCCGAGCATCCAACTCATCACGTCTTCAATTCTTTCCAAGAAGCTTGCTGAGAATTTGGACTCGCTGATCTTGGACGTGAAGTTCGGTTGCGCCGCCTTCATGCAAACCAAAGCTGACGCGCTCAAGCTGGCGCGCGCGATGGTTGCGCTCGGCAACCAATGCGGCGTGAACACCCGCGCCCTGCTCACAGACATGAACACTCCGCTGGGTCGTGCTGCGGGAAATTGGTTGGAAGTAAAAGAGAGCGTCGCGTGTCTTGATGGCAAAGGCCCGGAGGATTTGCGCGAGCTTGTTGTGGATTGCGCCGCGCAACTGCTGGTGCAAACCCACAAGGCGAA
>CAMCWI010000321.1 GCA_945882065.1 Akkermansia muciniphila
GCAGAAACACGGTTCGTGGGTCATTCAAATCCTAACCAAACCCCAGGTCAAAACGCTGTGAACAAGTTTTATGAAAAAACCATTTGAAACCCAGAGAACATCTTTGTGGCTAACCCAAATTTTTAGATTCAATGCATCTGACTGACGCGTCCTGTGCGTTGTGGGTTGGCCCGGAACATCGGCCACGTCGTAGTGGCGGGGCTTGGAAAATTCGTGAACGCAAACAGTCCGGTCCATGTGGACGCGCCATAGACCGCTCCATCCGCTCCGATGGCGGGCGACGATAAAATGGCGGCTCACGCCAGACTGCACCTACGACACGGGTTAACCCCGCACACCTCCCCTTCAGACTTCCCAAGGCTCTGCGGGCTTGAAACAATCGCACCTCCACGGTTGGCCCACGACACTTTTCCGGTTGAGTTCGAGCGCGGGCTGCTGTCCTATGTTGACATGGCGATTCAAACGGCCAGCGCAAGTGCTGGAGGCGAGAGAATGTCCCCATGTAAAACGACTTGCTTGCACTATGCATTACACGACTCCGTTTTGAACTGAACTATGGCTGCAATTAAATCACCCCTGACAGTTGTGTGGATTTCTGACTATCCGGTTGAATGGCTAGCGGAGGTGCCTGAGCCGTTGAAACATCTGTCGCGCCGTCATCCGGCGACTTGGGCGATGGTTCTTTTGGCCGAATACGAGAAGAATCCCGACCTGTGCATTCACGTCATTCTGTTTCGTGGCGACATCCCTATGGATTATGTGTTCGTGCAAAAGGGCGTGACGTTTCATGTGCTCAAGGCTTCTCCGAAGGCACGTCTCGCAACATTCTTCTGGCTCGATACGTTGCGGATCAAAAAAGTTTGCGAGCAAATCAAACCTGACCTTATTCACGCCTGGGGCAGCGAGAAGGGCGCGGGGTTGATTGCCTCACGCCTGCGCTGGCCTTATGTGATGACGATCCAGGGTTTGTTCGCGTGGTATAAACAAAAAATCAAACTCCCGCGCTACGACAGGTTCGTTGAATTCGTCGAACGCATCACCCTCCGTCGCGCTCGCGTTGTGACCACGGAGTCTAATTTCGCGGTTCAGTTCCTGAAGGACAATTTTCCAAAGCCCAAGGTGCATCAGGCGGAACACGCACCGAATCATTTCTTCCGCAACATCCAACGCCAGCCCGGAACCGCGCCCGTGGAGTTTATTGCCGTGGGCGGGCTGGGGCATCGCAAGGGCACAGACATGCTGTTTGCCGCACTCGATCAATTGAGCGGGGAGATGGATTTCAGGGTGAAAATCATCACCAATCCCTCGCCGGGTTACATCGAATCATTGCGTGCGACAGTGTCAGAGAAGACTTGGAAGCGGGTTGAATTCAAACATCACTTGCTGCCGCACGAGGTCGCGAAAGAATTGGAAACCGCGACGATCCTGCTGATGCCAACTCGTGCGGATACCAGCCCGAACGCTGTGAAGGAAGCCGTCGTAGCAGGCGTTCCCGTCGTAGCGGCGACAGTCGGCGGGATTCCCGACTACGTAGTGCATGGGAAGAATGGGCTGTTGTTTCCGCCGGGCGATCAGGAGGCTTTCGTGAGTGCATTGCGCGCGGCGTGCAAACATCCTTTGTTTGGACAGGGACGTGTGGATGCAGAGACCTGGGACAAGGAGCGCGAATATCTCTCGCCGGAATTGATGGCCAAAAAGTTTTCCGCAGCCTATGAATCTGCTCTGGCACTGGGACGGTGAATTAAGGCATCCGGTTGACGCGGCCGGTGCGTTGCGGGTTGGCTCGAAACATAGGCCACGGTGTTGCGGAGAGTGGCACTGAGCGTTTCAACGCCCGAAGCTGGCGGGATATTCCCATGACATAGATCGTTCCATCAGATGACACGAGCGGCGACGAATAACTCGGACCATCAAGCCAGTAATTCCACAACCACTCCTTCTCCCCGTTGTCGGTTGGTACGGTCATCACAAAACCATCCCCGCCCGTGAAGACCACCGTTTCATTGGCGAGAACGGCGGCAGCGGCTTCACCAAAATAATTGGTCTGAGCATGCCAAAAGGCACGCTTCCATTTGAACCTACCATCCCGACCGACTGCACAATGCGTTTGATTCACCGAGAGATAGATCGTCCCATCCGGCCCAAGCACGGGTGATGACGGCGTGATGCTGCCGGTGTGCAACTGCCATCGCGATGTGCCGTCCGGATTCAGCGCGTGCAATTTTCCATCCACTGAGGTGAAATAGAGTTCGCCCTCGCTGCCGATGGCTGGAGAAGAAGTCACCTCCCCCGCTGTGGAAAACTCCCAACGCTTTGTGCCATCGGGATTCAGCGCATAAAATTTCCGGTCGTGCGATCCAAAGTAAATCACACCGGCCTGATCAATCGCCGCCGAAGACACGACTGACCCGCCCGTGGCGAACTCCCACTTCTTTGCTCCATCCGGGTTGAGTGCGTAAAAGTTTTTGTCCCACGAACCGCAATAGATCGTGCCATCCACGCCGATGGCAGGTGAGGCGTCCACCCATGCGCCTGTTTTGAAAGCCCATTTCTCTTCGGCGTCCGATGACACGGCTCGAATATACTTGTCGCGTGATCCAAAATAAATTGTTCCATCAGCACCAATGGCTGGCGTGGAAACAGACTCGCCGCCAAACTTGATAACCCAGCGCGTCGAACCGTCGGAATTAATGGCGTGAAGTTTTCCCAACCATGACGTGACATAAATCACGCCGTTGGAATCCATCGCGGGCGAGGATTGATTGTAGTGGCCGACTTCCGCCTGCCAGAGGTTGGTGGCGGAATAGTATTTTCCGTCGGCGCAGTTCGCGCTGTAAACGCCAGCCAACGCAGTCATCGCCAGCACAATTCCGCAGGACAAGCCAAGCCGAGGAAAGTTTTTCGGTCGAGCTTTTCTGTTTGGCAAAATATCCTGTCGGAACACGCAAACATGCATGGCAAATAACTAACCGGATGCTTTGGGGATGGTCACAGGCTTGAACAGTCCTAACACTGAGACGCCATGGTAAGGAAACATTTTACGAAAGAGTCCTGTCTCCAGTTGAATTGTCGCTTTCGTGCCGAGCAGCTTCTGGGCGGCTTGACTAAAAAACGGAAGCTGCGTGGCGTCAGTGCCCCATTCCACCCATTCGAGACCGCAGTGGGTTTCCGCGAGATTCAAGAGATGCCAGTGATCCCACGACTGCAAGTGCCCTTCATTGACTTCACCCCGGTTCATAGTGCGTCGGAAAGTTTTGTGCAAATAGCGAAGATTGGGCACCGCAATGACCACATATGACCGGGCGATCTTTGCGAGCGTGCTCAACACGGCTTTGGGATTGTCCACATGTTCGAGAACATGGAAGCAACTGACCACATCGAATGAGTTAGGGCCGAACTGCTCAAGGGGACTTGCGATATCCAGGACACAGGCTTCCCCATGTTTGGATGCGATCTCGACACACTTCGGGTCCATGTCCGTGCCTTTGACTTTGAAACCAGCTTTAGTCGAGAAATCCAGCATCTCG
>CAMCWI010000322.1 GCA_945882065.1 Akkermansia muciniphila
GAGTTCTTTGCCGAACTCGCGCATCTGTTGCAAGAGAAGCTCGGCGAACGTCTGGACACTTCCGCCTCCGGCATCACCGAGGCTGTGATTGATGAAAAACTCCGCCCGCGCGGCATCCCAGATTCGACGCTCACCGAATTGCACGAACTGTTTCAAGCCTGCAACCTCGCTCGCTATGCGCCCGTCAAATCCTCCCACGAACTTGCAGCCATCATTCCGCGACTCGAAAACGCGCTGAAGAAACTTGATGAGGTGAAAGCGTGAAGACAAACCAACCACAGGTAGGGCGCGTCACTCCGTGCGCGCCGTCTCAGGATTGTTGTGAGTCTGTTCACGCTCGCGGCGCGCAGAGGACTGCGCGCCCTAACCTGGCCGTGCTCCTGTTCCTGCTCGCTCTCATCAGCCAAAACTCCTTCGCGGCCACGAAAGTTGAAACCGCTTTCGACACCGCCAACAAACTCTACGCGGAGAATAAATTCGCCGACGCCGCTGCCGCCTACGAAAAACTCACGACCACAGGCACGATTTCTCCCGCGCTCTATTTCAACCTCGGCAACGCGCAGTTCAAGGCCGGACAGATTGGCCGCGCCATCGCCGCGTATCGCCAAGCTGAAACTATTGCGCCGCGCGATCCTGATCTGAGCGCGAATCTGCAATTCGCGCGCAACCGAGTTCAAGGCCCGACGATCAAGAGTTCCGCATGGCAACGCTGGCTTGGAACATTAAGCGTGAACGAGTGGACATGGCTTTGCGTGGCGGGCGTGTGGATCACATTCGGCCTGCTCATCGCGAGACAACTCAAGCCCGCGCTTGTTCCAGCATTACACAACTGGACATGGCTGGCGGCAGGCAGCACGGCGATTTTGTGCGTGTGTCTGGCTTTGGCATTTTCACAAGTCAACGGACAGCAGATCGCGATTGTAACAGTGGCCGATGCCACGGTGCGAAACAGTCCGCTGGATCAATCTCCATCCACATTCACAGCGCACGACGGTGCAGAGCTGCGCGTGATAGACAGCAAAGACGATTGGCTACAAGTCACCGACGACACCCGTCGCATCGGCTGGTTGAAGCGCGAGTCAACCTCGCTTGTTAGGCAATAAGCGGGTGCGGTGTTCGTGATTGAATTGACGCGCGTCACGATTCATCCTCGTCCCGTGAGTCACCTCCCAAAAGCCCGTGAAGTGTTCGACATCGAACTCGCCGCACTCAAAGCCGTTCGCGCCCAGCTCGACATATCGTTCGACAGCGCTGTCTCGACGATCACCGAAGCCGTCAATCGTCGCAGCAAGATCGTCGTTGTCGGCATCGGCAAGTCCGGCAACATCGGCGCGAAGATCGCCGCCACCCTCACCAGCACCGGCTCGACCAGCGTCGTGCTTAACAGCGTGGATGCGCTCCACGGCGACCTCGGCCTCATCAACGATGGCGATGTCGTAATCGCGCTCAGTTACTCCGGGGAGTCCGATGAGTTGTTGAATCTCCTTCCCGCGATCAAACGCTTCTCGGTGAAAATTATTTCGCTCACAGGCGGAGTTAAATCCTCGCTCGCCCGCCACAGCGATGTTGTCTTGAACGTCCATGTGCCGAAGGAAGCCTGCCCCTTCAATCTCGCGCCCACTTCCAGCACCACCGCCACGCTCGTCATGGGCGATGCCCTCGCGATGGCGGTCTTACAGGCGCGCGGCTTCAAGCAAAGCGACTTTGCCAAGTATCATCCCAGCGGCGCGATTGGCCGCGCGATGCTCCTGCGCGTCGGCGAAATCATGCGCACCGGTGAGCGCAACGCGGTTGCCCGGGAAAATTTGTTGGTCAAAGAAGCCTTGCTCGTGATGACCAAAGCCAAGTCCGGCAGCCTCGCCGTCGTGAATGCGCGCGGCAAACTCGTCGGTGTGTTCACCGATGGCGATTTCCGTCGCAAGATGTCCACCGATGAAAACCTGCTCTCGCGAAAGATCAAATCCGTGATGACGCCCAACCCCATCTGCATCCGCGATACCGCGCTCGCTGTCGAAGCCTTGAAGATTTTCAACGAACGCAACATTGACGATTTGATCGTCGTCAACGCCAAGAAAGAGCCCGTTGGCTTGATTGATTCGCAAGATTTGCCCAAGTTGAAAATCATGTAGCCGCCGACGTTAGTCGGCGCAAACCGAATTAAGTCAGCGCGGACTAACGTCCACGGCTACGAGAAATGAATTTATGAAAACCACTTTCACCCTGCTTCTCACCCTCCTCGCCGTCTTCTCCACCATGAAAGCCAAAGCTCAAACCAGCAACAACTCCGTCACTTCCGCCACGCTCGATTGGAAAAGCACGCGCACGGGCGAACTGAAGTACCTGCTCTACCTGCCGCCCGATTACAGCAAATCGAGCAAGAAGAAGTGGCCGCTGATGCTGTTCCTCCACGGTGCAGGTGAACGCGGCAAGGACGTGAACCGCGCCGCCATCCACGGACCGATGAGCTTGGTCAAACAAGGCACGAACTTCCCGTTCATCATCGTTGCGCCGCAATGTCCGGCGGGTGAACTGTGGGACAACGAACCGCTGCTTCAATTGCTCGACCGCATCGAGAGCGATTACACCGTGGACAAGAACCGCATTTATCTCACCGGCCTGAGCATGGGCGGGTACGGCACATGGAAGCTGGGGCTGTCGCACCCGGACAAGTTTGCCGCCATCACTCCGATTTGCGGCGGCGCGAGCATGATTGATGTCATCCTCGGTACTTGGGACAAGAAAAAGGAACTGGAGAAGCTGCCCGTCTGGGCCTTTCACGGCGCGAAGGACGACGTCGTCCCGCTCATCGAATCTGAACGCGTGGTCAACTCCCTGAAAAAAGCCGGCGTCAAAAACATCAAGCTAACCGTCTATCCCGAAGCCAAGCACGACTCGTGGAAGGAAGCCTACGCCGACCCGAAGTTTTACGAGTGGTTATTGAAACAGTCACGTTGACTTCTATTGGGAAACGAATCCCGCACCAGTAAACCGCCTTTTGTGTTTTCGCAGAATCGGTAATTTTATGGCGAAACCAGCACAGAATATCCGTTTGAAGCGTTTCGGAAACGGTCGTGGGTTGCTGATCCTTCTTGGCTCTGTGTTCTTCGTTACGATCATCTTTCTACTGCTCATCTGGAATAGCAAACGAAGGGCGACCGATGAATGGAGGAAGTTCTGCGTATCTGATAAGAATAGTTATGCGCTAGTAGCTCGGGGTTGCGACGAGCTTCTAACCCGACTGAGCAATTCTACCAACGCGTCATTAACGCTAACAGGGAGTGAACCTTTCATTCCGAAAGCCATCCGCGAAGTGCGGGCCTTATGTTATCACAGTTGATCCTGACGTAGTCATAATCGGCGCTACCGAACCGAGATGAAGAGGATATAGCATAGTTTGGAAGCTCAAAGATCCCAACTCTAACGAATGGTCACTGGAAGCACATTCCGAATTCGGATCGCACCGTCAGGTCTGGAGTGATAGGAGATAGTTGCCTAAGTCAA
>CAMCWI010000323.1 GCA_945882065.1 Akkermansia muciniphila
TTTTGTTTTGGTTTTTGTTTGTTCAATATCCCGGGCGTCAGCCGCGAGTTAAAATGAGCCGGGGGCGAGCGGCGAGCCCCAGCTCGCGCCCCCGGCGGTCAATGGTTCGTGAGTCGTTCTTCATCTCTTTTCCTCAGTCCAGCTTGGGCATCCGCTCCCCAAACTCGATCGCAAACCGATTCAACGCCTCGCTCCAGTTGGCGATCGGCATCGTCCACTTCTTGGCGATCCGCTCTAGGGCCAACCAGTATAGCTTGAGCAGCGATTCCTGATGCGGAAACACTCCTCGGTTCTTGCTGATCTTCCTCAAGGATCGGTTCACCGATTCTATCGCGTTGGTCGTGTAGATGGCTCGTCGTATCTCTTCAGGGTATTTCAGAAACATTACCAACTCCGCCCAGTGCGCCCGCCAGCTCTTGCTGATCGTCGGGTATTTGCGATCCCACTTGGCTTCAAATGCCACCAGTGCTTGCTCGGCTTGGGTCACCGTCGCCGCCCGATAGATCACTCTCAAATCCGCCGCCACAGCCTTGCGTTCTTTCCACCCCACATAGCTCAGGGAATGTCTCACCATGTGCACCAGGCACAACTGCACTTGCGTCGCCGGAAACACCACTGCCATCGCTTCGGGAAATCCTTTGATCCCATCCACGCATCCAATGAAAATGTCCTTCACGCCCCGGTTCTTTAATTCCGTCAACACATGCTGCCAGAATTTCGCCCCTTCACTGCTGGCCACCCACATCCCCAGCACTTCCTTCTTCCCGGCCATCGTGATCCCCAATGCCAGATACACCGCCACCTTGCTCACCGTTCCGTTCTCTCGCACCTTGCCCCACAGCGCATCAAAATAAACAATCGGATACACGTCCTCCAACGGTCGGTTCTGCCAGACCTGCACCTCCGCGCACACCGCGTCGGTCACTTGCGACACCAAACTCGGTGACACCTCCACGCCGTAGATCTCCAACAGGTGTCCCTCGATCTCACGCGTCGTCAGTCCTCGCGAATACAAGCTGATGATCGCCTGGTCAAACCCTTCAAACCGTCGTTGCCCCTTGGCCACAATCTGAGGTTCAAAGGTCCCGTTGCGATCTCGCGGGGTCGCCAGCTCCATGCTCCCAAACTCTCCCTTGAGCGTCTTGGGTGTCGTGCCGTTGCGTGAGTTGCCGGTCTTTCGCCCGGCGGGGTCATGCTTGCCGTAGCCCAAATGCACCGTCAACTCCGCCCCCATCGCTTTTTCAAGCAGTCGCTTCTGCAACACCTTAAGCAGCCCGTTCTGCCCCAGCAAATCCTCGGGCTTTTGATAATCCTTCAATAGTTCATCCAACACCGCTTCAGTTATGGCCATAGTCTCCTATCCTCTCTCTTCGTTCTGGCCACTTACACAGTAAACTCTACACATCCAAATCGTCTGTTCACTTCTTCGCTTCCGTGTGCCAGATGTCGCCTTCGCCGTAGCTGAACCAGCGGCTCGTCGTGACCTTTTGATGCGTGAAGAACTGCACGCCCTCCTTGCCTTGCATGTGCAAGTCGCCGAAGAACGACTCGTTCCAACCGTTGAACGGAAACCACGCCATCGAAGCCGGCACGCCGATGTTGATGCCGACCATCCCGCAATTGACGCGATGCTTGAACTCCCGCGCCGCCTTGCCCGATCGCGTGAAGATGGAAGCACCATTGCCGTAAAACGATTTGTTCGCCAGCTCGATGGCCGCATCCAAATCCTCCATGTGCATCACGTTGAGCACGGGACCAAAGATTTCTTCCTTCGCCACCGTCATTCCGCGTTCAACACGATCCAGAATGGTCGCACCAACATAAAAACCATTCGGTGCTTCGCTGACTTTCACGCCGCGACCGTCGGCGGGAATCTTCGCGCCTTCCTTCACGCCAGCTTCGATCAACTCCAACACGCGATCGCGATGTTGCTTCGTGATGACTGCGCCCATGTCCGGCTGCGTGTCGCGGTCAGTTGGGCCGACCTTGATACGTTTCGTTGCTTCAATGAGCGTGGGCAGAACTGTTTTCTCTGCGCCACCCACGACGACGGCGGTTGATCCCGCCATGCAACGCTCACCCGCGCAACCGAACGCCGCTTCGATGACGCCGCGCGTAGAATTTTCCACGTCCGCGTCCGGCATGATGATGACGTAATTCTTCGCGCCGCCATTGGACTGGACACGCTTGCCGTGCTTCGTGCCGGTTTCGTAGATGTAGCGCGCAATTGGCGTCGAGCCGACGAACGAAATCGCCTTCACCTTCGGATGCGTGAGCAGCGCGTCCACCACTTCGCGCCCGCCGTGAACGATGTTCAGCACCCCCTTTGGCAGTCCGGCTTTCTCTAGCAGCTTCGCAATCTTGATGGCGGTGAGCGGAACTTTCTCGCTCGGCTTAAGGATAAACGTGTTTCCGCACGCGATGGCGATAGGATACATCCACAGCGGCACCATCGCGGGAAAGTTGAACGGCGTGATGCCGACGCACACGCCGAGCGGCTGGCGGATCGCCTCGCAATCAATGCCGCGCGCGATGTTCTCGATCACGTCACCCATCAGTAACGACGGCACGCCGAGCGCGAACTCGATCACCTCCATGCCGCGCTTCACATCGCCGCGCGATTCCACGAGTGTCTTGCCGTGCTCGCGGGTGTTACAACGGACGATGTCCTCGAAATTATCCTCCATCAACATCTTGAACCGCGCGAGAATCCGCACCCTTTCGACCGGCGGCGTTTCCATCCACGCCGGGAAGGCCGCTTGCGCTGCCTCAACCGCTGCATTCACATCCGCCGTCGTGCCGATGGGGCATTCCGCGATGATGTCGCCGATGGAAGGATTGAAAACTGGCGTGCGCGTAGTTTTGGATTCAAGCCATTCGCCGCCGATGAAGTTGGGACAGGGTTCGAGTGTTGTTACCATAAAATTATTTGAAAGAAAAATACGAGACAGGATTAACGGGGTTTACAGGATTGAATTTACCCGCTTTTGAGGAAATCCTGCACAATCCTGTAAATCCTGTCTTAGCACATCGTTGTTTTACCGTGCCAGATCGTTGGATTGTTTCACGAAGTCGTCGCCAGTCCATTCGCCGTCGGCTTGGACCATCTTCTTGGCGGGCGCGGCGGCAGCAGCCGCAGCTTTTTGGGCGGCTTTGCGTTCGGTTTGACGCTTCACGAGATCGGCGTGTGTGGTGAAATACGGGAGGGCCTTGCCTTTGAAATCCGCCAGCGTCTCGAACTTATGTTTCTCCATGAACGCGAGCAGTTCGTCGCACATGGGTTTCACATGTTCGTAACCAAACTTCATGACGCCGGTGCAGACTTGAATGGTGTCACCGCCGAGGAGGATGAACTCCGCCGCGTCGTTGCCGGACTCCACGCCGCCGATGGCGGAGAGAGAGCGACCGGGAAATTCTTTGCGGATGAGTTGCGCCACTTCCATCACCATGCGGAGTGCAATGGGTTTCACGGCGCGCGAGGAATACCCGCCGGG
>CAMCWI010000324.1 GCA_945882065.1 Akkermansia muciniphila
GTTCGATTCACCGACGACCAGATCGGCACCGTGTCGAAAGCGTTCCAAGGTCTGACGGTTTCTTGCGCCCGCTGTCATAATCACAAGTTCGATCCCATCAGTCAGAAGGATTATTACGGCTGGTATGGCATCTTCGTTTCCGCTCCGCCGGCGACGGTCGCCGTGGACGCCCCGAACGCAGACGAACCAAAGCAACGCGCTGACCTGGCTAAAACAAAAAATAAAATCAAAGCGTTGCTCGCGGAGGCTTGGATGAAAGATGCGGCAGCGCTTGCAACAAAATTGGCGACGCCTGATGAGCGATTGAAGAAAACTATGCTGTCGGCAAAAGATACCACCTCGGCGCTGCATCCATTTTTTCTCCTTCACCAGAGTGGCGACGCGACCAATTCACCCGAAAGCAAACTAACAGCTTGGTGGAAAACGGTTGGCGATGGCGTCGCACAGACAAACCGAACGTTCGTCAAGAAATGGGATTTGTCCGCAGATTCTGATTTCGCAAGTTGGCGTCACGATGGTCCGGGAGTTCGCACGATCACCAAGGCGGGCGACATCTCCATTGTGGCCGGTGGCGAGAGCATTGTGTCAGGAATTTATCCGGCGGGAGTTTACTCGCATCTGACTTCCACAAAGGATCGCGGGGTGATTCTTTCGCCCAAGTTTAAGTTGGATCAAAAATATGATCTCTGGATGCGTGTCGCAGGTGATGGCGGAGCGTCGGTCAGGTATGTGGTGCAGAATTATCCGCGCAAGGGAACGGTTTTTCCGGTCAACGATCTGTTGGGTGGTCAGTGGAAGTGGGTGAAGCACAGCTTGGAGTACTGGGAGGGTGATCAAATTCACATCGAACTCGCCACCGCTGCGGATCAGCCATTACTGGCGGACGTGGATACAACTCGATCTTGGTTCGGTATCTCATCGGCTGTCATCACGCGGGCGGGCGATCCAAGTCCGCGAGAAGTATCCTCCTTTGCCGAGTTGTTTCGCCATGCGAAAAATCAAACGGCAACGAACGCGGTCCAACTCGCGGAGGTTTATGCCGCTGCCACAAAAGACGCGGCGAAAGCGTGGCGAGACGGAAATCTGACCGATGATCAGACTCTTTTCCTCGATCAACTGCTCAAGGCCGGGCTGCTGCGAAATCAATTGAGCGAACTCGCATCAATCAAACCGCTCGTGGCCACTTATCGCAAGGGTGAAGAATCGATTCGCGTTCCGACTCGGGCTCAAGGCGTGATTGAAACTGAGCCGGTGGATCAACCGCTCTTTGTCCGGGGCGAACACAAACAACCGAGCGATCTGGTGCCACGCCGGTTTCTCGACGCGATTGATACAACGCCCTATCCCAAGACGGAAAGCGGCCGTCGGCAACTGGCCGAGGATTTCTTGCGTGCAGACAATCCGCTAACGACGCGCGTGATCGTGAACCGCGTCTGGCATCATCTCTTTGGTCGTGGAATTGTAGCCACACCGGACAATTTCGGGCGCATGGGCCAGGAGCCATCGCATCCGGAATTGCTGGATCACCTCGCCGTCTGGTTTGCAGATCATGGTTACTCGATCAAGAAACTGATCCAGTATCTCGTCACAACGGAAACATGGCAATTGTCGAGCGTCGCCTCTGCTGACGCACTCGCAAAAGATCCGAACAACATTCTGCTCTCGCATTTCAACGTGCGCCGGCTTGAAGCTGAATCCATCCGTGATGCGCTTCTCAGCGTCACGGGTGATCTGAAGTTGGACGATATGTACGGACCGCCGGTCGGAGGGAAAGCGCCCCGACGCAGTGTTTACCTTCGAGTGAAGCGCAACGACCTCGACCCGTTTCTGTCCGCGTTTGATGCGCCTGCGCCTGCCAGCACAGTTGGCAAGCGCGAGGTCACGAATGTTCCCGGCCAATCCCTGACGCTCTTGAACGACCCATTCGTCATCGAGCTCGCGGAGCATTGGGCCGAGCAGGTCAAGCGCGATCCCGGTCTCGCAGACACCGCGCGCCGTGTCGAATACATGTTTGAACGATCTCTTGGCCGCAAGCCCACAGCGAAAGAAACCGAGCGCGCGAAGGATTTTTTGAATGTAACAGAATCACAGCGCACACCGATGATCGCAGAGCGCAAGCAGCTAGAAGATTCCGTGCAACAAATGTCAAAGCGCTTCGCGACCCTGAAGTCGAATGCGACTGATCGAGTCTATGCGCAACGAAAAAGCAGTGGCATTCAGCCTGTGACCCTTCCCGAGCCGGTGGCTTCATGGGATTTCAAAAGAAATTTGAAAGAGCGCGGCGGTTTGGAAACCAAGGCATTGGGCAAAGCCAAAATCGTGAAAGGTTCTCTGTTGCTCGATGGCAAGAGTAGCTACCTCGCCTCCGCTCCGTTGACCAAAACGCTTAAGGCAAAGACGATGGAAGTGTCGGTTCAGTTGGCCGATCTCAAACAACAAGGCGGCGGTGTGATGACGATACAAACTCTCGACGGCGGTATTTTCGATTCCATCGTGTTTGCGGAGAAGCAACCGCAGCACTGGCTGGCGGGCAGTGAGGTGTTTCACCGCACGCAGGATTTTGAAGGTGCGCCCGAGACGGAAGCGACCAAAGCTCCCGTTCATTTGGTGATGGTGTATGACGAAGACGGAACGATAACCGCTTATCGCAATGGCAAGGTTTACGGAAAACCCTACAAGAGCGACGGCCTCGTCACATTTGAAGCCGGCAAATCACAGGTGCTCTTTGGTAACCGTCACGGCGAGCCGGGTGATAAAAGGATGTTGTCCGGCAGGATTCACAAGGCCCGTATCTATGGTCGCGCTTTGAGTGCCCACGAAGTTGAAGTTTTGGCTACCGGCAAATCTGACACCATCACAGACCAGAACCTCGTTGATGCGATGACCGAGACCGAGCGAGCAGACTATGAAAGCTTGAACAAAGAACTCGCGCAGGCTGAGGAGCGTTTGAAAGCAGCGAAGCAGTTCGCGGGTCTGTCCTCCGAATGGGCCGATCTCGCTCACGCCATGTTCAACCTGAAGGAATTTATTTTCATCCGATGACCAAACCAAGCCACACCATGAATAGAATGATCAATCGCCGCGAAATGCTCCAGCGCTGCTCGACCGGCTTCGGCATGTTGGCTCTGGCTGGATTGATGCCGCAAAATCTGTTCGGCGCGCTGCGCCAACCCGAGCCCGATTTCAAGCCACGCGCCAAGAACGTGATCTTTTGCTACATGTCCGGCGGCGTTTCGCACATAGATTCGTTTGATCCCAAGCCGATGTTGAAAAAACTGACCGGGCAGCCGATGCCGGTGAAGGTGGAGCGGACTCAGTTCGACAACAACGGCAAGATTTTCGCGAGCCCGTTTGAGTTCAAGCAGTATGGCAAAAGCGGCATCCCGATCAGCTCCATGTTTCCCAAGATCGCGGAATCGTGCGCGGACGACCTTGCGGTGATCCGTTCGATGACCTCGAAGGTGAACGA
>CAMCWI010000325.1 GCA_945882065.1 Akkermansia muciniphila
TTTTCGGGAGTTGCTAAAGGAGTAAGGAGTGTAAAGACAACGATTCGATCCGAGAGGATCACCACCGCTAGAGTTCTCATGTCGTCGTCTGATTTATCCATTCTGTTTTGTTCGCGGTCACACCGGAGGAATTGATCCTTCATCTGCCAACATTTACCTGCCTTAGTTTTAACAAGTCGTAATTTGTGAGTCGTACAATCTGGAGCTGTAGCTGTCTTGTCGCACTGTTTGTGGGTGTGTTCAGCGAGCGGGCTTGTGGTCAGCTCATGCAGCTTAATTACAAAGTTCCCAAACTTGTGATCGAGTCACCTGATGGAGTGCCTGTCACATTTTGGGAGTGCTTTGAGTATGCGTTCGGGAATAATTCTGAAAAAATCTTCTCTGACCGGTTTCATTCTATCAACACATTGAACTGGTATCTCGACCCGGTGGACGGCGGCTTCGAGTCGTTTGGCAATCGCGCCACACGCACTGCAGCGGGGGCGTTGTCTCGGTCGGTCGTCACAGGTTTTCGAGAGGCGGCGATTGATCTGCCTTTCATGGATTGGCTCGATGGGCAGCGTGGTTTCGTCGCTGATCTATTGTTGGATTCCCTGGATACGGTAGAAGAAGAGTCCATCAATCCTTTGAATCCATCCTACCGCATTCTCGAAAAATCGTGGTGGAGGCGTCTCTCTGAGAGTCGGGGTTTCTGCTATGGCGTTCGTCCGTTTCAGATCAGTCCTTATGCTTTTGTGAGCACCGGGATATGGAACAAAGATTTACTACTTGCCATGGCGCACATGCGCTATCACTACCGGCATTTTTCCGAACACCAATTTGAACTGGCCATGTCTGTGCCGCTGTCGCGCGGGGTGTCGTTCGATGTGGGGGCTGCGCAACGTCTCGGACGTGATGCCGAGGCGACGAAGCTTGTTCTCAAGTTATCCAAACAATTGAAGGGCGGCGGCATTGTGCATGTGGGCATGGAAGTGCAGAAGCATCCTACATTTCTGGTGGGAATGTCTGTGCCGTTGTAGCGCGCGTTACTCGTAACGCGGAAGTTTGGCAATGGCTTGATTCTGCTTCAGTCTTCAACGTCAAGGCATGGCCAGCCAGAAAGGTGGTGGATAATCCGAATGCGACACTCTCCTCGTTCACCTGATACGGACGGTCACTCGTCCGCGAGAGCGTTAGTTGCGTATCGTCTGCTAACCGCTCCTGCGAGCGGTGAGAAGTTTGAATTCCTGACGAACGCAACGCAACGCCGCCGAGGATCGGCAATTCGTGCCAAATTGATTAAAAGGGCAGGGAACATGGGGTGATTCGACTGTGAAAAATAAAAAACAACCGGTTCAATAAATTAAAAATGCTTTACACAGACATGGTGAATAACTAGCCTCATTCATCATTATTTTGAAATAAGACAAGTATGGAACCCAAAGAAAAGACGATCTCAACATTCAGGTTGCACGAGAAAGACACCGGCTCTGCTGACGTGCAAGTCGCGCTGCTTACCCATCGCATCAACCACCTCACAGAACACTTGCAGGGCAACAAGAAAGACCACAGCTCCCGTCGTGGTCTTTTGGTGATGGTCGGCCAACGCCGACGTCTCCTTGATTACTTGCATGACACGGATAAGCCGCGTTATCAGGCGGTGACCAAAAAACTGAAACTGCGTCGCTAATTTTCCAGAGCGCGTGGCGAATGCCGCGCGCTTTTCGTTTCAACCGATCGGGTCGTAATGCGTGAACAACCCGTTTTTTCCAGACAACAAGCTCACGCAATAAAGCCCGTTGCCCCGGGAGATTTCAGTCAGACTCGAGTGCGTTCGAGTTTCACTGAAGTTCCTCGGTGGTGGCGGCAATTAAATTACCATGCCATCAAAAATTACCGCCCAAGTCGGCGACAAACAAATCATCATCGAAACCGGCAAACTTGCCAAGCAAGCTGACGGTGCCGTGACAGTGCAACTCGGAGAAACCGTTATTATCGTGGCCGCCGTGGCGGCAACGAAAGCCAAGGAAGGCCAAGACTTCTTCCCGCTCACCGTTGATTACCGCGAGAAGGCAGCTGCAGCCGGAAAATTTCCCGGAGGCTATTTTAAGCGCGAAGGTCGCCCGACGGAAAAGGAAATTCTTACATGCCGCCTCACGGATCGTCCGATCCGTCCGCTGTTTCCCAAAGGTTGGTACAACGAAGTGCAAGTGCAGACTGTTGTCCTCAGCGCTGACGGCGAGAACGATCCCGACATCCTCAGCATCATCGGTGCAAGCGCTTCATTGATGGTCAGCGATATTCCGTGGGATGGTCCGCTCGGCGCAGTGCGCGTCGGTCGCATCAACGGAAAATTTGTTGCCAATCCGACGCACGCCGAAATGAAGGAGAGCGATCTCGACCTCGTTTATGTCGGCAATGCGACTGACATCGTGATGTATGAAGGCGCTGCCAAAGAAATCACGGAATCAGATTTCGCTGCTGCACTAAAGTTCGGTCAAGACGCTTGCGCGCCGTTGATTGCAGCGCAGAACGAACTTGCCGCCAAAGCAGGCAAGAAAAAGCGCGCCATCACGCTGAACATCGTTCCTGACGAAATTCTGCAAGAAGCCAAGAAGCTCGCTGGCGATCGTTTTGTTCCTGCATTGCTGACGCCCGGTAAGTTGAATCGCGAAGCCGCGTGTAAAGCCATTCAAGACGAAGTCGGCGCAAAGCTCGTCGAGAAATTTGGTGCTGAAAAAGTGACCAAGTTCGTCATCAACGACGCGTTTTATTATATCCAGAAGGAAGCGGTTCGCGGTTTGGTTCTTAACCATGGAAAACGCTTGGATGGTCGTGCGTTTGATGTCGTTCGTCCAATTTCCAGTGAAGTCAGCATTCTTCCTCGCGCTCACGGTTCGGCACTTTTCGCCCGTGGCGAAACCCAGGCCGTATCGCTCGTGACGCTTGGCACAGGCGATGACGTTCAGGAGTTTGATTCCTACACCGGTGGCGGAAACGAGAAGCGTTTCATCCTTCACTACAACTTCCCGAATTTCTCCGTAGGCGAAACAGGTCGCATCAGCGGCCCTGGTCGTCGCGAGATCGGTCACGGCGCGCTCGCAGAACGCAGTATCGCTTCAATGATTCCTTTGGACACATATCCTTACGCGGTGCGTGTGGTCAGTGAAATCATGGAATCCAACGGCTCAACTTCGATGGCATCTGTCTGCGGCGGCACGCTCGCACTATTGGATGCTGGTGTTCCGATGATCCGTCCAGTCGCAGGAATCAGCGTAGGCATCTGCACCGAATACGGCAACGACAAGAAGATTTCAAAATACCAACTGCTCACCGACATCATCGGATGGGAAGATGCGTATTGCGACATGGATTGCAAAATCGCCGGAACAGAGAAGGGGATTACCGGCTTCCAACTAGATCTCAAGCTCAAGGGAATTCCTCATTCCATCATGGCTGAGACGGTTGAAAAGGCCCGTGTCGCTCGT
>CAMCWI010000326.1 GCA_945882065.1 Akkermansia muciniphila
ACGAGTTGGGGAAACGCCTTCTCCAAATCCTGCAACTGCTTGAACAGCGCGTCGTATTCAAAGTCCGTGATGTCCGCCTTGCCGACGACGTAATAGGCGTGATCGTGCGCGCGGATTTCCGTGGCGAGCGTGGCGTGTTGTTTCTGGGCGGCATCGAGAGTCACGCGGGAATTGTTCCGTCATTGCCGCATAGTTGGAAGATTTTTCTGCCTTCACGTTTCCTTAAGGTTGCCTCGCGTAGAGTTGCGCCATGAAAACGAACCTGCTCCGGCTCACACTCGCAATCGCTGCCACGGTTTCATTCGTCGCCACAACAACACACGCCCAAGACCCACGCACTAATTCGTGGCTCACAACCTACTCCGGCAGATACGCCCGGATCTACACGACCGACGCCAATAAGACAAACGGCGTCTCCGTCTCGATGTGGAGCAACGGCACACAGACCCAAAGCTCGCCCGCTTACTCCGGCATCCAGGAAGTTTATTCGTCCGCGAGCTGGGTTTACATCCGCAGCACTGGTCTTGGCAGTCACACGATGGGGCCGTGGCTGAATGGAGCTTTCCCGAACCTGCCGAAAAACCAAAAGGCGTTCTACCGCATCCCGCGCACGCCAACTGTGCCTGCATCCAAGACCGTGACCGCGCTGGGCGTAATCGGTTACTTCGTGGATGGCATCGCGATGTTTGATTCGCGTGATGGATTCGTTTGGACAGGTTCGGCGGAAGCGGGCAACGGCACGGGTTATTGGAATCGCGAAGCCTACGTGAACGAAGGCGTGACGTTTGATCCCGGCTACGCGCATCAGGAAGGTACAGGCAACCATCACTACCATGCCAATCCCATCGCGCTCCGCTACCTGCTCGGCGATCATGTGGACTACAACGCCACCACCAAGACTTACAGCGAAAGCACGAACGCCGTGACGAAGCACTCGCCGATCCTCGGCTGGGTGCGCGATGGTTTTCCTGTGTATGGCCCTTACGGTTATTCCAGCGCGAGCAATTCTGCGAGCGGCATCCGGCGCATGGTCAGCGGATACGTTCTTCGCGACGGACAGAACGGAACGCAAAACCTCACCGTCGTCGGACGCACCAACATCCCGCAATGGGCCGTGCGGCAATACGGCGTCTCTGCCGCGCTATCAGGCCCGACCGTCAGCACCACCTACCCCCTCAGTCGCTACATGGAGGACAACGATTATCTCGGCGACCTCGGCCAGACTCAGGGCGTTCAATTCGATCTCGACGAATACAATGGTCGCTGGTGTGTGACACCGGAATTTCCCGGCGGCACTTACGCCTACTTCGTCTGCATCAGCAGCAACGGAGCGCCGGTTTATCCCTACAACATCGGACGCGCGTTTTACGGAAGCCCGACTGGCGCAGCGGTCACCACTCTTGCAGAAACCGTCGTCACCAACTTTGTCGGCGGGCCAAAACTTTCTCCGTCGCTCAACAAGCCTTCCGTCAACAGTGGCAACGTGACACTGACGTGGAGCGCGATTGAAGGCGGAACGTATCGCGTTGAATCCTCGACCCATCTCACAAGCTGGACGACCAACGTCACCGGTATCGCCGCCGCGCTGAACACCGGCAGCAACACTCGCGCGAGCGCGGACAGCAACAAGTTTTACCGCGTGGCGATGACTACGCTTGCCACTTACGATCCCGTCAGCGGCACGAGTGGTGGCACTAGCGGCGGAACTTTTCCTGTTCCCGGCGGCAGCGTGAGTCGCGGCAACAGCACGAACATCACTCTGGCCATCACATTGCCCGGCACACCACCGTCGCCTCCAGCCAACGCACCGATCACCAGCGTCACGATGGGCTCACTCACAGCCACGAGCACGTCTTACACGACCCAAGGCACCGTGCTGGCAAATTTCACGATCCCCGCCAACGCCACGCTAGGCGCGCAGAACGTGGTGGTGACATTCAGCATCCCGGTGTTCACGTTCACCGGCGGATTCACGATCAATCCATGAGCAAATGATTTGTCTCGGAGAGACAACCAGCGGGTTGCGGCAAAATCGTGTGTTGCCCGACCCGCTGTTGATTTACGATAAGCTCCAACAACTAGTCACCAACATTCAGTGAAGCACCGAACTCCAAATTTCAAACACACCGCCACACTGCGAACGCTCGCCTTGGTAATTGGTGTTTGGATGTTCTCTGGATGTTGGAACTTGGTAATTGGAGCTTCTTTGCAGTTGGAAATCACCCCGAAGCTCTCAGGCGAACCCATTCAGCCCACCTCTCTCCGCTATAAAACTTCTTCCGGAGAAACTTTTTCCATCACACGCATCAGCTATCTCGTCAGCGGCTTCGCTCTGCAACGCACCGATGGCTCGTGGCTCGAACTCACGAACGAAGTCGCTTGGTTTGATTTGGAACGGGGCCGGTCGTCCCATCGCATCGCATCCGTCCCTTCAGGCGAGTATCGCAGCCTGCGCTTTGCTGTGGGACTTGGTGAAAACCAAAACTACTCCGACCCCGCGCAACACGCCGCGGATCATCCGCTGAACCCAAACCTCAATGGCCTCCACTGGAACTGGCAAGGGGGCTACATCTTCCTCGCAATGGAAGGAAACTGGCTCAATTCCGCAAGTGCTCACGATGGCTGGTCGTTTCACTTCGCCCGCGACACG
This sequence comes from Akkermansia muciniphila, assembly GCA_945882065.1. Classification (GTDB taxonomy): domain Bacteria; phylum Verrucomicrobiota; class Verrucomicrobiia; order Limisphaerales; family JADLHS01; genus JADLHS01. The sequence goes on from CAMCWI010000326.1 coordinate 2,651, forward strand.
AACCGCACACTCATCACGCTCGCCGCTCCGCTGAATCTCGCCAATGAGAGCCGGCTCGACCTTGATTTCGACCTCGCAAAACTACTCAACGCGCCGCGCCCTCTCTCGTTCACCAAGGACGGTTCATCCACTCATTCACGCGAAGGCGATCCCATCGCCGCCGCGCTTGCCGCCAATCTGCCGGGCGCATTTCAGGTTCAACGCATCAGCGCGTTGAGTCCCGAAGCGACCGCGACAACCAAATTGAAACCGCTCCACCTCCCGGAAAAGTTCACTCCCTACCGCTTTCAGATGAGCGCCACATTTCCAATCCCCGATTTGCCGCACGACAATCCCCTCACCGAGGAGCGCGTGGCGCTCGGCGAACGACTGTTTCGCGAAACAGGGCTTTCCAAAAACAACACGCTCTCCTGCGCCTCGTGCCACGACTCCAAACACGCCTTCACCGATCCGCGGAAATACAGCATCGGTGTGCGCGACCAAGTAGGAAGCCGCAACGCGATGCCGCTGTTCAATCTCGCTTGGAAGAGTTCGTTCTTTTGGGATGGGCGCGCGCCGTCGCTGCGAGCACAGGCTTTAATGCCCATTCAAGACCATACTGAGATGGATGAATCGCTGACGAACGTGGTAGCGAAACTGTCGGCCAGGACAAATTATTTCGCACTCTTCACTGCAGCCTTCGGCTCGCCAGCAATTACGACGGAGAAAATCGGCCTCGCCATCGAATCATTCCTGCTCACGCTGACGAGTTTTGATTCCAAGTTTGATCGCGCTCTTCGAGGCGAGACTGAACTGACCGCCGACGAGA
>CAMCWI010000327.1 GCA_945882065.1 Akkermansia muciniphila
GGAACTGATCCATTGCTTTTGCCAATGCTCGTGATTGCTTTTGGTTCATCGTGTGTTTATTCATAGCGCGTGGCCGAACCCAGTCTGTTGCTGCTCATTCCAGCTTACAACGAGGAAGCGCGCATCGAACCGGTGCTGCGCGAGTTCGGTCATTACTTCCAGAATCACTACACCGGAAGTTTCCAACTCGTCGTGGTGCTGAATGGTTGTCGGGACAACACACGAGGCGTGGTTGAACGCGTCGCCAAAGAATTTTCCTCCATCAGCTTGTTGGATTTCCCCGATCCCATCGGCAAAGGCGGCGCACTCATCGAAGGACTCAAGCTCGCTTCAAAAGCGGAAGTCATCGGATACGTGGATGCGGATGGTGCGTCGCCGCCGGAAGCGTTTCATGCGTTGGTCAAGCGACTCAACGAAGCGGACTGTATCATCGGCTCGCGTTGGTTGCCGGGCGCGGTGCTGCATCAGGCGCAGCCGTGGTTGAGACGGTTCAGCAGCCGCTGTTTTCATCTCGTGGTGCAATCGCTGTTCTGGATGAATATCAAAGACACGCAATGCCCGTGCAAAGTGATGCGTCGCGCTGCTGCGGAAAAAATCCATCCCGCGCTCCAGATCGCCGACCTCGCGTTTGATGTGAACTTGCTCGTCTCGCTCAAGCGTGCCGGGTTCTCCGTCAAAGAAGTTCCGACGGAATGGACGGACAAGATTGGGTCGAAAGTTTCCTCGTCGCTCTTCCGCGCCTCGCTCACGATGTTCCTCTCGGTCGTGCGCGTGCGATTGATCTACTCGCCACTTTACAGATGGTTGGGGCCGTTACGCCCAATCGAGAAGTTGCTCTACAAAAAGCTCCGCGCTCCGCTGCCCAGAAGGAAATCTTAGTGCGGAGTGTGGCCGTCCTCGACCACAGCAACGTTCAACAACCAAGGGATCACAGTTTTTCGCGAGCGTTTCGTCATGCCAGGCCGCTGCGCCCGAGGACGGGCGCACTCCCTACGCCGACTCCAAAATGATGTTCCCATACTGCGTGGTGTCGCCGGTGCGGATGAGGCCGATGGCGTTGGGCACGCGCTTCTTGAACTCCACATGCGGCTCGAACTTCACCGTCGCGCCTTTCAACGCGGCGACAAACAAAGCCTGAGTTCGCTTGTCGTTTGAGCGAAGAAACTCCTTGGCCATCCGCGCCTTGCCGAACGTGCAACTGCCGCGCAACGCATTCAACACCTGCAACACCGTCGGCACATCGTCCACGAGCGAGATGTCCACCGTCTCAACCTGCGGCCAGAACGGAAACCCACGATCCGCAATGACGATGGTGTTGGTGTGGCGGATTCGTGCGATGAGTTCGAGCACGCGCGGATTGAGGATGCCAGTCTTGAGCATGGAGAAGTTGTAGCGACTCTCGCTGCGAGGCTCAAATCAAAATCCCCGCAATTGTTGCCGTGAGATAACACGCGAGCAATCCGCCGATCATTGCGCGCAGACCAAGTTTCGCCAAATCGTTCCTGCGTTCCGGCGCGAGCGCGCCGATGCCGCCAATCTGTATGGCGATGCTCGCGAAGTTGGCGAAGCCGCACAGCGCATACGTGGCCAACTCGAAACTGCGCGGATCAAGCGTCGGCTTGAGTTTGCTTAGACTGAGGTAGCCGATGAATTCGTTGAGCACGATGCGTTCGCCCAGCACGCTGCCGATGGCGAGGCAATCCTTGGACGGCACACCCATGAGCCATGCGAACGGCGCATTGATCCAGCCGAACAAGGTTTGCAACGGTGCTTCGGCATGGATGCCGAACGGACGCAATCCCCAGGCGAAAAGGTAATTCGCCAGCGCCACCACCGCCACGAATGCGATGAGCATGGCCATGACATTGATCGCCAGCATCATTCCCTCGCTCGCGCCACGGCACAACGCATCAACGCCGTTGGTCGTCTCGCGGGGAATTGTTGCGGTTGTCCCGGCGGCGGTTTCGCTCTTCTCGGTTTCCGGCATCAACACTTTGGCAATCATCAATGATGCGGGTGCGCTCATCACGGACGCAGTGAGCAGATGTCCGGCGGAAACTCCGAACGAAACATACGCCGCCAAAACGCCGCCCGCGATGGATGCCATGCCGCCGATCATGAGCGCGAGAAGTTCGCTGCGCGTCATCTTGGGAAGGTAAGGACGAATGACGAGCGGTGCTTCGGTCTGACCCATGAAGATGTTGGCTGCGGCTGCCAGGCTTTCGCTGCCGCTGGTGCGCATGAGGCGTTGCATGATCCACGACGTGCCGCGCACGATGAGTTGCAACACACCGTAGTGATAGAGCAACGACGAGAGCGCCGCGACGAGGATGATTGTGGACGTGACGGTGATGACGAAGATGAATCCGTTGCCCGGACCAAGTTTTTCGGCAAGCAAATCCCCATTCGCCAGCGGGCCGAAAACCATTTTTGATCCATCATCCGCGAAGCTGATAAGTTTGGTGACGCCGCGCTGAAAGAAATCAAAGACGCGTTCACCCGCGCTGGTTTTGAGGATAAGGAAGCCGAAGACGAATTGCAGTCCCAGTCCCCATGCCACGGTGCGCCACGGAAACAGTTTGCGATGGGAGGAGATGGCCCACGCGATGCCGACGAACACGACCAATCCCAAAAGGCTGATCAGCTTGAGTTGCATGGGCGCGACGTTAATGGGTCATGCCAACAGAGTCGAGGGGCTAGTGAACGGCATCAGTGTTCTGATTAACTTTTCTGCGATTCTTTCGCCCAAGCATCCTTCAACGTGATAGTGCGGTTGAACACGAGCTTGCCGGGCGCGCTGTCTTTATCGAGGGAGAAGTAAGCCATGCGCTCGAATTGATAACGCTCGGTCGGCTTCGCGTCTTTCAGGCTCGGTTCACACTTGGAGGTGATGACTTCGAGGCTCTTGGGGTTCAACACGGTTTTGAAATCGCGGCCGTCCTTCTCCGGCTCGGCTTCGGTGAAGAGACGGTCATAGAGGCGCACTTCAGCATCAATCGCATACTGCGCGCTCACCCAATGGATCGTGCCTTTGACCTTGCGGGCGGAAGTCGCTCCGCCTGTTTTGCTGTCGAGATCGGCTGTGCAACGCAGTTCGGTGATGTTGCCGCTCGCGTCTTTGACGACTTCCTCGCACTTGATGATGTAGGCGTATTTCAACCGCACTTCGCCGCCGGGTTTCAGGCGGAAGAATTTTGGCGGCGGCACTTCGGCGAAGTCATCGCGCTCGATGTAGAGTTCGCGGCTGAACGGGATTTTGCGTTTGCCAGCGGTTTCATCTTCGGGATTGTTCGTGGCGTGGAGTTCTTCGGTTTTGCCTTCGGGGAAATTCGTAATCACAACTTTGATCGGGCG
>CAMCWI010000328.1 GCA_945882065.1 Akkermansia muciniphila
TCACGTCATCCAACAACGCCTCAAACTGGCAGGCGCTTGGTGGAAGGAAACCCACGCCCAAGCCATGCTCAACCTGCGCGTCGCACGCGCCAACAACCTCTGGAACTCCTACTGGTCATTTAACTGAGCGGCACTTCCAGTCACACCCCATCTTTTCTTGGGGGGTAGTTTTGCCATGGCGGGTACGAACATCTCGCCCTACATCGCACAGGCCAACATCAGTCCTGCTAGAGGCAGATTCAGCAACCCGGTTTATTCCCCTGTCACCGGATTCAGTTGCACGTTTCTTGATGCCAGCGTCGGTCAACCCTATCGCATCCAGACTTCGCCATCGTTGGTGGCGGGCAGTTGGACGGATTACACCAACTTCACCTACACCGCGCCCATCGTCATCACCGTCCCTATCGCGGGAAACACCAACCGTTTCTTCCGCGCCATCACGCCCTGATCGGGGACGCGGCGTTAACGCAAAGACGCCAAGAGGCAAAGGCGCAAAGTTGGGACAACGAACTTGAGCAGTCAGATGCAACGCCCCCACACCAAATAGTGTCGCACCACTTCCCTCCCACTTGTCCGTTTTCCTTGCGTCGTTGCTCCTTGCAGCGGTATCTCCCAACATCGTTGTGTCTCGCGAAGATTTCCCCGGAGCGCGGGCGGTCCCTCGCCCGCAGCGTTCCGCCAGCCAGAGAGGCTTGGAACAAACCATACGCTATTTCCTGTCCACCCGCTGCGGGCGAGGGACCGCCCTCGCTCCTCCATTGCGTCTTCGCTCCTTTGCGCCTTTGCGTTAAAGGTCCCTGCATCGGATCAACGGTTCACTCCCTTGCTGTGATCTGGTGATGTCCCGGTCCGAAGCGCTTCTTTTTGTTGGTGATGACTTCGGCTTCACAGCCCGCCGGTACGGTCACTTCAAGTTTCAATTCCCCGTTGGCTCTCGTCCAGGAAACCGCAATGTCGCCGTGCGGCGTGGGGACGATTCCTTTGGCCCAATCGAGGCCGCAGGATTGGGGTCGAACGACGAAGCTTTTGAAGCCCGGCTTCAAGGGTTCGACTCCGAGGATGCGGGATGACATCTGAATCAACGGCGTGCCGCCCCATGCGTGGCTGTAGTCTCCTCCGTTCCACATCTCGCGATACGTCTGCGTATCATCAAAAATGCGCCAGCGTTTCATCTGCGTGACGGCGTGTTGTTCAAACCTTCCGGAATGATTCAAAGCATCGAAAACGAAGTGCATGAAATACGGCTGCGTATTCAGATCGGCGCGAGCCATGAGTTTGTCCATGATGGGCGACTGTTTCTTTTTCGGTGCAAGGTCATAGAGAACGGCGAGAGCGTTGACCTGGGTGCTGAAGGTCTCAATGTCTTTGTCTGCCGGAAGCCATTCGCTCGGTTTGACGGAAGTTTGAAACGGTTTTCCATCGCGGTAGAGTCCTTCGTTGTCATTCCAGAGTTCGCGATTGAATGCCTTGATCACTTCGCCGCGAATTTTGTTGTAGTCCTTGGCGCGGGATTTATCGCCGGTCAATTCCGCCACGCGTTGTGCATCGCGCAGTCCTCTGTAATAAAACGCCGTCAAGTAGCCCTGACCTATCACCGCCGGTGGATGATGGCATCCGAAACCGGAAATCGTAACCCAGTCCATGAACATATAATTGGGCGCTTCGGAGATCAGGCCGTTCTTGCCGCGCCAACTGGCGTAGGTGTCCAGCAATCCGTGGACTTCAGGCGCGAGTTCCTTCACGAGCGCTGCGTCTCCGGTGTGATCGTAGTAAGCCATGAGCATTTGCAACCAGAGCAACGAGTAGCTGGTGTGGAAATTTTTGTAATTCAACTGCCGGAGTATCCCGCCGATCTTCCGCAAGTCCTGTCGCGCCAACCATGGTTCTCCGAACGTGTAATAATTTTCGATGGATTCAATCAGGTAATCGCCCGCACAAGCGACGGGTTCTTGGTGATTTGGAGAATCCAGGTGCAAGGTGTGCATACAGATTTGATTCAACCAACGCGTCGCATTCCAAAGGCGCGTTAGTTCAGGATCGCTGCACTCGAAACTGCCTTTGTAGGTCACAGGATAGGAGGTGAACACAGCGCCGATGTCCTGTATCTCGATGGGGCTTGTCACGTTGGTGGCTTCGATGCGCAGGACGGAAAAACTGTCCATGTAGGGATATTCAAATTCCTGAACGCCTTCGCCCAGCTTCAGGCTTAGGGTTCGCGTTTTTTGACCAAGCCTCTCGCCCGGCACGATTCTCAAAGTCGCTCCCGACCCGCCATTCACTTTCAAAGTCGGATACGCGGGGATGACGCGATCAAACTGCACGGTGAAACTGCCGTCACCGGAAAAAACAAAACGCTGTCCATCCTGTTTCACCGTATCATTTGTTTTCAAAACATTCCGCCACGGGTAACGCACTTCCATCATGGGCGGGAGTTCACTGGCAACCAGCGGAGTCCAAACAGACTCAACCGCGACGCAGGACGACCAACTTGAATCATTGAAGCCAGCCGATTGCCACGCTCGCGATTCCTGGGTGCTGGGGGACATCCAGTCGGCGGGGTTGCAGCGCCATGTGTTGTCCGTCTTGATGGTCAACGAAGGTTTGCCATGGGATTGCACTTCGGCTTCGAACAGAAAGGCATTGTTCGAGCGCGTTGTGTTCGAGTCCACGAAACGGTTGGTGAACACTTCAGCCGTGATGACATTCGTGCCAGCGTGAAGATAGGACGTGAGATCGCGGTAATCGTATAACCAGCGTGGACCTGTTCTTGGGCGGACGAAGTCGTGACCGATATCCGCCGGGCCGCGTGAAACCAGTTGGCCGTTGACGTAAAGTTTGTAGTTCACGTCCGCACTCATCCACGCCGTCACTTGCGTCGGCTCGGTTGCGAGAGTGACTTCTTTGCGGAACTGAACCATCTCGGATTTAGGCTGGGAAGAACTTTGCCAGATCCACTGCGCTTGCCATGGCGTGGGTTTCTGGCAGCGATTGGTGAATGTGTAGCCGCCCGCTTGGACGCGCCCGGGGCTGATCGTCACATTCATTCCGGGGGTGATCACCGGACCACGTGAACTGGTTGAAAATGTTTCCGCTTCGCACAAGGATTCAGCGACAAGTGCCAGTGCAAAGAGGATTTTAACGAACGACGTTTTGCGAATGATTTTGTTTGGACTAAGGCGTGAGGAAAAATTCATCGGAAGAATCTAACAAACCTGCTGTTGCCATCACATACCTCAACCGAGGTATGGCAGAAAATAGTTTGCCGGGATGAATCAAGATTTGTATTAAACGTCGAGCAATCCTGCGAATCCGGTTTGAAATCTGCCGGGTTTTGCAGTTCACAATC
>CAMCWI010000329.1 GCA_945882065.1 Akkermansia muciniphila
TCAGCACACCCGTCCCTACCCCTATGACAACAACCCGGCTGGACAACTCGCGTTTCTTCCCTAGCCTTTTCCGAAATTATGACCGACCCACGCTTCACCAAACTCGCGAACCTCCTCATCACTTATTCAACCCGCGTCAAAAAAGGCGACCACGTCCTGCTCGACATGACCGATGTGCCGGATGAGATGTCCGTGGAACTCCTCCGCGCTGTTCGCGCGGCGGGCGGAACGCCGTTGATTGATGTGCGCCACACGCGCGTCGTTCGAGAAGTGCTGCGCGGCACGGACAACAAGCACGCCACACTCATCCGCAATCACGAACTCGCACGCATGAAAAAGATGCAGGTGTACATCGCCATCCGAGGCTCCGACAACATGAGCGAGAACTCAGACGTGCCAAGCGACCGCATGTCGCTTTACTCGAAAATCATCCGCCCCGTGCTGGATCATCGCGTGAACAAGACCCGTTGGTGCGTGCTGCGCTGGCCCACGCCGAGCATGGCGCAAGGCGCGGGCATGAGTACCGAGGCATTCGAGAATCTTTACTTCGATGTCTGCACCATGGATTACCGGAAGATGGCCAAGGCGATGATCCCCTTGCAGACGCGCATGAAGAAGGCCGACCGCGTCCATCTCAAATCTCCCGGAACAGACCTCAAGTTCAGCATCAAGAACATTGGCGCGAAGATGTGTGAGGGCTTGCTGAACATTCCTGACGGCGAAGTGTTCTCCTGCCCGGTGAAGGATTCCGTCAACGGCGTCATCCAGTTCAACACGCCGACGATCTACGCGGGCACGAAGTTCGAGAATGTGCGCCTTGAATTTACCAACGGCAAAGTCACCAAAGCCACCGGCAGCAACACCAAACGATTGAACGAGATTCTGGATACCGACGCGGGCGCGCGTTACATCGGCGAATTTGCCATCGGCTTCAATCCTTACATCCTGAATCCGATGTGCGACATCTTGTTCGATGAAAAGATTGCTGGCTCGTTGCACTTCACACCGGGGCAGGCGTATGAGATCGCGGACAACGGGAATCGCAGCGCGGTGCATTGGGACATGGTGCTTATCCAGCGCAAGGAATGGGGCGGCGGCGAAATCTGGTTCGACGGCGAACTCATCCGCAAAGACGGCCTGTTCGTGACGAAGGATTTGAAGCCGCTCAATCCACAGAATTTGAAATAGTCTCTATGCCTGAACTCAGCAGATTTTACGGCATCATCATCCGCATGTTCTACGGCGACCATGCACCGCCTCATTTTCATGCCGTCTATCAAGGCGAGGAAGTGCAGGTCAACATCGAGAGTCTCGAAGTGATGAATGGCGCGATGCGGCGTCGGGCTTTGGTGCTGGTGCTGGAATGGGCCGCGTTGCACCGGGACGAACTGCGGCTGGCTTGGGAGCAGGCCAGCCATAATCAAGAGCCTTCCAAAATCGAGCCTTTGGACTAAAGTAGCCGCATGGTTCGGATTGAAACAGCCCAGCCGCTCACAGGCTATCGTTTGAAAGTTAAGTTCAACGATGGACTCGAAGGCGTTTTCCCGGTCGAACCAGAACGACGCGGCGGAGTATTCTTAAAACTTCTTGATTCAGAAACCTTCAACGCCGTCACGATCAATCCTGACTTTGGCTGTGTGGAATGGCCCGGCGGAATTGATCTTTGCCCCGACACCATGCACAAGACCATGAGTCGCGTAGAGATTGGAAGTGAACTCGATTCGCCGATGGTTTTGCGCGACGAGCCGGAAAAGAATCGGTAAGGAATTCAGCCCGAGCTGAAGGCCCGCAGGGCCGAGCGAGTGGGAACGAGCGAGTCCGCGCTGGGGTTAGGGAGGACGTCAAACATTCTGCTATACGATGGTAGGGCGCGTCAGTCGCCTGCGCGCCGTCGTGGTAAATCAGAACGCTCCCGTTCCAGCCAGCGGCTCGCAGAGGACTGCGATCCCTACCGATGATTTGGAGTGCGCCCGTCCTCGGGCGCAGCAACGCGCGCACGGACGATGGTTTGGAATGTTTGAGAAGCCTCAGCACGTTTCACCTTGCTGTGGCCGAGGACGGCCACACTCCGGGAACGCCTGGGACTTTATTCCGCTGACAATGATTCCCCTGACCGAGCTGGCGGTTGGCAACGCCACCGGTCGCGCCGACTTGGCTCGCCGAAATCAGATGATGGCGAGATTTGATTCAACGCTCACCCTCTCCGTGGGGGGATTTGCGAATCTTGGCGAGCACCTTGATCGTTCCCTTGTATTCGGAATCGTAGTTCGAATTGGCGGCGGGATGGTACACCGGCAGCAGTTTCCAATCACGCTTGATTCCATCTACGTCTCCTGTGACATGCCACCACGTTTGCTCACTCTTCCAAAAACCTAGCTTGAATCTGGAGTCAGCGTATCTCTCGACCCACCCCGACGAAGAATCGCTTTTCGTTGCGGCGACGTTGAGCTTTTTGTCTGTTTCGTGAACCTGCACCACCATGCAGCCGGGATATTGGCAGACGGTCACCGTCCGGGCGGGGCGTTGGTGGATGAGCGCGGGAACGTGGTGGGCGTGGTTTCCGCAAAACTGAATGCTTCGGCAGCATTGGCCATGAGCGGCACGCTCCCGGAAAATGTGAATTACGCGGTGAAGAGCAGTTATCTGCTGAGCTTTCTGGAGTCCGTGCCGGACGTGGCGAGCAAACTCAAAGAGGCGTCGGTCAAGGAGAAGAAGTTTGAGGATGTGGTGAAGGAGGCGGAGCAGGCGGCGGTGTTGGTGCTGGTTTACTGAGGGGACGAAAAACTGTTTGACGCGAATTACGCTAATTGTCGCGAATGGGAATTCGTGTTAATTCGTGGAATTGGCGTCAAAGCCCCGTTCGCGTGTTTCGTGTATTTCGCGATTAAGTTTCCACTGAGAAATCACCGTGATTGAAATCTAACGCCCACAGTCGCGCTCCACGACGACGGAAATTAACTTGAAGCCCCCGCCTCGCTCCCGCACAGTTTGCCGCGCTAGGGCCCATGGAATGTGGACTTACGAACCCCGCCAGGGCCGGAAGGCAGCAACGGTAGTTTGCTCCGTATCTGCCGTGGTCACCCTAGCATTTTCTTTCAATTCAAAATTAAAAATGCAGAATTAAAAATGAAGACCCGTGCCGAACTCATTTTGAGTTTTTAATTTCTAATTTTTAATTGCCTCATGTCATATCAAGTCATAGCCGCAGGCGTCGCTGGCAACGGCACACTGACGGCGGCGGGTGGATTACGCCGCGCAACTCCCAAACTTTTTCAATTGCCAACCTCGTCGCTCTCAGTTGTCCTGATGGAGTGAATTCTTTCCATCGTCATTTCATCGCC
>CAMCWI010000330.1 GCA_945882065.1 Akkermansia muciniphila
CGGGTGGCGGCGCGGAGATTTTCCGCAAGGAAGTCCGCAGCGCTATCGCCAAAGGCAAGGAATCCGCCGAGGAATATCTGGACGTGCATCGCACCTGGCACAAGCTCGGCGGACGCAGCACCTGCACGATGTTGTTCGGCCACGTCGAAACGCTCGCTGACCGCGTGGATCACCTACGGCAATTGCGCGCGTTGCAGGACGAGACGAAGGGCTTCGTCGGCTTCGTGCCGCTGCCGTATCAGCCGGAGAACAACGACATCCCGGTGAAGACGCCACCCACGGGCTTCGACGCGTTGCGCACCATCGCTGTGAGCCGCATCTACCTCGACAACTTCGATCACATCACGGCCTACTGGGTGGGCCTGGGCATGAAGCTGGCGCAGGTGGCGTTGAGCTACGGCGCAGACGACTTGCACGGGACCATCATCGAGGAACACATCTTCCACATGGCCGGCGCGACCTCACCGCAATTGCAGACCGAAGCCGACATGATCAAAGCCATCCGCGAAGCCGGCCGCACGCCGGTGCAACGGAATACTTTTTACGAACCAATAAAAATTTGGGGCGACGCGCCGACAACCGGCGAAGTTGAACCGCCGTCGGGCAAATCCAAAGTGTTGGAAGATAATCTGGCGACGGCGTGATGGAACTGAAAGCGGGCGAGCGGTAGATGATGCCGGTAACCGCGCGTGTCACTGGCCACGACTTTGGCCGAGCAGGGCTTTTATCCAATCGGCGTGCTTAAGAATTTTATCCGCCTTGTTCAGCACCGTTGCAGCACTGGGACGACTCCTCACGGCGTCGCCTACAAGTCTGTTCAGGCGCGCACGTCAAAACTTCCATCTCGCCTCGTGCCGCCGGATTCCGCTAATCTCCCCGCCTTGTCGCGGAAGAATCTTTTTGTGTTCTCTGCGTTCTCTCGCGGCAATTCGGGGTTTTTAATTTTACATTTTTAATTTTGAATTGATCCGATGACCTCAACTGAAATCCGCCAGTCGTTCCTCGACTTCTTCAAGTCGAAGCAACACACCATCGTTCCCTCGTCCTCGCTGATGCCGGACTCGCCCAACCTGCTGTTCACGAATGCCGGCATGAACCAGTTCGTGCCCATCTTCCTCGGCCAGACCCAATGCCCCTACACGCCTGGTCGCGCGGCGGACACCCAGAAGTGCATCCGCGCCGGCGGCAAACACAATGACCTCGACGACGTCGGTCTCGATACCTATCACCACACGTTCTTCGAGATGCTCGGCAACTGGTCCTTCGGCGATTATTTCAAGCGCGAAGCCATTGATTGGGCGTGGGAACTCGTCGTCAAAGTCTGGCAATTTCCGCCGCAGCGCCTCTACGCCACCGTCTTCTGTCCGTATCTTGGCGAACCCGGTTGGGAACAAAAGTGGGCCGTTGAACTCGAACAAGTTCTCGCGCTGGCGATGACGTCCTCTACCTACATCCCGCCGAATGCGAACGCCTCGCCGTTCGAGATCGCCGATCAAGAAGCCGCGATGTATTGGGCGAAGAAATTCACCGCCGTCGGTTGCGATCCGCGCGTCCACATCGTCCCCGGCAACAAGAAGGACAATTTCTGGATGATGGGTGAAACTGGCCCGTGCGGTCCCTGCACCGAAATCCACGTTGACCTCACGCCCGATGGCAACACGCGCGGCCAACTCGTCAACAAAGGCGACGCCCGCTGCATCGAGATCTGGAACAACGTCTTCATCCAGTTCAACGCGAACCCGGACAGCACGTTCGCGCCGCTGCCCGCCAAACACGTGGACACCGGCATGGGTTTCGAGCGCGTCACCAGCATCATCCAAGGCACGAAGGGCCTGGCCGATTTCAAGAACGCGAAAATTTCCAACTACGAGACCGACATCTTCCGCCCGATCTTCGACGCCATCGAGAAACTCAGCGGCAAGCGCTACGGCTCGACGCTCCCGAAATCCGGCAGCACCGGCGACACCGAACAGGAGAAGGCCGACGTGGCGTTCCGCGTCATCGCCGACCATATCCGCACGTTGAGCTTTGCGATTGCCGACGGCATCCAGCCCGGCAACACCGACCGCAACTACGTCCTGCGCCGCATCCTGCGTCGTGCGGTGCGTTACGGCCGCACGCTCGGCTTCCACGAGCCGTTCTTCTACAAACTCGTGGACGTGCTCGCCGCCACGATGGGCGACATCTTCCCCGAAATCCGCGCCAAGAAGCAGCACGTCCAAGACGTGATCAAGCTGGAGGAAGAATCGTTTAACAAGACGTTGGATCGCGGGATCGCAGAGTTTAACGCGGTAATGAATTCAAGACCGACGAACCCGTCAGCCTTGACTCATATGTGCACATTAGTTCGCACGACAATTGAAAATTTTGTCACAGCTGGCCAAGGCCACTTAGTGACCCTCCTCGAAAAAAATGGGGCGTTAGCAATACAGCACGCAATCATTCCGCATTTGGACGAAATTGAAGAAAGAATTGGTTCGGCTCACACTGGACTGTTGAAGGATTTCGCAGATATGACGGGAGAGTATTTTGAACTCATGCATAAAGACGCCAAGAGGGTGTCCGAAATTGCGCACTTGATTCGAGTGAGTGCAGAGCGATTAAATTTAGTTTGCATCTTGTTGGAGCAATCAATTTCAGGGCCGCCTTGGATTATCCCTGGGAAGGCAGCTTTTGAGCTTTATGACACTTATGGATTTCCACTCGACCTTACCGAGTTGATGGCGCGCGAGCGCGGTTTAGAAGTCGATAAAGAAGGTTTTGAAAAGCTGATGGAAGAGCAACGCGCTCGCGCTAGGGCAGCCCAGAAAAAAACTATCATCGAATTGGAAGATCATGATTTTCCTCCGACGAATTTTGTTGGCTACGACGCGCTAACCACCAAGTGCAATCTGTTGAGCTTCGTCGAGCAATCAAAAGGCCCCGGCAAGATTTCTGATTTTTTTGCCGTAGTAGATGTTTCACCGCTCTACGCAGAGATGGGTGGCCAAGTTGGCGACACTGGGAAACTTATAACCATAGCGAACAACCAATCTTTTGAGATCATTGCCACCCAAAAGCGGGGAAATGTCTCTTATCTCAAACTTGATCCTGATATTCCGTTCGCTATGACCCAGCACGGAAGTTTGAACGTCGCCTTGAACGGTGAGCCAGCAAGGGTTGAGGTTAATAAATCCCGTCGCGCCGCCATCCAACGCCACCACACCGTCACGCATCTGCTCCACTGGGCATTGCACGAAGTCGCGAGCAAGGATGCGTCGCAGAAAGGTTCATTCGTCGGCCCGGACAAGTTGACCTTCGACTTCAACAGCGCGCCGCTCACGCCCGCGCAGG
>CAMCWI010000331.1 GCA_945882065.1 Akkermansia muciniphila
CCGACGCCAGTGGCGTTGTTCGGATTGGATTTCGCGCCAAGCTTGGGGCTGACGTATCCATTGCTCGTAATTGACTGTGCTGCTGGCGCGCAATTCACGGTTCAATACAAGGATGACTTGCATCCGACAAATACCTGGACTTACCTCGCCCCGATTTCGCTGGGTGACGCGCGGGGTTACTTAATTGATAACTCGCCTACGAATCCGCCGCAGAGGTTTTACCGGCTAGTGCCAGAGTGATTCACGTTGTAAGTTTTTGCGATTGCTCAAACCTTCTTCCATCCGCAAAGTTTCCAGACTTTGGAATCATGTTGACGACACTGCGCATCAAAAATCTCGCTCTCGTGAGTGACCTGACGCTGGAACTCCAGCCCGGTTGCAACGTCGTCACTGGCGAGACCGGCGCGGGCAAATCCATCATCATCGGCGCGCTCAATCTCGTGCTCGGTCAGCGCGCGGATCGCACGCTCATCCGCAGCGGCAGTGATTCCTGCTCGGTGGAGGCGGTGTTCGACGTGAAGAAACTCCGCGCGCCGCTTAAAAGTTTTCTCGATGAGAACGGCCTTGAGCCGTGCGACGACAACCAACTCGTTCTCAAGCGCACGTTCACGAGCGCGGGGACGAATCGTCAGTTCGTCAACGGCTCGGCCACGACGCTGAACGTTCTCGCCAGCATCGGCGAATGGCTCGTGGACATGCACGGGCCGCACGATCATCAATCGCTTCTCCATCCCGCCAAACAACTCGCCATCCTCGACGCGTTCGGTGGCTTGGAGAAGGAACGCGAGGCGTTCGGCGAACTGGTGTTGCGGCGCAGTGAATTAGAACGCGAGAAGTCCGTGCTCGTCGTGGACGAAAAGACTTACGCGCAACAATTGGATTTGCTCCGCTTTCAGGTGAAGGAGATCGAGGGCGCGCGATTGAAGGCTGACGAGGAGGAACAACTCCTGTTGGAACATAATCGTGCGAGCAACGCGGCAAAACTTCTGCAACTGAGCCAGGCCGCGCTGGATGTTTTGAGTGAGAGCGAAGGTTCGTTGCTTACTCAGGCAGGTGCGGTCGGGCGCACGTTGCAGGAATTGCAGCGCGTGGATGCGGGCGCGGCGGCACTGACTGAACTGCACGAGCAAGGCGTGAGTGTGTTGCGGGATTTACAGGCGGAACTCTCACGCTACGCGGACAAAGTGGATGTTGATCCCGCGCGACTCGCCGAGATGGACGAGCGATTGAATCTCATCCACTCGCTCAAGCGGAAATACGGCGTGACACTCGCAGAGGTGATCGCGTTCGGAGCAGAGGCGAAGGAGAAGTTGCAATCGCTGGAATCGCGTGACGCGGAACTGGCGCGGATCAACGGTGCGCTTGCGAAACTGGACGCGGAGTTGTTGAAGGTGGGTAAGAAACTTTCAGCCGAGCGCAAGAAGGTGATTCCGCAACTTGCGAAAGCTGTCGCCAAACAGCTCGCTGATCTGGGTTTCAAGCAGAGCCGGTTTGATGTGGAGCTGACGTCCGCAGGGTGGGGTGAGGCTACTGACGAGCTGGCTCGCGAGGACGCTCGCCCCACCAGATCCGGCCTCGACACCATCGAGTTTCAATTCGCGCCGAATCCTGGCGAACCCGCCAAGCCGCTCCGCGCCATCGCGTCATCCGGCGAGATGGCGCGGGTGATGTTGGCGTTGAAGACCGTTCTTGCTGCGGAGGACGAGATTCCTGTGCTGGTGTTTGATGAAGTGGACGCGAACGTAGGCGGCGAAACCGCGAACGCGGTTGGCGAGAAGATGAAACAGATCGCCGCCAAGCGACAGGTGTTGTGCATCACGCATCTGCCGCAAGTGGCCGCGCCTGCGGACGCGCATTATGTGGTGACCAAGCAGGTGAAGGATGGTCGGACGATTTCGGAGATCGAGTTGCTGGACAAAAAATCCCGCGTCACGGAACTCGCGCGGATGCTCGGCGGCCAAAGCGACGCGGCGAGGAAACACGCCGAGGCGTTGTTGAGGTAGGCCTCTATTTTTTATCTAACTTGTATCCAATAATGCCACCCCAAAATCCGATCGTATAACAAGTCAACAGTTCACGAAGGTAGTGTTGAAAGAATTCGAGCTTTGTGGAGTTCATCCAAGCGTACAACGCAACACTGCCTAAACCGCCAGCCACAATTACGAGAATAACTAGTTTGATTGGACTGCTACGATTTAGGCGGACGGCTATGAGTTGGGGTGAATATACTCCTCCGATGATACAAGCAGCAGCCAACAATCCAAACGGGACTGACGTAATGGAGTAGAATCTAAAGTCGAGGTTTTCGATTGGCGTTACTTTCCCTCAGAGCAATATGATTAGTCTGCGGTGAGCATTCAGACTGTCTTAAAAGACGGTCATTCCTACAACTTCGCCGCGATGAACTGCTCCAGCTTCATTGCGTCTGCATTGAACTGACGCACGCCTTCCGCAGTCTTCTCGGTCGCCATCTGGTTTTCATTAAGCAGCCAGCGGAATGATTTTTCGTCAATGGCGAGCTTCTCGATGCTGCTTTGCTTGGCGATCTCAGGACTGAGTTTGCGGGCGAGCGGCGCGGTGCTGGCTTTGAGTTCGCCGAGCAATTGCGGGCTGATGGTGAGCAGATCGCAACCGGCGAGTTCGGTAATTTCGCCGACGTTGCGGAAGCTTGCGCCCATGACTTCGGTTTCGTGCCCAAACTTTTTGTAGTAGGCGTAAATCTCCTTCACGGAAACGACGCCGGGGTCTTCGGCTGCGGTGTAATCTTTGCCGGTAGATTTTTTATACCAATCAAGGATGCGTCCGACGAACGGCGAGATGAGTGTGGCCTTGGCTTCGGCGCAGGCCACGGCTTGGGCGAGCGAGAAGAGCAGGGTGAGGTTGCAACTGATGCCTTCTTTCTGGAGAACTTCGCACGCGCGAATACCTTCCCACGTGCTGGCGATCTTGACGAGGATGCGTTCGCGCGGGATGCCAGCTTGATCGTAAAGTTTGATGAACTGTCTGCCTTTGGCGACGAGCGCGTCAGCATCAAACGAAAGGTTCGCGTCTGTCTCGGTGGAGACGCGACCGGGAACGAGCTTCAGAATCTCCACGCCGAACGCGATGAGCAACGCATCAATGACCTGACCCAAAAGTGCTTTGCCAGTCGCGCCGGATTTGCGCGCGTCGGCGATGGCTTTGTCCACGAGCCACGCGTATTCGGGCATTAGCGCGGCTTTGAGGATGAGAGAGGGATTCGTGGTGGCGTCGCGCGGCGCGTATTGCTTGAGCGTGGCGAAATCGCCTGTGTCGGCGACAACGACGGTGAACTGTTTGAGTT
>CAMCWI010000332.1 GCA_945882065.1 Akkermansia muciniphila
TTGCCAAGCGAGATCGCGAAAATCACAGCGTTCGCGAAGTCAAAGTTGAATTGCAAAATCGGCATCCACACCCACAACGACTGCGGCTTTGCGGTGGCGAACGCGATTGCTGCTGTTGATGCCGGCGCCATTCAGGTGCAGGGCACGATCAATGGTTACGGCGAGCGTACGGGCAATTGCAATCTCATCAGCGTCATCCCGACGTTGGAGTTGAAGATGAAGTTGCGCTGCGTGCCAGCTAAGTCGTTGCCCAAGCTCAAGGAGCTTTCCGAGTTTGTGAACGAAGTGGCGAATATCCGTCATGATGTCCGTGCGCCGTGGGTGGGGCAGACGGCCTTTGCGCACAAGGGCGGGATGCATGTTCACGCGATTGACCGCGTGGGCCGCAGCTACGAACACATTGTCCCGGAAACTGTCGGCAATTTCCGGCGCGTGCTGGTCAGCGACATGTCGGGGCGCACGAATATCTTGATGAAGGCGAAGGAGCTGGGTTTCAAGCTCACGCCTGATGCGCCTGAGACGCGCGAGATCACTTCCAAAGTTAAAGAGCTGGAATCGCAAGGTTTCGAGTATGAAGCAGCGGAGGCGTCGCTGGCTTTGCTCATCCGGGCCGCGATGGAGAAGAAGTTTGCGAAGCACTTTGACATTGAGACGTATCATGTGTCGATGCGTCGCGATAAGCTCGAATCTATTTGCGAGGCGACGGTTCGCGTGCGCGTTGATAAAACAATGCATCACGAAGTTGCTGAGGGAGACGGTCCAGTAAACGCCTTGGACAAGGCCCTGCGCAGGGCTTTGGTGAAATCATTCCCGCGTTTGCAGAAAGTTGTTTTAACCGACTACAAGGTCCGCATCATTGATGCCGCATCAAAAAAAGTAGCAAGTGATGCGCTCAAAAAAGTGAGTGAGCGAGATGACTACATCTTAAAACCTCTCATGAAAGACTTTGATCGGGCTGCTAGTGAAGGCACGGCAGCAAAAACCCGAGTCTTAATTCAGTCAACCGATGGGGTTTCTGAGTGGGGAACTGTTGGCTTAAGTGAGAATATTATTGAAGCAAGTCTTCAGGCGCTGGTGGATTCAATGGAGTACGCGCTGCTTAAGAAATAAAAGTGTTGGTGAGATTGGCTGATGAACAGTGCTGAATATCTTAAGCGCATTTTGCATGAGACGACCAGTGATGGCGAAACAAGTGATGCCGTCGAATACGCCATATACGTTGGCTGGTTGAAGCTGAGCTATGACCTGCAAACCGATATGGTTACCATCCGAAAGGAACTGCCCAGTATCATCGAGCGGTTCTCAAAATTGTCTGAATGACTGATACAGAAGCCGTTTTTCAAAGTTAATTTGCATGTCTGAAATTCCCAAAGCCTACGAACCGCAGTCCGTCGAGGACAAATGGTATGACTTCTGGCTGAAGCAGGGTTGCTTCACCGCCGACCCGGCGCGCGTCAGCGACAAGCGCCCGGCGTATTCCATCGTCATTCCGCCGCCGAACGTCACGGGCATGCTCCACATGGGGCACGTGCTCAACAACACCATCCAGGACATCCTCAGTCGCAAGGCGCGCATGGACGGCAAGGAAGTCCTCTGGCTGCCGGGCACGGACCACGCGGGCATCGCCACGCAGGTGCAGGTGGAGAAACAGCTCAAGAAAGAGGAGCGCCTGACCAAATACGATCTCGGGCGCGAGGAATTCCTCAAGCGCGTCTGGGCGTGGAAGGAAGAGAAGGGCGGCATCATCATCAACCAGCTCAAGAAGCTCGGGTGCTCGTGCGATTGGACGCGCGAACGCTTCACGATGGACCCGGAGTATTCGCGCTGCGTGCAGAAGGTCTTCGTCGAGCTGTACAAGAAGGGCCTCGTCTATCGCGGCAAACGCATGGTGAACTGGTGTCCGGTGTCGCAGACGGCGCTGTCGGATGAGGAAGTGGAAATGAAACCGCAGAAAGGTTTCATGTATCACTTCAAGGTGCAGGTGGCGGAAGCACCAGACACCTGGCTGACCATCGCGACGACGCGACCGGAAACCATCCCGGGCGACACGGCGGTGGCGGTGAATCCGAAAGACCCGCGTTACGCGCATCTCATCGGCAAGCACATCGTGCGGCCGTTGCCGGCGGAATTGCCGCGCGAACAGAAGCTCATCCCGATCATCGGCGACGATCATGTGGATTTTGAATTCGGCACGGGCGTGCTCAAGGTGACGCCAGCGCACGACAAGGCGGACTTTGAAATCGGTCAGCGCCACAAGCTGGCGATTGTGGAAGTCATCAATGCTGACGGCTCGATGAACACTCTTGCGGGTGGGCCGATGGCGGGGTTGGATCGCTTCAAGGCTCGCAAGGTCGCCGAGGAGTTGTTGACCGAGCAAGGAGTTCTGGTCGAAGCCAAGCCGTACGAGAACAACGTGGGCTTCAGTCAGCGTGCGGATGTACCGATTGAGCCGCGCCTGAGCGAGCAATGGTTTTTGAAGTATCCGGCGGTGGAGCAATCCAAGGCGTGCGTGGCGGAAGGGCGGATGAAGTTTCATCCCGAGCGGTGGGCGAAAACTTATGATCATTGGTTGGCGAACATTCAGGACTGGTGCATCAGCCGTCAGCTTTGGTGGGGGCATCGGATTCCGGTGTGGACGAAGTTGATTGTCAATGAAACCACAACTGTGGCCGACTGGACTGAGCAGATGGGAGCCGCCTCAACTGACAAATCTGGTGAAACAGTTTTGGAAAGTTGGTTTATTACGAATTCCGAAATTGTGCCTGCGGGTAAGATGATGATTCGAGCACTTACAGCGTCACCAGAACGCGGAAAGTGGCTTGATGAACAAGGCTTCACCCAAGACCCCGATGTGCTCGACACGTGGTTCAGTTCCTGGCTCTGGCCGTTTGCCACGATGGGTTGGCCGGAGAACACGGAGACGTTGAAGAAGTTTTATCCGACCACCGATCTCGTCACCGGGCCGGACATCATTTTCTTCTGGGTCGCGCGCATGATCATGGCGGGCTACGAATACATGGGGGACGCGAAGTTCGCGCTCCCAGATGCCATGCCGTTCAAGAATGTTTATTTCACCGGCATCATCCGCGATAAGCAGGGTCGCAAGATGTCGAAGACGCTCGGCAATTCGCCCGATCCGCTCGTGCTCATCGCCCAATACGGCGCGGACGCGCTCCGCTTCGGCACGATGCGCAGTGCGCCGCTCGGTCAGGACGTGTTGTTCGACGAGAAGGACGTCGAGCTGGGCCGCAACTTCTGCAA
>CAMCWI010000333.1 GCA_945882065.1 Akkermansia muciniphila
ACGGGATGCCTGGGAAGGCGGACATCGCGTGCCGTTCATTGCCCGCTGGCCTGATCGAATTCCGGCGAACAAAACCAGCGATGAAATCATTTGCCACGTGGATTTGCTGGCGACCTGTGCGGCGATGCTCGGTGAAAAACTTCCCGCCGCTGCCGGAGAGGACAGTTACGACATCATGCCCGCTTTGCTCGGAAAGAAACTCGCCCAACCGATTCGCGAGGCGACCGTGCTGCACAGTTCAAAAGGCGCGCTGGCCATCCGCCAGGGAGATTGGGTGTTGATCGATGCCCCAAGCGGCGACGGCAACCATGAACCTGAGTGGTTCAAGCAGGAACGGGGTTATCCGACGAATACCCTTGCCGGCGAACTCTACAATCTCCGCGACGATTTGATGCAGCGCAAAAACCTTTACGGCGAGAAGCCGGAAATTGTCAAACACCTGAAGCCTCTCCTCGACAAATACAAATCAGAAGGCCGCAGTGTTGGGAAAGTCTCAAACTAAATACGCATGAAAAGTTTCCTCATCACATTCGCAGCAATTTTTTCCCTGGCTGTCCACGCCATCGCTGCCGCTGAATCCAAACCCAACATCGTTTTCATCCTCGCCGACGATCTTGGTTACGGGGACGTGACCTGCTTTAACGCACAGTCGAAAATCCCGACGCCCCATCTCGACAAACTCGCGGCGCAAGGGATGCGTTTCACCGATGCGCACACGTCTTCGAGTGTTTGTACGCCGACGCGCTACTCGACGCTCACGGGGCGCTACTCCTGGAGAACTCATTTGCAATCGGGCGTGCTCGACGGATTTTCCACGCCGTTGATCGCATCGAACCGCATGACCGTCGCATCACTTCTGAAGGCGAACGGTTATCAAACCGCGTGCATCGGCAAATGGCATCTCGGCATGAACTGGGAGAAGAAAGAAGATGCGGCGACGGACTCCTCGAACAAAGACAAGCCGCAGAAACCCAAACCCGGCAGCACTGTGGATTGGACAAAACCGATCCGCAACGGCCCGACCACACTAGGGTTTGATTATTATTACGGCATCTCGGCCTCACTCGACATGCCGCCGTTTGTGTTCATCGAAAATGATCGGGTCACGGCCATTCCGACCACGGAAAAGAAATGGCAGCGGACTGGTCCAGCCGCCGAGAGTTTTGAAGCCATCGACGTGATGCCTGAGTTGACCCGCAAGGCGGCAGGCTGGATTGAACAAAGGGCGCCGGAGAAAAAACCGTTCTTCCTCTACCTCGCCTACACATCGCCGCACACGCCGATTTTGCCGACCCCAGCGTGGCAGGGCAAAAGCGGCTTGAACGCGTACGCCGATTTCGTGATGCAGACTGACGCCGCCGTCGGCGAATTGATGGCCACTCTGGAACGAGCCGGTCTGTCCACCAACACGCTGGTCATCTTCACCAGCGACAACGGCTGCTCGCCTTCCGCAGGCTTCGGAGCGCTCAAGGCTAAAGGGCATAATCCCTCTGGCCCGTGGCGCGGGCACAAGGCCGACATCTGGGAAGGCGGCCATCGCGTGCCCTACATCGCCCGCTGGCCAGCACAGGTTAAGCCCGGCACGTCGAGCGATGAAACCATCTGCCTGAGCGATCTGCTCGCAACGAGCGCGGCAATCGTTGGCGCAAAGTTGCCAGGTAACGCGGGCGAAGACAGCGTGAGTATTTTGCCCGCACTGCTCGGGGAGAAATCCAGGCAACCGTTGCGCGCGGCCACGGTTCATCATTCCATTCAAGGCGAGTTTGCGATCCGCCAAGGCCCTTGGAAACTGGCCCTCTGCCCCGGCTCCGGCGGCTGGTCCGCCCCGAACGACCAAGCGGCGTTCAAGCAAGGTTTGCCGAGGGTGCAACTCTATAATCTTGCGAAAGATCCCGGCGAAACCAACAACCTGCAGACCGTGCATCCCGAAAAGGTGGCCAGCCTCACGAAGCTGATGAAAAAATATGTCACCGATGGCCGCAGCACGCCGGGCGAAGCGCAACCCAACGATGTTCCCGTGAAAATCGCCAAATCGAGCGCGACGCTGGAGAAGGAAAAGGAGTAAGCTCTCGATTCACATGCCCCGCAAAAAACTCACGCAGCGGTTCTTCGCCGTCATTGCTGTCGTTGCGCTCGCTTGCAATGCGACGCTGACCGCGGCAGCGGGTGAACATGTGATCACATCGCCCGATGCGCAGACGCGCCTTGAGATCACTTCCGATGCGGGTCACTTGAAGTACTCGGTGACTTGGGGAAGTCACAAAATATTACAGCCGTCGCAACTTTCCTTGTTCGATGACGAAAATTTAGAAATCAGCAGCGCCACCACCAACGAGGCTGACCGTGTGTGGAAACCGGTCTGGGGACAGTTCCGCCAGGTGCGCGATCACTTCCGCGAGTTGACCCTTCACCTCAACACTGGGACGGGTGCGGCAGTGAAGCTTCAATGCCGGCTATTCAACGACGGCATCGGACTGCGGTTTGTTTCCGATGGAAAAACGCTGCCCGCATTGACGAATGTGAATTTCCGCAGCGAATACCGCTGGCCCGAAAAGAGCGAACTCTATTTCGCGCGCGGCGAAAAGGAGCCAGCCGGCCCGATCTCCCCCAAGAAACTCGCCCGCGAAAATTTGCCGGGCAGTGTTCCGGTCGTGGTGGCCACTGGCGATGGAACGTTCGCCGCGCTCTTGGAGTCGGATCTGTATTCTGCGCGTGAATTTTCCTCGATGCAACTGGGCCACGCTGCGAGCGACGCGGCGGTTTTGGTTGCGCAATCCGCAGCACAGATCAACACGGCGGCATGGCAGACGCCGTGGCGCGTGCTGTTGTTTGGCCGCAGCCCCGGCGACCTGTTGGTTTCCACCACGCCGCTCAATCTCGCCGCAGAGTGTCGTTTGCCCGACACCTCGTGGATCAAGCCCGGCAAAACGATGTGGGATTGGCGGGCGCATGGTTACAAGGCGGGGGAATTTCAATACGGCATCAACACGGCCAGCTATCTGCGCTTCATCAACTTTGCGGCGTCAAACAACGTTCAATACTTCCTGATAGATGACCTGTGGTTCAAACGCGCGTCCGCCGGCCATCTCGAGGCGTCGCCCGAAGTGGACGTCGCGGAAGTCATGCGCGTGGCCCGCGAGCGCGGCGTGAAAGTGTTGTTATATTACGACCGCAACAAAGGAGATGTCGGCGACGAGGCGCTGTTCCCGCTTCTCTCCAACCTCGGCGCTGTCGGCACGAAGTATGGGTTCATGGGA
>CAMCWI010000334.1 GCA_945882065.1 Akkermansia muciniphila
CGCCTCCTTCCGCGCCGCAACTCGAAGAAGCTTTGCAGCGTCTGCGCGAACGATTGTTCCGCGCTTAAACGCAGCGTGTCCACCCCTGCGTGTTGCAAGGCGCGATCCAACGCCGCCAGCCGCTCGGTATTCGTGCGGGAAAACTCCTCGCGCACGGCGGCGCGGTTTGTATCCAATTCCAGCAACTCGCCCGTCTCCGCATCCTCGATCGTCAGCAAGCCCGCTTGCGGCAATGTGCTTTCGAGTGGGTCGTGCAGGTGGACGCAGATCAAATCGTGGCGCGCGTTGGTGAGGCCGATTTCCTGGATGGCATCGCGACTGGTAGGGCGCGTCACTCCGTGCGCGCCGTCGGTTGGTGGGGCGAGGCTACTGACGAGCCGGCTCGCGGGGACGCTCGCCCCACCATCGCCAAAGCTATGCAAAAAATCCGTCAGCAGAAAAACCATCGAGCGGCGCGGGAGAACATGATTCAAGAATGTCAGCGCGGCAGGAATGTTCGTCGCGCGATGCTTCGGCTGGAAGGAAAGCATTTCCCGAATGAGTCGAAGAATGTGACGACGGCCTTTGCGCGGCGGTAGATAGAGTTCCACCTGCTCGGTGAACAGCAGCAACGCGACCTTGTCACTGGCCCGCGTCGCAGAGATGGCGAGCGTGGCTGCGATTTCGGTGGCGAACTCGCGTTTGGTGCGCCGGGCCGAACCGAACGCGGACGACGCGGAAATGTCAATGGCCAGCACCATGCCGAGTTCGCGTTCCTCGCGGAAGCGTTTCACGAACGGGCGACCCATGCGATTGGTGACGTTCCAATCAATGTCGCGCACGTCGTCGCCGGGCATGTATTCGCGCAACTCCTCGAAGTCCATGCCGCGCCCGCGGAACTGGCTCAAGTACGCGCCGACCATCGTGTCGTTGACGAGGCGGTTGGTGCGCACCTCGACGCGACGGACGGTTTCGAGCAGTTCAGCGGTGGTCATACTAATGCGCCTTTCGCAGCAGCAGAAACTCCGGCTTGCGCCAATAAATCATCGGAGTAAATTGCTGCCATGAGTGCGGCAGAAATCCTTGAACAAATCGAACACTTGCCCCCCGCCGAGCAACAGATCGTTGCCGAAAGAGTTTTGCAAAAATACGGGGACTTCGACCTTACTCCCGAACAGGCCGCCGAACTTGACCGACGTCTCGCTGACTTTGAGAAAAATCCCCACGATTGCATTCCTTGGGAACAGGTCGAAGCGAACCTCAACAAACGCTTCGGTTGGAAATGAGTCTTCCGGTTGCTTTCAAACCGGCGGCTCTGGTTGAATTCGAAGAAGCCGTCGCGTGGTATGAAGCGCAGCGTCTCGGACTTGGAGAGGAATTTAAACTGGAAGTTAAGTCCACTCTCAAACGCGCGTTGACCAATCCGAGATTTTTTCAGAGGGTGCGAGGGCGTGCCCAAAGAATCCGCCTGCATCGCTTCAAGAAATACGCCATCTATTTTGCCATCAAGGATGGGACGTTTGCGGTAATCGCGGTTTTTCACGGCTCTCGCAATCCGGCAGAACTGCAACCGCGCTTGCGGTGACAAAAACGCGGACGACCGCCTGACGAGGCGGTTGGTGCGCACCTCGACGCGACGGACGGTTTCGAGCAGTTCAGCGGTGGTCATGTTCGGTGGCTCGTGCGCTTCGTAATTCAACCTTCGGGTCATGTGGTGCGACGAAAATCGACACCGTGGCTTCATAAGCCCTGCCTAAGTCAGTGACTGCACGGGCTAGAAATCTTATGTTACTGCCAGAAGTCCCTAGACCATTGACAACACCAAACACAGGCTCTGACGATTTCGAGATTTCGAGATAAGCCTCTCGAAACCAGATTCTCGGAAGACCCGCCTTTGCAATTTGCTCTGCAAATTTCTGCAAAGCCAGTTGTCTGGCAAAATCTGACGGCATGGCGCTTGTGTTCCCGATACTTGTGGTGAGCAAATCAATCTTCATCCCATCCAAGTTCTCAAACAAGAATCCAAACACCCAATAACCATCAAAGTCAGAATAACGGCTCGTGAAAGTTCCGAGGAAATTCCACAACACACCTTTAATGTGACGTCGGCTGGTCATGGCCGCTTTACTGTTGGATAATCAAACAAAATTCACGTTTCCTCACGGCACCGGCACCGCATTAAACACCTTCTTGATGATCGCATCCGTCGTCACGGCTTGCGCTTCGGCTTCGTAGGTCAGGATGATACGGTGGCGCAACACGTCCGGGCCGATGCTCTTCACGTCCTCGGGCGTGACGTAGGTGCGGCCTTGCAGGAGCGCCCAGGCCTTGGCGGCGAGCGTCAGGTAAATCGTCGCGCGCGGTGACGCGCCGAACTGGATGAAGTTTTTGATGTCCAGCTTGTGCTTCTCCGGCTGGCGCGTGGCGAACACGACTTGCACGATGTAATCCCGCACCTTGTCGTCCACGTGGATTTGATCCACTAGCTTGCGGGCTTTCAGGATGTCGTCGAGGCCGATGACGGGTTTGACGGGATTTTCCGGCGACGTGAACGCCATGCGATCCAGAATCTTCCGCTCCTCCGCTTCGGACGGGTAATCAAGGATGACCTTGAACATGAAGCGATCCACCTGCGCCTCGGGCAAGGGATACGTGCCTTCCTGATCAATCGGGTTTTCCGTGGCGAGCACTAGGAACGGCGAGGGCAACAACATCGTCTCGCCGCCAAGAGTGACTTGGCGTTCTTGCATCGCCTCGAGCAGGGCGGATTGCACCTTGGCGGGCGCGCGATTGATTTCGTCAGCGAGCAGGAAGTTGGTGAACACCGGGCCGCGCGTGGCGTGATACTTCCCATCCTGCGGACTGTAAATCAGGTTGCCGACGATGTCGGCGGGCAGCAGGTCGGGCGTGAATTGAATGCGGCGGAAGGTGGCTTGAATTGCCGACGCGAGTGTGCGGACGGAGAGAGTTTTCGCCAGCCCGGGCACGCCTTCGAGCAAGACGTGACCATTGGCGAGCAATCCGACGAGCAGCCGATCTACGAGTTGTTCCTGACCGACGATGACCCCGGCAATTTCCGCGCGTAGCGTCTTGACCCACGCAGTCACGGCGGCCACCGGTTCGTTGAGAGATTGATTCATGCGCGCAGACTTTAGAGGTGCAGGGCGGATGACTCAAGCGCGGGGAAGAGTTTGTTCAACAATGTTTTTGGCGAGACACCAAAAGCCATCCGCGAGACGCGGGTGCTACACGCGTCACCAAATAATCTGGGAACT
>CAMCWI010000335.1 GCA_945882065.1 Akkermansia muciniphila
GTGGCCACGCGGAGTTTCACCCGGTCTGAGGAAGGCCACGGCTGGATGGGCATCCGTTTTCAATCACACCCGCGACAACGTCCTTGCGAAATTATCGTCCACGTCCGGCTGCTTGATGCCGAAACTGTTCGCGAACAAGAGGCGTTGAGCATCGTCGGTGTGAATCTCATTCACTCAGCGTTTTACCAGCACACAAGCCCGGTGAAACTCATCGCGGCTTTGATGGACGGACTTTCGCGTGACCGCATTGAGATTGATATGGTGCGATTCTCCGGGCCGAGCTTTGCTGGCGTGGACAATCGGCTCATGGCATTGCAACTCGTGGAGCTAGGCTTGTCTGACGCTGCGTTATTTACTGCCGAGGGTGAGAGCGTCATCCCCAGTGAAATGCTTTACAAGAAAGCGGTGCTGGTCGAGCGCGGGAGTTTCCGCCCACTCACTACACCCATGCTGGACATGCTCGAACGCGCGCATGAGCAGTTCATTCAGGAGAAAGCACTCGCAGGTGAAACCCCCGTGACCCTCATGGAAATGACGTTGAAACAACTTCAGGTAAGCGATGTGATTGATCACGGTGATTTTCTGGATCGCGTGGATACCTTGCGCGCGATGGGGCGTCCGGTGCTGATCTCGAATTTCCGCCGCTATCATCGCCTCGTCCATTATCTCTCTCGGCACACAAACAAGAGCATCGGCCTGCCTCTAGGACTGTCACGCTTGAAAGATGTTCTCGACGAAAAAAATTACACCGACCTTGGGGGCGGCTTGATGGAATCCCTCGGCCAGTTGTTCCGGACGGGCGTAAAACTATATGTGTATCCGTGGCTGAGTCGTGAGACGGGCAAGGTCATGACGCTGGATACTTTTCAACCCGCGCCGCACCTGAGCCATCTTTACGCGCATCTCGTCACGAACGGATTCATCGAAGAGATCAAGAATTACAACCCTGACTATCTCTCCGTCAGTTCGAGTGGCGTCATTGAGAAACTTCAATCCGGCGATGCCACATGGGAGAAACAAGTTCCCGCACCCATTGCAGAAGCCATCAAGGCCAAGAAGTTGTTCGGCTGCAAGTGAGGGAATGGTGGCGATTAAACCGGGTGAGGGACAGATGTTGACAATTTGGGCAACGCGAGCAGCAAGGCCCTGTGGATTGCGGCGGGAAGCGGAGTGCCACGCCGCTTTCTCTCGTACGAAACGGCTGGAATGTCCGGTTGCGCTTCTCTCGCTCCCACGCCAGTCCATAATCCTTCCTACACGCCTCACCCGTATTTCATCACAGCCCTTGGCATCCGTTATTAAAGCTTTCTTGGAAAATCAAACAGCCGCGTTTGGTATCAGTCCTTCCCGGCCTGTTTAATGAGCGCGTGAACAAGTTCGTGCAGATTTTTCCCCGGGCAAAGCGTCTCGGCAAAATCCTTGTGCGAGCCGATCATCTCAGGCGTGACGTGGTATTGCGCCATCTTTGAAGCCAGCAGTTTTCGCAAGGCGGCCAACTGCGGCTCTGTGGGTGTCTCCTCCTCAAAATTTCCCTCCAACACAACGAGCAGATGTCCCGTTGGATCGTAGGCTGTGTTGGTGTCGCCGACGAAGTTTGCATCACGGCCTTCGGCGATCTCGCCGTGGCAATCCATGTAGAAATGATACGGCACATCAGGCCACGCGGGCTTGGCCTTTCCGTTGCCGAGTGTGCCGGGGTTCTGGGAAAACGTCTGCAACGCTTTCATCTTGTCGGCGAGCGAACGCTCCGGTTTTTGCAGCGTGGCTGTGTGGTGAATGGTGATGTGCGAAATCTTGTGGGCTTTCATCTCGGCCACGGGCGGGTTCGCACCCCAGCCAGCGCGCGTGAGGATTTTTAATTCACGCGGCTTGTCTGCGGCAGTTTTATCCGGCAAGGCGCACGAGGCCATGAGCACGACCATGAACGCAAACATCAGGACGGTTTTCATGCAATCATCTTTGACCGATGCCGATTGATGGCGCGAGCTTTTGTTTGCTGGGAATGGACTCATTCAAAGCGTTGCGTCTCGTCAGAAATAAAATATCGTGACTGCGTTTTGAAATCGGCATCAATCAACATCAGCAAACAACTCATCGCCGCTGCCCGTGAACTTTCAGACTCAGTGGAGCGGTTGAAGTTTCGTCCGCCTGTCACCCACACCTACAATCCGCTCACCTACGCGTGGGCGGCGCACGAGGAATACTTGCGACGGTTCGGCAACAGTCGGAAGCGCGTCGTGTTTCTCGGCATGAATCCGGGGCCGTTCGGCATGGCGCAGATCGGGATTCCGTTCGGCGAGATCGCAGCCGCGCGTGATTGGATGGGCATCCGCACTGCGATCACGAAACCCGCGAAGGAACATCCCAAGCGACCCATCCTAGGTTTCGATTGTCCGCGCTCCGAAGTCAGCGGGCGACGGTTCTGGAAACTGTGTGCGGATCGGTTCGGCACACCAGAGAACTTTTTCGCCGGGCATTTCGTGGTGAACTATTGTCCGCTGGCATTTCTGGAAGCGAGCGGATTGAACCGCACGCCCAACAAACTTTTCCCGACTGAGCGCGATAGATTGTTCAACATCTGCGACGCACATCTCCGGCAAGTGCTGGAAATACTCAAGCCTGCGTGGTTGATCGGTATCGGCGGCTTTGCACGAGAACGCGGCGAGTGGGTCGCAGACGGCTTAAACATTCGGGTCGGCCAAGTTCTGCATCCCAGCCCCGCCAGCCCCAAAGCCAATCGTGGTGACTGGACGAAAACCGCGACGAAAGAACTGGTTCAACTCGGCGTCTGGGAGTGAACAGGCCGGGTGAACACGCGTGCCGGATTCCCCACAGCAACATGACCCGCAGGAACGTCTTTGCTCACGACGGCGCCAGCACCGACAACAGCTCGATCTCCGATGGTGACTCCCTTGAGGATGATCGCGCGCGCGCCAATAAACACTCCGCGCCCAATGATGACCGGTCTTGGATTGTCAGGCGTTGAATCGCCCCAATTCCACTCTCCGATGGGCGCATGAAAGTCATTGTCAAAAATATAGGTATCCGCGCCGACAAATGTTCCCTCCCCGATCTCCACTCGCACGGCTGCACAAATCGCCGTGCTGCTCAATCCCACGCCCTTGCCCAAAATAATTTCTGCCCCCGGTCGCAGCGTACGCAGCGAAACCGGACGCGAACACCCGATGGGATTACTGCGGAGCGAGCTGTT
>CAMCWI010000336.1 GCA_945882065.1 Akkermansia muciniphila
ATGATTTCATCTCGTGGGCCGGATTGCTCTTCTCGCGTCTGGAGATTGCGAACCCGGACTGCGTCAGCTTCAACTTTCATTGTGTGCTTCGCATTCAACTCCTGCGCGCGTTTGAATTGTTTGTCCGGCTTCGTCGGCGTCAGCGCGTATTCCACGCCGTGTCCTGCGGCGCGCAAATCCTGGACGAGCTTGAGCGATTGCGGGCGGTGGGTTTCGTCTTCGATCATTACGAACACGTCCACGCCAGCGTTGAATTGCGGGAGCAGGCCGCGCGCTTTGAGCAGTTCAAACAACACCACGTCACCCATGCCGAAGCCGAGCGCAGGCAGATTCACTTTCCCGCCGCTGATGAGTTTCACAAGGTTGTCGTAACGTCCGCCGCCCGCGATGGCGCGGAATTCTCCCTTGCGATCAAATGCCTCGAACACCGGCCCGGTGTAGTAAGCCAGTCCGCGAATGACCTGATAGTCCACCTTGACGAACTCACCCATGCCGCGTGCCGCGAGATTGGCGATGATGGACGCGAGCTCCGTCGTGGGTGTGCCGGATTTGATGAACGCGTTCACGTCATCGAGCGAGAAACCCAACGCGGCGAGTTTTGCCTGCGATTCTTCCGCTGGAGCGCGTTCCAATTTATCAATGATCTGGAAGAAGTCGTAAGCGTTCTGAGTTCCGGCTTCCGACTTCTGACTTCTAGCCTCGTAGAATTCCTGCCACGCATTGCGACTACTGAGGCGGATGACGAAATCCTCAGCGGTCAATCCAAACGACCGCAGCGTATCAATCAACATCGCGATGAGTTCAGCATCAGCGGCGGGGTCTTGTTCGCCAAAGATGTCCGCGTTGAATTGGAAATGTTCGCGCAACCGGCCTTTCTGCTGGCGTTCGTAGCGGAAGAGTTGCGGGATGGCGAACCACTTGATGGGTTTCTTGTAGTTGCGTTCGTGCGCCGCGATCATGCGAGCAAGCGTTGGCGTCATCTCTGGGCGCAACGCGATCTCGCGATCTCCCTTGTCCTTGAAGTTGTAAAGTTGACCGACGATTTCCGCGCCGCTCTTGGTGGTGAAGAGTTCGAGCGATTCGAGCGGCGGGCCGTCGTATTCGCGAAAGCCGTAACGCCGGGCGACATCGCGCCACTTGGTGAAGATGTATTGGCGAGCATCCGCACTCCACACGTCTTTGTGCGGAAGCGGTTCAGGATAAAAATCACGAAAGCCTGGGAGACGTTCCATAAATCGCCGAGAGGATAGGAGACGCCGCGCCGAATAAAAAGAAAAAGGCGCGGGTTCAACCGCGCCTTTGGAATTTTGTTCCGATTATTTCTTGGCCGACTTTGGCGGAATCTTGATGACGTAGGCAGCCATCTCTTTGCCAGGTTTGAACTTCACCACTGACCGCGCCGGGATGGGCACGTCGGTTTCGGGTGCATTAGGGTTGCGCCCTACGCGCGCCTTGCGGGTCTTCACCTCGAACACGCCGAAGTTGCGTAGTTCGACTTTGTCGCCTTTGGATAAAGACTCGGCGATGTAATCGAGCGTCTTCTGGATTACGTCGAGCACTTGTGCCTGAGTCAGTGGAGGAGTCTCCTCGCCGATGCGAATGACAAGGTCACGTTTGGTTAATGTCATAGGATTATAGGGTTGAGTTGAGTTTTACGTTCAATTACGGGTATAACGCCGGTTACCGATACGGTCAAGCATTCATATGATGACGCTTTTACGTAGGGTATGACTAAAGCCTAATGCCTTTCGGAAATTCCCGAACGGCTGGGCTGTGGTATTGACGGAGTGCCGGTCTGTGACTGTCTTTGCGTTTGGAAACCTTCGGCCCGTGTGGTGTTTCTGTGAAGCGTGGCAGCACACTCATCCACCAAACCATAAGCCGACCGCAGACCGGCGCTCCTGCCGCGCGGAATTTCCGAAGGGCATTAGATTATAGACGGGTGACAATGAGAAGAAAACGCACATTGCAATAGACTGAGCTGTGCGCCTCCGACTACGAAGGAAGCACCCTCAACCGCTCGTCCTTGAAACTAAATCCCCAACCCGCGCCATCGTTGGGATAGGCGAAACCGTCCTTCATGCGGATCGGATGCGTGATGAGATCGTCCACCCAATCGAACGATTCCGAGCCGTGGGCGTTGGAGATCGTCATGAGCAGCGGAACGTCGTATTCCTTGTAATAGTGCGGCAGGACGGGGATGCGATAGCTTGTTGAAAATAATGGAACGAAAACAGATACGCCTTGCCTGTCACACGGAATCCAAGGTGATGCGTGTGACGATGAATGCGATCTCAGGAATGGAATGCGTGCTGCCTGCGATGGGACGCGAGAGCGGTGATACAGCGCGGAAGAATTGGATGTGGCGGATTTTCATTTTAAATGCTGCGTTCAGAGTTCAATCCAGCGGTAACAACTCAGCAGTCGCAGTCGCCTTCTGACTTTCGTTGAACTCGCGGAGACTTGTCGCAAGTTGCTCGCGGGAATATTTCTTCTTCAACGCAAGGATCGCAGATGTGGCGAGTTCATCACAACGCTCGTTGCCCGCATCGCCAGCGTGACCTTTCACCCAATTCCACTTCACTTCGTGGCGCGTGACAGCGACATCGAGGCGTCGCCACAAGTCTTCATTCTTCACGGGAGCTTTGGTTTTGGTGCGCCAACCGTTGCGCTTCCAGCCGTGCAACCATTTCGTGATGCCGTCCCGCAGATAGTTTGAATCCGTGTGGAATTCCACCGAGCAAGGTTGATTCAGCGCAGAGAGAGCTTCGATGGCGGCGAGGAGTTCCATTCGATTGTTGGTGGTGGCAGGAACGGCGGCGCTGATTTCGCGACGTTGCGGCCCGCAAACAAGCACGGCCGCCCAGCCGCCGGGGCCGGGATTCCCATGACACGCGCCGTCGGAATGAATGACGATTTCTCGCACGGGCAGATGTTTAACGGTGAACGACCGGATGCCAAGCGAACAAGTTTCATCTTTCATCAGCCAACTTTTCCCGTCTAACATCCTCGCGTGGACATCACGGGTTACATCATCACCGCAATCGTCGGCTATCTCCTCGGCTCGATACCGACGGGCTTTCTCGTCGCCAAGGCGCGTGGCATAGACATCCGCACTGTGGGCAGCAAGAACATGGGCGCGACGAATGTCTTTCGCACGCTCGGCAAAGGCCCGGGCATCCTTGTGCTGTTCGTGGATGCGGCCAAAGG
>CAMCWI010000337.1 GCA_945882065.1 Akkermansia muciniphila
CAGTGGAAACTCCAAAGTTGAGAAAGCAACGGCGAAGGCTGGACAGGAGAATCGTGGTGACCGTGGCAACTCTGACGACGTCAGAGCTGGGAAATCTTCTCTAAGATAGACGAGGTGGATTTACCGGGAACGAACGGCAGGATGACGATGCGACCACCGGCCTGCTCCACAGTGCGCCGCTCGTCTTGGTTCAAACTGTCCAAGGTGTAATCTCCGCCCTTCACGTAGATGTCCGGTCGCGCCTGTGCCAAAAATCGTGTGGCAGTTTTATCCGCGAAGATGCAGACGCCATCCACGCTTTGCAGCGCAGCCAACACCGCTGCGCGATCAAACTCGCTATTGATCGGTCGCGTCGGCCCTTTCAATTGCCGTACACCGTCGTCGCCATTCACACCCACGATCAAGACGTCGCCCTGATTTCGCGCGGCTTCGAGATAGGTGACGTGACCGAGATGGAGCAGATCAAAACAGCCGTTAGTGGCAACAAGTTTGCGTCCGCTCTGGCGGAGAGCTTCACGCCATTGCGGGAGATTGTCCCAGGAGATGATCTTGTCGCGAAAGTTCACGGCGGGATTCTGGCTGATGCGATTTCCGCTTGGCAACGCTTTTGATTTCGCGCCCATGGTGAGCAAGGCAATGTGGACTGCGGCGGGAAGCGAAGCGCCACGCCGCTTTCGCACGCGCGGGACGGATGGAATATTTCAATGCACTGCTTCCGCTCGAAAGCGGTGTCGCCGCTTCGCTCCTGCCTTCGCATGGCTTCGGCTCGGTAGGCTGCCACCGCAGTCCATAATTCTTTTGATTCAGCCTCACCCGACTTTGATCACACCCACTGCGCCAATTCAGCGCGGACAAGTCTTGATTCACTGAACCACCGGGCTAAGATTCGTGCCAGGTTGTCACGTCGAGACAGCCACTTAAAACCATGATCCGCTCACTCGCATTCACCACGCAAGGCCGCCTTCACACGCGCGACATCGAGATGTTTTTGATGCCGACGCTGTTGAGCGACACAAATCTGTTCCTGTGGATTGATCTCGAAAATCCGACGGACGAGGAAAAGAAATTCGTATTGGAGACGCTGTTTCATTTCCATCCGCTGTCCATCGAGGATTGCGTTCGCGTCAGCCCGTCGCCCAAGGTCGAGGAGTTCACGGCCAAGGAGGATGAGAAGTTTGCGCCGTATCTGTTCATGGTGATTCATGCCGTGGATTACAGCCGGAAGGATGGCGTGTTCGGCACGAGTGAACTGAACTTCTTCCTCGGCAAAAACTTTCTTGTCACCTATCACGACGGCCCGTTGCGTAGCGTCACTCAAACCGAAGAACGCGCGGTCAATGCCACCATGCACATCGCACGCGCGCCGGATCGGGTCGCGCACACGTTGCTGGATGCCATCGTGGACAACTACAAGCCTGCGTTAGAAGAACTCTCCATGGAGATTGCCGAACTTGAGCAGCAGGCGTTGCAACATCCGTCCAAAGAGACGTTGAACAAGATCATCCAAGTGAAGAAGGAGGTGATGCACCTGCGGCAGATCATCAGCCCGCAACGCGAAGTGCTGGCGCGGTTCGCTCGGGGCGAGTTCAAACTCATCCGCCCGCATCTCGTTCCCTACTACCGCAATGTTTACGATGGGTTGTTTCAGATTTCCGAACTGGCGCAGGGCTACACGGATTCTCTCACGGGCATCCTTCAAGTTTATCTGAGCATGTCCTCCAATCGCACTGGTGAAGTCGTGAAAGCACTGACGTTGATCACGATTCTGTCCACGCCAGCGACGATTGTGGCGAGCTGGTACGGGATGAACTTCCAGAAGGACATGCACGAGATCAGTTGGGAGCATGGCTACGCGTTTGCGTTCGGCGTCACAGCATTCACCACGCTGATCACGTACTGGTATCTGCGGCGGCGAAACTGGTTTTGAGCGGAGCAATGGAAAAGATTTTTAATGCAATGATTCCGGAGTGTGGCCGTCCTTGGCCACAGCAATGTTCAACAACCAAGTGCTTGATGTTTTCCGAAAGCTTCCTTTTTCACCACGCCGCTGCGCCCGATGACGGGCGCACTCCATTCGGTTGCGCCCCGGTCACGCGGCGACCTTGCGTTGAATTCTATCGTTACGGATAACCCATATGGCGGCGACGAAATCCAATTTTCTCGACAAGGTTCTGGGCCGCATCGGACGGCTGGATGCCGAAGGTTTGCAAACAGTGGTCCAACGGCTCGCTCGCGAGCGGGCGTTGCTGGAAACGCTCTTCAACATCATCGAAGACGGCGTGCTGGTGGTGGATGAAAGCGGACAGGTTGTTTATTTCAATCAAGCGGTCACCAAACTGATCGGCCTGCAATCCAACGCCGAAGGCCAGCATCTCAACGAGATTTTGCCGGAGGTAGATTGGAAAAAAATCTCACGCTTCGACAAGGACGGTGGGCAACACGTCGTGCGCCATGAGTTCGAGGTGGAGTATCCGCGTCCGCGATTTCTGCGGCTTTACGCTGCGCCGTTGGATGGCGAGCAAGTGGGTAGTTCAGGCGTGGCGTTGATCTTGCACGATGCGACCGAGGCGCGGCAGAAGACATTTGACGCCATCGAGAGCGAACGCGTGCAGGCGTTGACATTGCTCGCGGCGAGCGTGGCGCATGAGATCGGCAATCCGCTCAATGCGCTGCACATCCATCTGCAATTGATGGAGCGCGAGGTGAAGAAACTTCGGCCGGCGATACGCGGAAACTTGAGCTCCCGAAATCGGACACAAGTTGTGTCCAGCAACGGAGACACCGCTGAAGTCGCGGATAAACTGGAGCAATATCTCTCCGTGGCCAAAGGTGAGATCAACCGCCTCGACTACATCGTTACGCAATTTTTGCAAGCGATCCGCCCCGCGCCGCTCCATCTCAAGACGATTTCCTTGAACGAAGTTGTGGAGCGCACGCTCGAATTGCTGCGGCCTGAGCTGGATAATCGCGGCGTCACGATCAAGACGAAGCTTGCACAGCAGTTGGTGGCGACGCCGATTGATCCGACGCAGGCGCAGCAGGCGTTGTTGAATCTGATGAAGAATGCGATGCAGGCTATGACCAAAGGCGGCACGCTCACGTTGCAGACTGGTGAAAACAATGATGCCGTATGGGTCAGCGTGGGCGACACCGGCGGCGGAATTCCGCAGGAACAGATCAACCGAATCTTTGAGCCGTTCTATACGAC
>CAMCWI010000338.1 GCA_945882065.1 Akkermansia muciniphila
TTCCGATGCGTGAACAAGGAGAAAATGTTTCCCGCACAAAAATGTTTCCGCATCGTCACCAGAAAAATCTTGTGTTCGAGTTCGCGCGCGGCGATGTAC
This sequence comes from Akkermansia muciniphila, assembly GCA_945882065.1. Taxonomy (GTDB): domain Bacteria; phylum Verrucomicrobiota; class Verrucomicrobiia; order Limisphaerales; family JADLHS01; genus JADLHS01. The sequence continues at coordinate 100 of CAMCWI010000338.1, forward strand.
TTGGCACAGAGAGTGCGAATGACCGGTTACCAAGTCGCACCGTTCTTTGAAGCCATAAAACAATTTAACAGGAAACAGATTTACCCTGCCCTGTGCGTGATTCGTAGCTGAATCCTTGGACCGTAATTATACGAAACTTGGTGTCTATTCGTGATGACAGCCGACAGGCCTTAATTGGACGTCGAACGTTATCCGGCGGGCGCCTCATGTTGCAAAACATGTTCAAAGGAATAGCTACACACGGCAATGGTGGGGTCACTTTAGAACAAAAGCCCGGCAATCTCACGCCGGGCTTTTTCTTTTGGCTGGAGTGCGCCCGTCATCGGGCGCAGCGAATTTCATTTGCAACAATGGCAGAAAATTAACAAACCCTTCTCTCCGGTGTGAATTGTTGTGGCCGGGGACGGCCACACTCCACATACGGTTTTTTCTTTTCCGCCTCCACTGTCCAACTGCTAGTCTCGTTTCGTGGCGCGCGACGACTTGTTTTCATCCACCCCGACCTCGGAAATTTCTGCGGAAAATCCGGGCGTGGAGAAATCTTTGCGCCATCAACCCCTCGCCGCGCGGATGCGTCCGCGCTCGCTTGATGAATACGCTGGTCAACAACACATCCTTGCCCCCGGCCAACTCCTGCGCCGTGCCATCGAGGCTGATCGCATCCAATCACTGATCTTCTACGGCCCGCCCGGAACGGGAAAAACTTCCCTCGCGCAAATCATCGCGCGGCAGACCAAGAGCAAGTTCGAGCGCCTCAGCGGCGTGGAATCCAATGTCGCCGACATGCGCCGCGTGCTCGCCTCCGCGCAGAACCGGCTCGAAAACACCGGCCAGCCCACGATCCTGTTCATTGACGAGATTCATCGCTTCAACAAATCGCAGCAGGACATTCTTTTACCGGATGTGGAAAGCGGCGTCATCAGGCTCATCGGCGCGACCACGCACAACCCATTCTTCTTCGTCAACTCGCCGCTCGTCTCGCGCTCGCAAATCTTCGAGCTGCGTCCGTTGACCGAGGAAGATTTGTTCAGCCTGCTCCAACGCGCCTTGCGTGACGAAGAGCGGGGCGTCGGCTACCTGAAACTCAACGCGGACGAAAACGCCATCCGCCATCTCGCGACGATGGCCGACGGCGACGCGCGCAAATGTTTGAACGCGCTGGAAATCGCCGCGCTCACGACGAATCCCGGCGCGGACGGCGTCATTCACATTGGTCTCGTCGTCGCCGAACAGAGCATCCAAAAGAAAGCCATCGTCTATGACGGCGATGGCGACGCGCACTACGACACCATTTCCGCTTTCATCAAATCCATGCGCGGCAGCGATCCCGACGCCGCACTCTACTGGCTAGCCAAGATGATTCACGCCGGTGAAGACCCGCGCTTCATCACGCGCCGCATCGTGATTTGCGCGGCGGAAGATGTCGGCCTTGCCGACCCGATGGCGCTCGTGCTGGCAAACGCCGCGCATCAGGCGGCGGAATTCATCGGCTGGCCGGAAGCGCGCATTCCTATCGCCGAAGCGACGATCTACATCGCCACGGCGAACAAGAGCAACAGCGCCTACAAGGCCATTGATGCCGCGTTGGAAGACGTCCGCTCCGGTCGCACGCTCGCCGTGCCCGAACATCTGCGCGACGGCAGTTACTCCGGCGCGAAACGCCTCGGCCACGGCGTCGGGTACCAATACGCGCACGACGGCAAAGATCATTTCGTGGCGCAGGATTATCTCGGTGCGGCCAAACGCTATTACGAACCCACCGAGCAAGGCGTGGAAAAGAAAATCAAGGAACGGTTGGAGAACTGGCGGAAGCAAAGCAAAACCACGAGCGGACTCAGTCCCGAAGGGACATGACATGAATAGCCGTGGGTGAAACCCACGGAATGCGAACAAAACATATTTGACCCCTTCGGGGTCGCACCGTTTTTATGCCTACCGTGGGTTTCACCCACGGCTATTCATGTTTGGCCACTTCGCGGCCTTTCATGCAGGGGCAGTGTCAGGCATGCGCCCGCGAATACTTCATAGAAAAACCATGCTGGACTGAAACTTACGCCAAGAATAAAGTCCAACCATGAATCGAGATAGGCTGCAAGAGGGCACGATTTGATTTTATGAGAGCTAAACCCAAGTGGAACTGGAAAGTCGGAGCTATTGGTTTTCCTTTCGCCGCTGCATGTTTTGTCGGAGCAGGGATTCTTAAAGCGAGATCATCTAGACTTGTCCCCGCAGTTGTAAACTTCATCACCGCTATGATTTTGGTCAGTTTGGCCGCCTATTGTTTGAAGAAAAGCAGACAAGCCAGAGAGGTTTGATTTGAGTTATGACTTTTTTTCGGAGACGGAGATAGGCTGCAAACACGAGGTCACTTTCAAAGCTTGGCTTGGTGACGACGTGTTCGAAACACCCGCTTCGGGAAACAGAAGCGCGGCGTGGGGCTGAAAGCCCGGGAACTTCGTCACCAATAATTTCCGAGGCCTGAAAGGCCGAAACATCTCGCCGCCATTTGCCCCGCGTTGGCTGTGTCGCCCTTGCAGGGCTTGGTTTGTTTCGGATCATTCACTCGGGGCTGCGCTGGCGTTGCTCGCTGACCCCGGGCTATCACATACCGGGCTTTCAGCCCGCACCGCCAAACAGCCTTTCCAATTCAAACCACCTGCCAGACATCTGCCGGGTATGACTGTGGGTTGAGAATTGCCAAATCCCCGGCGCATGGCATCCTATGGTTGTCATTAACTTTTAATTTTATGAACAAACCGAAAATCATCGCTTACTTAAAACCGTCCTGCGGCTGGAGCAACGGCGTCCGCGCCGTCCTCCGCAAATACGATCTGCCCTTTGAAGACCGCGACATCATCAACAACCCGACCGAGCGTCAGGAGATGATTGAGAAGAGCGGCCAGATGCTCAGTCCGTGCGTGGAAATCAACGGAAAGATGTTGCCCGACATCAGCGGCGAGGAAGTCGAAGCATGGATGTTGGCGAACAGTGTGGTCGTCCCGAATGATCTCGTTCCCGATGCGCCGACGAATCAACCTTGCGCGCATGAGATGCCTGCGAGCAGCCCGTTGAACTTCGGCGTGCGCCGCTAATCGAATCC
>CAMCWI010000339.1 GCA_945882065.1 Akkermansia muciniphila
TCACTGGCATCTGCGAACGTGAACCGCCAAGACCTGACGTATATCTTGCGCGGCAATCACGCGGTTGACCTCAGTCGAACCGTGGCCTTCACCAGCACAGCGACGCCTATCTTTGAGATGTCCGCCAACAACGACGGAAACATTCGTAAGATCCGCGCACTGACCACCTCGCAGATCCCGACGACCTTAACGCAGGGAAGCAGCACGCTCACCTCGCAAATATTCGTTGGGGATTTCTCAAACTTCCTCATCGGCAATCATGGCCCGCTGGATTTGATTTCGGATTCCTTCTCCTATGGGGCCAGTGGTCTATTGGCCATCTATGGCCGTCGCTGGGTTTCGTTCGGCGTTCGCCATCCTCAAGCGTTCGCACTAGGCACTGGCATCCTCTAAAGAGGTTGAACATTTCACGCCGCTGATTCAGGAATGAGTCAGCGGCTTTTGTTTTGTCGTTGCCAACCATCCCTAGGTGAGGCCGTGGTTAATTTCTTTCCCGCCGCCTCAAAAGCCCGGAACGTTATTCCAACACACGAAAGTGTGCCTCGCGAGAGGTGACGTGCCGGGTTTCTTTTTTCTCCGCATCAATCACCCTCGACGGAAATCAGGATGCGTTAAATCGAATCCTGCGAAGCCGCTTTCCTGCGATACCCGCCACGGCTCGCCATTTGAGCCACAACGCAGCGACCACACCCGCACCACGTCGTTATGCCGGACAAGATCGGACGCCGCAGATCGAAGCCCAGGACGCAAAGGTTGCAATTGCAACCGAATCTCCGCCCGCGAACTGGCGAGGATATGCGCGGTTGACTTTAAATGGGTTGGTAATGTCCGGCGCGAATTAACTGTGGACAATCCACAGTTGACCCCACCCACCCGCATCGGCGCAGATGGGAAGGAGCGCAAGGCACTGGTTCACGTATTCAGCACACAGGGAGAATCAGGGATGCAAAGGGTTTGAACCATAGTGAACAATTCAACATATCTGCTTGCACCGTGCTTGCACCTATGAGGGTTTTACCATTGTTCTATTGGCTTTTCTTCACTTCTGACATGAAACGCGAGTTTTCATACATTCTTGTCCGCAGATTACGCGGATTGACCAAGATGAAAAAGAAAAACTCCCCAAATCAAATGGATTGCTCCACGCCGCTTTCCAAATACCCTCATCGCCCTAAGTTTATTGACACGATGACTCATTCTTCCAACAACGCGATCCCGTCCATCCCGGACGGCGTCAAACTCGTGACGCTCGAAAACGGCCTCACCATCATCACGCGCGAAGATCACAGCGCGCCCGTGGTTTCTGCACAGGCGTGGGCCATGACTGGCAGCATTCACGAGGGTCGCTGGCTCGGCGCGGGGTTGTCGCATGTGCTGGAACATATGTTGTTCAAAGGCACGACCACGCGCCCCGGCAGCCGCATTGATCAGGAAGTACAGGAAGCGGGCGGTTACATGAACGCCTACACGAGCTTTGATCGCACGGTCTATCACATTGACGTGCCGAACACCGGCGCGCGTGTGGCGATAGATATTCTCTGCGACATCATGCAGAACGCCGCGCTTCCCCCTGATGAACTCGCCAAGGAACTTGATGTCATCCGTCGCGAGATGGACATGGGACAAGATGATCCGGGTCGCCGTTCCGGTCGGCGATTGTTCGAAACCGCTTACACCAAGAGTCCATATCGCAACACCGTAATCGGTTACCTAGACATCTTCAACGAACTCAAACCCGAGGACATTCGCGGCTACTACACGGAGCGTTACGCGCCCAACAATGTTTTCTATGTGGTCACCGGTGACATGAAGCACGATGACGCGGTCGCACAAATCCGCGAGGCTTACGCGAAGACAAAAGCCCGCGCGTTGCCACCAATGGTTCTGCCCACGGAGCCACGCCAGACTGCCTCGCGTGAAATCATCGAGGAAGCCGCCATCGAACTCGGTCATATGCACTTCGCGTGGCACATCCCGGACATCCGTCACGCTGATATTCCGTTGCTCGACGTGCTGGCTGTTTTGCTTGGCAGCGGACGCAGCTCGCGTTTTTATCAGGAAGTGCGGGAGAAGTTGGGCGTTGTTCATTATGCCGACGCGTGGACTTACAATCCCGGCAACCCTGGACTCTTCGGCATCAGCGCGATGGTGGATGCGGATAAATTCACTGCCGCCCGTGATGCATTGCTGAATGAGATGGACAAGTTAAAGAACTCGCTGGTGTCTGCCGCTGAATTACAGAAAGCCGTAAAGCAATTCATCAGCGCCACACTTTCCTCGCGCAAAACGATGCAAGGTCAAGCCGCAGACCTTGGCAGCAACTGGCTTTCTGCAGGCGATCTGAATTTCTCGCAACGTTACCTCGCCGCCGTCCAACGCATCACGCCCGCCGACTTGCGACGCGTGGCCCGCGACTATCTCACGCCAGAAAACCGCACGCTCTACGCGCTGTTGCCGAATGGCACATCGCCGAAAACGACCGCCGTCGCCGAAACCAACACCGAGCACGCGGTCCAGAAGTTCACTCTTCCCAACGGCCTCAAGTTGCTTGTGAAGGAGGATCATCGCCTGCCGTTCGTGGAACTGCGCGCGGTGTTTCAAGGCGGCGTGCTGGCGGAAGACGCGGTCAACAGCGGTATCACTCAACTCTTCTCTCGCCTCAACATCAAAGGCACGAAAACGCGCAACGCGGAAGAGATCGCCACACAAATCGAATCCATCGGCGGCTCGCTCGACAGCTACGGCGGCAACAACAGTTTTGGCGTGAATGCGGAGGTTCTAAGTTCAGATTTCGCCACGGGGCTTGAACTCGTCGCCGATGTGATCCTCAATCCTACATTTCCCGCCGCGCAACTCGAGCGCGAGCGCGAAGTGCAGATCGCTGGCATTCGCGGGAACAAAGATGAGTTGCTCAAGAGCGCGTTCAAGGCGATGCGCGCTGAGCTGTTTGGAAACATCGGCTATGGATTGGATTCACTCGGCACGGAGGAGACTCTTGCGAGACTGGATTCCGCAACCGTCACGGCGTTCTACAAAAAACTCGCAACGCCTTCCAACTGTGTCATCGCGATCTACGGCGACGTGAACACCGCAGAAACCAAAGCCGCCATCGAGAAAGCATTTTCAAGCTGGCAGCAGGTAGGGCGCGTCACTCCGTGCGCGCCGAACGGCTCGCAGAGGACTGCGAT
>CAMCWI010000340.1 GCA_945882065.1 Akkermansia muciniphila
TTGTTGCGCGAGGCAAAGATGAACGTCATCAACGTCGCCGTCACGCAAGGCAGTAAGAAGGAGCGGCAGGCGGAGCGGCTTGTGGAGTTGCAGAATGCGTGTCGCTACATCGGCTTTGGCGTGGAGACGACCGGGCCAAATGGTTTAGAGCGCGTCACTGCCAAGACTCGTGGGAGCGATCAGCAACATTGGAACGGTATGGTCAAGGTGATCGCTGACATTTTGATCAAGCATCAGCCGCGTGTGATCTTATTTCCGCACGAGCGCGATTGGAACGGCACGCACATCGGCGTGCATCATCTCGTGATGGATGCGTTGCGAACCATGATGCCGGGATTTGAGTGTTTTGTGGTCGAGACAGAATTCTGGGGCGCGATGGATGATCCGAACCTCGCCGTGGAAATGTGTGAATCTGATCTCGCTGATCTCATCACAGCTACGACGTTTCACGTCGGCGAAGTGCAGCGCAATCCTTATCACCTCTCGTTGCCTGCGTGGATGATGGACAACGTTCGGCGCGGCGCGGAACTCGTCGGCGGGCAGGGCGGTGCGGCGCCGGATTTTCAATTCGCTGCGTTATATCGTCTGAGTAAATGGTCGCACGGAACGCTTACCCGTAATTTCCCGTCTGGAAAGTTCTTGTCCAAAACTGAAAACCCGGCTTCGCTCTTCTTGTGAAGAATAAATACATGCACGAAGCAATCCGGCTCTCGCGGGTCAAGATGCGCGGCAATCACGGCGGGCCGTTCGGCGCTGTGGTCGTCCGCAAAGGAAAGATTGTCGGGCGCGGCTGGAATCAAGTCACTTCCACCAACGATCCCACGGCGCACGCAGAGATGGTGGCCATCCGTGACGCCTGCAAGCGGCTGAAAAATTTCCATCTCAACGATTGCGAACTCTACACCAGTTGCGAGCCGTGCCCGATGTGTCTGGCCGCGATCTACTGGGCGCGCTTCCAGAAAGTTTATTACGGCAACACCCGCAAGGACGCGCAACGGATTGATTTCGACGACGACCTGATCTACGACGAAGTCGCCACGCCAATCGCGAAGCGGAAGATTCCGATGAAGCAACTTTTGCACGGCGAAGCACTCACGGCGTTTGCAGAGTGGGCGAAGAAATTGGATAGAGTTCGCTACTAATTTCCACTGCCTCAGCGAGAGGTTGCCCAAGTGAAGCCCCATAGCTCATATGAATCCAAAAGACCGCAAATCGCGCGCGTGATTACAAAAGTTGTTATCGGTATTTCTTTGGTGGCATTTGTTTGTCTGGTTATTAGCTTTGGTGCATGGCGAGCCTATAAACCTACGCGTGATTGGGAAAGGGCCGCGCTGGCTATGATTGGGATGCCAGAGATAGATTTTATCAAGAAATTTGGACAGCCACGCCATGTCGTTTCCTATTCCACACTTGCAGGTAGAAGTGTCGATTATCCGTGGAAGGCCGAAGGTTTGAATTACGTCCCTATTCCCGATCATCCCGTTCGGAACAAGGTGTTGCTGTATCAAAAGTTGAATATCGTGATTTACGTTTTTCTTGATGACGGCGGCATAGTCGAGCATGTCGCGGTTGGGGGAACTTGACCTATCGTGAATTTTTAGAGTCAGGCGTTGAATCGTCTCTGACGCCGATTTCCTCACGACTCCTGTCATTAACCTTCCATCGCTGGCTAGTTTTTCTCAACGACCATCAAATCATGTGGCAGAACATCGCGTCGCGGAGCTTAGGTTCGAACCATGTGCTCTTGGGCGGCATGATGCCGCCGGCATCGGCTATGGTCATCAAGTCCTCGATGCTCGTCGGGAACATGCTGAACGCGCAGGCGTATTCGGCGCTGTTCACAAGCTTCTCCAATTCCGCCGTGCCGCGGATGCCGCCGACGAAATTGATCTTCTTGCTCGTGCGCGGATCAGTGATGCCGAAGATCGGGTCGAGCACGAACTTCTGGAGCAAAGTTACGTCGAGCTTTTCGATCGGGTCGTTGGTGGCGGCGAACTGCGGGCGGAACGTGAGCGCGTGCCACTGGCCGCCGATGAACAAGCCGAGTTCGTGCTTGCGCGTGGGCTTGGCTGCGCCGTTGGGTTTGATGACAAAGATACCGTCGAGTTTCTGCACCAACTGCGCGGCGGTCAGACCGTTCAGGTCTTTGAGCACGCGATTGTAGGGCAGGATTTGCATCTGATTGTGCGGGAAAATGACGGTGAGAAATTCTCCACTGTGGCCAGCGCCCTTGCGGGATTGATAAACGCGCCCCGCCGCTGCGCTGCGATGATGTCCGTCCGCGATGTAGAGGAACGGAATCTTCGCGAATTGCTCGGCGATGAACTGGACGCCTGCCGCATCGCCCACTGTCCATGAAGTATGGCGCACGCCGTCTTTGCCGGTGAAATCCACGTCGGGCTTCTCGGTAATTTTTTTTGCGATGAATTCATCCATCGCAGCCACGGCGCGATAGGTCAGGAACACTGGGCCGGTCTGCGAGTTGAGTGTCTCGATGTGGCGCACGCGGTCGTCTTCTTTGTCTGGGCGGGTAAACTCGTGCTTCTTGATGATGTTCTTGAGGTATTCCTCGACACTTGCGGCAGCAACGAGGCCGATCTGTGCGTGGCCGCCCATGATCTGGCGGTAAAGGTAGAAGCATGGTTGCGCATCTTGCTTGAGCGAGCCTTGGCTGATGAGCTTGGTGAAGTTCTCCTTGCCCTTGGCGTAAACTTCCTGCGAATAGAGGTCCACGCCGGGCGCGAGATCAATCTCCGGTTTGCTGACGTGCAGGAAACTCAGCGGGTTGCCCGCAGCCATCACACGCGCTTCCTCGGACGACATGACGTCGTAGGGCAGCTCGCAGATCTGGGCGGCGAGTTCGGGCTTGGGTCGCAAAGCGGCAAAAGGTTTCAATGTAGCCATAAAGTGAGGCGCGAAGATACGGACGCGGCGGCTGGAACGCACGGAAATTTCCCAAAAGAAAGCTTGCCTCGAATCGTTCGGTGGTTATTCTCTGCGACCTTATTTTGGAATAGGAATTTTATGGCAAAGATTTGTGAATTAACCGGAGTCGGTGCGCGTAAAGGCAGCATCATTTGGCGCAGTGGTAAATCGAAGAAGAGCGGCGGTATCGGTACGCACATCACCGCGATCACCAAGCGCAAGTTCATGCCGAACCT
>CAMCWI010000341.1 GCA_945882065.1 Akkermansia muciniphila
GTCATTCCAGAAACACCTCTCGAGTTACCGAAGATTGAAGACGCCATAGTTCCGCTGCCAGTTCAGCCAGTTGACGAATCAAAGCTGATTGCGCAAACGGTAATTCCAGTGCTGGAAACTGTATTCACCCCTGTGCCGACGACAGTTCATGGAGATAATAGTTTGCCGACATCTGGAAAGGACTTCACGACTGCGGTCGGCAGTCCGATGGCGAAAGCGAAGCCGGATTATCTGAAAAATCCCGAACCGGAATATCCTCTGGCGGCGAGGCGACGCGGACAAGAAGGCTCGGTAGTTCTGAGCGTGACCGTGAGCGGGGCGGGGCGCGCGGTGGAAATCCTTATCAAGCAATCATCCGGTCACGAATTGTTGGATCAAGCTGCCGTCAAGGCGGTGCGGGCTTGGGAGTTTGAACCTGCTCGCATCGGTGCGGTCGGCGTCGAATCAAAGATTGAAGTGCCGGTGCGCTTCAAATTAAATCGGCAATAGTCAGTGACTCGCTGAAGCCGTGGATGTTTTGCGCAAAGTTTTGCGGAACTAATCAATGCAATCATCCGTCCCACTATCGTGACGACGCGCAATAATTTTCCTTGCCCAATGAGGCTGGCGGATTATGCTCGTCCCGTGTTCGTTCGCTTCGGTCATGTCCTATTGATTCTCGCGCTGCTTGGCGCGACGGGCGGGCATTGGGCTGTGTTGCAGACCATCGCGTGGGCGGACATGCTCGCGAAGAATCTCCAGACCGAGTCCGTGAGTGATGCCATTACCAAGACCTTCGATGGCCAAAATCCCTGCAAGATGTGCAAACAAATCTCCGCCGGTAAAACTGCCGAGAAACAATCCGAGCTTCCGTTGCAGATCAAGAAACTGGAATTCGTAACGGAACGTCCTGTGTTCGTGTTTGCTGCGCCACAAGATTTCCGGCTCGCGCCAGCGTTAGTGTTCTCCATTGATGGTTTGACCCATCGTCCTTCCGTTCCCCCTCCTCGAAGTCTCCTTGCCTGATCCCGCGTTGGTTTCGTTGTGCCGTGGCCGGATTAATTCCGGTGTGCGGAAAGTTTCCCTGATTCGTTGGCGTCCGTTGGACGCAAGCCCTGTGCATGAATGCGCAGATAAAAAGCAGAGCCTTTACGTTGATTGAATTGCTGGTGGTCATCGCCATCATCGCGATTCTCGCGGCGATGTTGTTGCCGGCCTTGGGCCGCGCCAAACAACGCGCCAAGGCCACGCATTGTCTGAGCAACCTCAAGCAGATCGGCATCGCCAGCCGCATGTATGCCGACGACAACAAGGATTCCCTCCCACAATCCACGCACTCGAGAGCTTCGTGGTATCTCACGCTCCAACCGCTGCTCTCCGGGACGAATGTCCACCGTTGTCCGGTGGACGGAAATCCGCAGCGGCTTTTTGCCAGTTACGCAATAAACGACTTTTTGACCCCACGCCCTTACGGCGCCAAGGATCTGGATTTCTCCAAGACGACTATCATCCCCGCCCCGACCGAAACCTTTTACATGGCCGAGTGCGCGGACAGTCCCCAGGCGGATACAGATCATTTCCACTTTGCCGATGCCGCGAGCGGTGGCTTCACGCCGCCGTCATTTCAAGAACAGGTCGCGGTGATGCGACACGGCGCGACGGCGAACTACCTGTTCGCGGATAGTCATGTGGAAACGCTGCGGTGGGTGCGGGTCAAAGAAAAACTTGTCCAGCCGGGATCGCGCTTCGTACGCCCGGATGGACAGGTGAACTAGAACCAAACAACGAAGCATTCTTAAAACACTAAAATGAAAACTAAACTCAGTCAGAAATGGTCGGTGGCCCTTCTCGCCCTCGGCCTCGCGGTGTCCGGTGCTCAGGCACAACACATCAATGCGGGCGCGTTGGGGACCACTCAAGGCAGTCAGTTATACTTCGGTAATGGCGCTAGCTACGTGAACACCTCCGGTTACACCCGCTCATTGAATTATTCCAATAGCGGCACGTTCGCCGGATGGTTCAACAACAGCAGTCCGACGTTCACTGCGCTCGCGCAAACCACCAACAATGGCGCCACGCCTTCACCGTTCGCGGCGGCGTATGGTTCGTTCCTGCAACTCCGTCTCGAAAGCGTTGTGTCCGGTCCGGTGGGCGGCACGTTCAGCTTCTTCGATCATGGGGCCACCACGCCCACGCTCAATCTTGGCGTGGGAAGTTCTGTCGGCAGCGGCAACCTGTTTGACTTGAGCGACGCCTCGCATGGGGCGGGCACAGTTGGCGCGGATCCCTACGGCCATCTGCATGGGCGGCGCTACGCGGTGAGTCTGCCGGGGGATTACCTCGTCGGCTTCCGCATCATTGACTCGTCCGTCAACGGTACTGGCGGCGGACCAATCCACACCGACTCCGACCTGTTCCTGATGACGTTCCGCGCGGTGGCCGTACCCGAACCAACCACGGCAACCTTGATGGGAATGGGACTATTGGCAGTCGGACTGGGTGTGCGGCGCAAGTTGCAACGCTAAGTTGACCTCCCGTTAAATCAGGCGAAGGGGCGGTGACTGTTGGTGGAAACTTTCAGTCCCGCCCCCGAGCCAAAGTATCTCCGCATCGCTGAAATGAAAACGCTAATCCTGGCCGTTCTCTGCACAACAGCACTGGCGTCGCCGCTCCGCGCGCAACACTTCCATCTCAATGCTGGCGCCCAGAGTCAGGCGCAAAACTCCCCGCTCTTTTTTCAGAACGGCGGCGCGTTTGTGACCAACTCCGGCTTCGTCATGCCGCTGCTGCCCAACGCGACAGGCACCTTTACCGGTTATTACGCCACGGCTTCTTTGACGCCCACCGCCATCGGCACTGGATTTTTCGATGCCCCCGCGCCCGGCGCACAATTACGTTTACGTTTCCTCGCGGTGCAAGGCCCGACCACCGGAAGCTTCGGCGTCTGGGACGTGCCCGGTTTCAACGAAGAAGAAGAATCCACCACCAGCCTCACTTTCAGCATCCCCGTCGGCACGACGAACGGCACTCAATCCATTCTGCTCAGTCAAAACAATGCCGAACCCGGTGCGGATCCTTTTGGCCACATCCACGGACGTGCGTTCAGCGCCACCGCACCCGGACTCTATGTCGTCACCGTGCGAGCCTACGATAATTCCGCCAACGG
>CAMCWI010000342.1 GCA_945882065.1 Akkermansia muciniphila
TCTTTGCATGAGGGCATTCCGCAGACGGCGTTGCAGGCGTTGGCAACCAAGACGCCCGTTGTCGCCAGCAATGTCGGCGGTATTCCCAGCGTCATTCGCGATGGTGAAACAGGAAGGCTCGTTCCTCCGGGCGATGCGAAGGCTTTGGCGCTCGCCATCAAGTCAACATTGCAAGACACCGCCGCCACGCAACGGATGTGCGAAGCCGGTCGCATCCTCGTGGAAAAAGAACACAGCCTCGAAGGGATGCTCGACAAACTCGAAGTTCTCTATCGCCGTCATCTTCCCGCATGAAACTCGCGCTCATCCGACGCCAATTCGCCGCCACGGGCGGAGCGGAGTTGTATCTGCAACGGCTGCTTCGCACGCTGCTGAAGCAGGGACACGAAGTTCATCTCTTCGCCGAGGCGTGGGATGAAACACTGGGAGATGTGAAGTTTCATCGGATTGCAGCAACAGGTTCGCGAGCGACTCGCCCGGTCAATTTTTCTGAAACAGTCCGCGCTGCTCTGACCAAGGAATCGTTTGATTGTGTCTTCAGTCTGGAGCGGACAGAGAAACAAGATGTTTATCGCGCGGGTGATGGATTGCATCGCGTCTGGCTGGAGCGCAGGAAACAATTCGCGCCGTGGTGGAAAAGGCCGTTCGTAAGCTCTGGCGCATTTCATCGGAACATGATGGCGCTCGAAGCCCGCACGTTTGATCCACAGAACACCCGGCATGTGATCGTGAATTCGGAGATGGTGCGCCGCGAAATCCTTCAACACTTCCAGTTTCCGCCAGAGCGGATTCATCTTGTGCGGAACGGTGTGGACGTGGCGCGGTTCCAGAACGGGAAACGCGATGAAACTCGCGCCCGCTTCGGTGTGAAGGACGATGAGTTTCTTTTGCTCTTCGTAGGTTCAGGTTGGGAGCGCAAGGGTTTGTCTTTCGTCTTGGACGCAATGGCGCGGACTCCTCGGTTGAAACTTCTTGTCGTCGGCAAAGGCCAAAAACCTTCATCGCCCGCCAACGCGATCTTCGCCGGCCCGATGGCTGATGTGGAGAACGCCTACGCCGCTGCTGACTTGTTCGTCACGCTGCCCATCTATGAACCGTCGGCCAACGTCGTCGCCGAAGCTTTGGCGGCGGGATTGCCGGTTGTTACTTCTGCCAACAACGGCGCAGCGGAAGTCTTGGAGGAGGGTGTGACGGGAAGCACGATCACGGAATTTTGGAAACCAGAATCTGTCGCAAAAGTTTTTGAACAATGGGCGCAGCAACGCACGCGCGTTCGGGTTTCAGCAGATGTTTTCAGTCTGGAACGAAACGTCGCTGAGACGTTGGCTGTGCTGGAACTCGCGGCTAAGGAGCGGCGCGCATGAAAATTTCCTTCTGTCTCATCACCCTCAACGAGGAAGAAAACCTGATGCGCTGTCTGCGTAGTTGTGCTGATCTAGCGGATGAACTTGTCATCGTAGATTCCGGCAGCACGGACGGCACGGCGCGGATTGCGTCGGAGTTTGGCGCGCGTTTTGTGCATCAAGATTGGCTCGGATACGTCGAGCAGAAAAACAAAGTGCTGTCACTCGCGCAGAACGAATGGGTGCTCAGCCTCGACGCGGACGAGGAGCTTTCCCCCGCTCTGCGCAAAGAAATCCTCACACTCAAACAAACTACAGCCACCGGCGACGTCAGCGGTTTTTCCATGCCGCGCTGCGTGTTGTATGAGGGGCGCTGGATACGTCACGGAGATTGGTATCCCGATAGGCTCACGCGCTTGTTCCGCCGCGAGCGCGTGAAGTTCGCGGGTGGTCGCGTTCATGAACGATTGGAAATCTCCGGCGCGGTGACGCCTCTTCGTGGCGATCTTCACCACTACTCATTCCGGGATGCAGCAGATCATCGCGCGCGTGGCGACCGATATGCGAAGCTTTGGGCGCAGGATAAATACGAGGCCGGGAAAACTGCTGGTGCACTTTCTCCTGTCCTGCATGGCGCATTTCGCTGGCTGCGCGGATACGTGTTGAAAAGAGGATTTCTGGATGGAGCGCAAGGTTGGCGCATCGCAAACATCTCAGCGCGTGAAGTTGCTTTGAAGTACCGACTGTTGCGCGAGCTGAACCAGCGCGGGCTAAATATGTAGCAGTCGACGTAAGTCTGCTCAGTCTGGCGGTGGAGGCAGAAATCGGAAGCCAGAGGCCGGAGGGGAAAGCTGGAGACTCCTCACGTCGACTGCTACGAGATCAACGCAAAACGCCCCGACATCGCTGTCGGGGCGTTGAAATGTTCGAGCCAGATCAGAACGAGTAGCTCACGCCGATCTTGACGATGGGGTAGAACTGGTAGTCCTCCGCTTCCTTCTCGATCTGGGCTTCTTCAGCCGCGACATTGTCCAGGAAAAGTGGATCGCTGTTAAAGGCACTGTTTGGCGTGCTCAGTGTGACTTTCGGGCTACCCGTGTAGGCCACGCCTAGTTCGCCACTCAACGCCCAGCGTTTTGATTCACCGAAATAGAAACTCGTCCCGATGCTCAAGTAGGGGGAAAGAGTTTGTTGTTTGATCTCCAGATCAACGCCGTTGGTAAAACCTGATTGTAGGTAGTCCACGCCGTTGAAAACAAACGCGGAGCCACTTACCTCTGAGTTTTGTACGTTTGCTGTGAACTCGTTCTGGTTGATAAGCACGCCCAAACTTATACGAAACGGACTCTTGGCAGACGGGTAGTAATCCAGCGCAACTGGTTCAGACAGTAACCGCACAGATGCCTTAAATTTTTGATCCACCGCTGGCGAAAGTCCTGGGTCACGCGTGGTATAAGTGAACTCATCTGTGTCATATGAAAGATAGTTCACGCCGCCACGGATGCCGAAATTGTCCGAGAAACGCCAGCTTGCGGAGCCGCCTAAGCCTGTTGTGCCCGCATCCACGCCAATCGTGAAGGGGCGGTAGTTCGGTTCATCTGCCGACGCAGCGGCATTGTGCGCGAAACCCAAAACAAGGCCGCACACCAAGAGTCCAATCGTCTTCATAGTTGTTTTTTGCATAGTCGTGTTAAGTGTCCTCTCCAGGACACACGGACTCAAAGCCAGTGCCATGCCACGGGAGTGGGAATTTTTTAAACGCGGGATTTCGCCTGTAATTGATGGGGTTCAGCCACGCA
>CAMCWI010000343.1 GCA_945882065.1 Akkermansia muciniphila
GCACGTTGCCAAGCGCGAGCCAGGCGATCAGCTGGAGGTGGGATTGCGCCACCTCCGGACAGAACGGAATGGCGATGCGAATCAGACCGTAAAGCCCAAACTTCTTCAGCACGCCAGCATGCAGCATCGCCGTTGCACTTGGGGCCGAAGCGTAACCGAGTGCAGCCCAAGAATGGAAGGGCCAGAGCGATACCAAGATTCCAAAGCCGAGCAATAGCAATGGGAAGATAAACATCTGCGCGCTGTGAGCCATCGTGTGTTCGGTGAAATACTTCGTCAGCGTCGGGATATCGAATGTGCGGACGTCAGCGGGCAATTGCAGATACAAGGCGATGAGGCCGATGAGCGCCAACAACGCGCCAACGCTCAGGTAAATCGTGATTTGGAATGTGGCAAAGTTCTTCCGTTCGCCGCGACCCCACACGCCGATCATGATGAACGTCGGCACGAGCGCGAGTTCATGGAAGAAGTAGAAGAAGAATAGGTCGGTGGACATGAACGCGCCGAGGATGCCACCGGTCATCGTGAGGAGCAGGATATAAAATTCCTTCTCACGGGTCTTGATCTCATACGAGCAACACGCCGCCGCAAACGCGACAATCGCGCCCATCAAGACGAGCCCGACGTTCAAACCGTCCACACCAAACTTGCAGGCGATGCCGAGCGATTCAGCGCCCAGCCAGGGAATGGTGCTGACAAACTTGTAGCCGTTCGCGTCGGCTGTCGCGCCGTTGAACTGCCAGAACATCAGCACTGCAAGCAGCATCGTGACAAACGTAACGCCCACCGCCCCGGCGCGCATGACGAAACCAAGGTTACGCGGAACAAACGCCAGCAGGATTGCAGCGAGCAAAGGCAGAGCAAAAATTAAGGTCAAGGTTGTCATCTGGGATAAATCGCAGAGACGCAGAGACGCGGAGGATGGTTATTTGTTCTTGGCATATTTCTCAATCCACGCTTCTGGTTTTGTGCCTAAGTCTTCGCCCGTCGTCTGACGAAGATTTGAAATGATTTCTCTTTCCGTGGCTGCACGCGCACGTTCAACCACTCGGTCTAAACGCGAACCTTCACGCTGCTTACTTCCCGAAGGATAATAATTCACCACGTATGCGAGAGACTCAGCCGCGCCAGAAGGGCTTCCGCCTAATGCCTGTTCACGCATATCTTGGAAAATTTGGGTTTGTTCTTCCGCAAAAACCACTTCTATTTTCAAACGCACGTAATTCCAAGATTGCCAACCCAAGAGAATCGCAAGCAACAACGCAACGAACCCGACAAGCACGAGCAAGCCATTCGAGAGGCTTGTTTTTTTCTCGACGACCTGCGTCTCTGCGTCTCTGCGTTGAATGGTATCGCTCACAAGTTCTTCCCTTCTTCCAACCGCGCCCGCGCCAGCCTCACGGCCTGGTGAAGCTTCCGCTCCAGTTGCTTTTTCGGAATCAGCTTCGTCACGTAGCTGGCGACATGGATGCCGTCGCGTTCCAGGCCGAGCAGTTGAACGTGTTCCTGCCGTTTGCCCGCGCACAGGATGATGCCGAGCGGCGGCGCTTCATTCAGGACTAGCTCGTGTTTCTTGAGCCAGTTCAGATAGAGTTCCATCTGCCCCTTGTCGGCGGCGTCAAATTCTTCCAGCTTGAGATCAATTGCCACCAAACGGCGCAGCTTGCGGTGATAGAACAGCAGATCGAGATGATAATCACGGTCATCAATCTGCATCCGCTTCTGGCGCGCGATGAAACAAAAACCGTCGCCGAGTTCCAGAATGAACGACTCGATCTCGCGCAGGATCGCGGCTTCGATGTCGCCCTCGCTGTAGGTGTCCTTGAGCTTGAGAAAATCCAGCACATAAGGATCGCGGAAGACGAGGTCGGGCGTGAGTTGGTCTTCGTCGCGCATAGCTTTGAGTTCTTTGCGGATGAGTTTGTCCGGTTTCTTTGAAATGGCCGTGCGCTCGAAAAGCAGCCCGCTGATTTTCTTCCGTAGCGTCCGCACATTCCAGCGCTCCATGCGACACATCTCGGCGTAAAAATCGCGCTTCAATTCATCCTGCTGCGGGATGATTTCCTTGAAATGACTCCAGCCCAATTGTGCAGACAGTGTCTGCACAATCTTCCGGTCGGAGAATGCCTCGGCAAAAGCGACCATGTTGAAAAGGTTGCGCCGACTGAACCCGCGCCCGAACTCGGTCTCCAATTGTGCAGACAGCGTCTGCACAATCTCCTCGCCGTAACCGGCTCGCTTCTCCTTGAGAACATCCACGCGGATGCGATTCCCGACCTCCCAATAGAGCAAAGTCAGACCGGCGTTGACCGTGCGCGCCACGCCTTCGCGCGCGGCGAGAATCAGATCTCGGATATCTGCCAGCAGAGCTTTGGGCGATGACTTCACCAATTGTCGTGGCACTGCCACGACAATCTTCCGCGAGGCCGGTCGCGCCTTGATCAAAGTTTTTTTGTTGGCGAATCGTGTTCTCATTTCCCAAGCACGAACCACAGCACCACGGCCACGCCGAGCACGAACAGGAAGGCGTAGGTCTGGAGGTTGCCGGTCTGGGCCAGGCGCAACGCGCGGCCCGTCAAATCAGTTCCGCCGCGCACGAGGCCGAGGCACAGACCTTCCACGATCCAGCGATCAATCCAGTCGGAGATTGTGGAGATTAAGTCATGGAGGCGGATAACTGTGGCTTCGTAAATCTCGTCGAAGTAAAAGCGGTTGCTCATCAACTTGGACAAGCCGCTGAATTTCACGGTGAACAAATCTTCCTTTGCGTTCCAATACAGCTTCCATGCAGCGAACAGACCAATGGCAAACGCTGCCAGCCCGCTGCACGCCGCGACCGGTGCGTGTTGAAACGGATAGACGAGTTGTGCCAGCAAACCGTGCGGATGTTCGCCGCCGGGTTTCAACGCGCCCGCGAACAAGGCTTCGATGCCAATCACTCCGCCAACTATGCTCATGATGGCGAGGATTCGCAGCGGCCAGACCATGACGCCGGGCGATTCGTGCGCGTGATCAACGCCATGCGATTTTGCCGCGCCGAAGAACGCCACGAAGACGAGCCGGAACATGTAGAACGTTGTCAGCGCCGCCACGGACACGCCGATGATAAACAGCGGAATGCTATG
>CAMCWI010000344.1 GCA_945882065.1 Akkermansia muciniphila
TGCGCCCGGCAAGCACGCCACCCGAGAAGGCTTGCAAACCGCCGTGGTTACCAAACTGCGCGCCGATATGAAACGCGTGTCACCGTATGCGAGCGCGACAACCGTGGAATGTCCGCAAGGCCAACGATTGGAGTGGTGGGAGTATGAACCTGGAAGCAGACAACAGTGGTTTCGCCTGCCTGCCGAACCCGAACTGTGCAGGCACTGCTGGCAAGCCGCCGACTGTCCGGGACATTTTGGTTACGCAGCGGACACACACGAAACCCTGTTGGGATTGTTGCCGCTGGCTAGCCGCGTAGCACAACGGTTGTTGCGCCAAGTCCGTCCGTGGATCGAACCTGCACAGTCGTTTGAGAAAAACCAATTGGGTTTGGGGCAGATGTTCTTCAACAGCCTGCGCCTGACTTGGTAGATGAGCTTGTGGACGGACAGTGCCGTGTTGTTGCGCACGATGGCCTGGTTGGACATGCCCAAGGAAACGCAGCTGCTCGCGGGACTTCAATCTCGCCAGATGGAATTAGACTTGGCCGTCGAAAAAATGTATGAATGAAAATGAACGCGATTCCCCAGCAATCTCTCACTTCTCAAAAACCACTTTCGGAACACCCTCTTAGAGTGACATCATTCGCCAATATCCGGTTTCCAGATTGACGTTGGTAAAGCGTCCACACACACTTCCGCCTGTGACCGCCCGGCGCATGGTGCGTTGCGGACGGTTAATTTTTTATGCCCGAAGGATATTGCGTGAAATGCAAGGCCAAGAAAGAAATTTCTGATGGCGTCGAGGAAGTGATGAAGAACGGTCGCAAGGCCATGAAGGGCAAATGCCCGGCCTGTGGCACTGTGATGTTCAAAATCCTTGGCGGCAAAGCCGTCGCTCCACCCACACCCATTACACCCCCGCCCGCGCCCAACTGAATTATGCCTCAACAGCTAGCCTACGTCATCATCACCCCTTACTCCCTGCACAAGTCGCGCACGGGCGGCATCTTGAGCCGCTTGATTTCGCGCACCGGCCTCGACCTGGTCGCCGCGCGAATGTTCGCTCCGAGTAGTGAACTCGTTCAGGAGTATTCCGAAAAAATCGTTTCAGCGAACGACCAGCAAGACCGCAAGATTCAGGAACTGATCCGAGAATACATCCTGAAAAATCTCAGCCCTGATTCAAAAACCGGAAAACGTCGCCGCGCGATGGTGTTGCTGTTCCGTGGTGAAGATGCCGTGCGCAAAGTTCGCTCCGTGGTCGGCAACCTCGACCCCGCCCGACGTGTCGGCGAAACCATCCGCGATACCTACGGCGATCTTGTCTATGATGAGAACGGCAACGTCCGCTACTTTGAACCCGCCGTCCTCGCTGCGCCAAACGTTGAGGAAGCTGACATCAAGTTGAAGTTGTGGGCGAAGTATTCCGACACGGACGGTGGATTACTTGAGAATACCATCGCCTATCAATCTGGCGAGACACCTGAACGCACACTTGTCTTGATCAAGCCGGATAACTTCCGCTTCGCAACGGGTCGCCCCGGCAACGTCATTGATTTCTTCTCACGCACCGGCCTCTACATCGTCGCCATCAAAGTCCACCGCATGAGCACGTCCGATGCGATGGAATTCTACGGCCCTGTCCGCGAGGTCTTGCGCACGAAACTCAAAGACGTGGTCGCCTCCAAATCCAAAGCTGCTCTCGAAGACAAACTCGGTTTTGCCATCCCTCCTGAAACCGAGAAACAACTCGGCGACATCCTCGGACCACTGTTCGGCGACAATCAATTCGACAACATCGTTCGCTTCATGGCTGGACGTTCGCAATCGGAATGTCCCACTGCGGAACTCGATCAACCCGGCTCTGAGAAATGCATCGCACTCGTTTATGAAGGCGTGGGCGCCGTGGCCAAAATCCGCGACGTTCTCGGCCCTACGGACCCCTCGAAAGCTCCTCCTGGCTCGATCCGCCGCGAGTTCGGCTCCAGCATCATGGTCAACGCCGCTCACGCGAGCGACGCTCCCGAAAGTGCCACACGCGAACTCGGCATCGTGAAGCCTGCGGATAACGTCTTCCGCCGCATCATCGAGCAGTTCTACGGCAAACTCTGATACTTGCGAGGTGCGCGATGGCGGTCTTCTTCGATACCCACGCGCACCTCGATTATGCTGAATTCGAGGCGGACTTTCCTCAAATTCTCGAACGAGCTCAGGCCGCTGGCATAACACGGATTATCTCAATCGGCACTGATCTGGAAAGCAGCACGCGCGCTATACAGCTCGCAGAACAGCACGATTGCATCTATGCCGTCGCGGGCTGGCATCCCTCCAACGCAGATGAAGCACCAGACGACATCCGCCCTGCCCTGCGTGAATTTGCCAACCATCCCAAGGTCGTGGCGCTCGGCGAAACGGGACTGGATTACTACCGGCTACCGAGTTCACAAGGACGAGGAACAATCGCTGACGACGAACTCTACAAACAGAAACAAGCCGCCATCTTCCAGCAACAACTCGAAGTTGCAGCCGAGACGGGATTGAACTGCGTCATTCATCAGCGCGGTGATTGCTTTGAA
Organism: Akkermansia muciniphila; assembly: GCA_945882065.1. Taxonomy (GTDB): domain Bacteria; phylum Verrucomicrobiota; class Verrucomicrobiia; order Limisphaerales; family JADLHS01; genus JADLHS01. The sequence goes on from CAMCWI010000344.1 coordinate 2,559, forward strand.
GACACGCTCGCCATGATGAAGCCGTTTGCTGATAGAGTGCGCGGAGTTTTCCATTGCTTTGCCGGAGATGCCGCCGCGATGCAGCGCGTGTTGGCGATGAATTCCATCGTAAGCTTCACCGGCATCGTCTCCTTTAAGAATGGCCAGAACGTCCGCGACACCGTGGCAGCCACACCCCTCGGCAAGTTCATGTTGGAAACAGACTGCCCCTTTCTCGCGCCCATTCCCTATCGCGGCAAACGCTGCGAGCCGTCCTACGTGAAAGAGATCGCCGCCACGATTTGCGAAACCAAGAAGTGTTCTACCGAAGAACTCAGCACAGCTACTTGCGATACTGCGAAGAGTTTTTTTGAGAAACTGCTTTAACGAGGCAGAACTTAACTCCGCACCTGACCGTTTCCAAAGCCCAGCCACTTGTAACTCGTCAGTTCTTCCAGACCCATCGGCCCACGCGCGCCGATCTTGTCGGTGCTGATGCCGATCTCCGCCCCCATGCCGAATTCCCCGCCGTCCGTAAAACGCGTGCTCGCATTCCAATAGACCGTCGCTGAATCCACCTC
>CAMCWI010000345.1 GCA_945882065.1 Akkermansia muciniphila
CTCCGTGCGCGCCGTGCTTGGCCAGACAGACGACGGCGCGCACGGAGTGACGCGCCCTACCACCCAACTCGGTTTGGAGATTATTTTTTCCAATCACCATAAAACTCCTGCTTCAACAATCGCGATGAGCGAGCCGAACGTCGTCACCACGATCAGTCCCACAAACAGTCCGTTCAACACCACCAGCGTGCTCGTCAACGTGAGCGCAGCGGCTTGTTCCTGTTGAAACGCTTTTGCATCGAGAGATTCGCACCAGCCATTCAATGCGCGTGAGAAACCATCCTTCGCGTGAACGGCATTGGTGAGTCGCCAGCGGAATTCACCGGAGTCGTCGAGCGCTTGAACCGCATCAGTGAGGCGTTGACCTTGGCGCAGGTTGTTGATGACGGTTTCGGCGCGGTGACTGAAGGCGCGGTTGGCAGCGCAATCAGCCGCGAGTTTCACAGCGTCGCTCTCCGGCACGCGGGCGTCGAGCAGTGTGGCAAGCATCGTGCAGAAATCGCGCTGCATACGGCGGCGTTTCCACGGAGTGCGGCTTGCGCACCAATCCACGATCGAGCCGAACCATTTCCCCACGAAGTGACCTTCGCCATGGATCAGAAGGGTTGCGACGACGCCGAGTAGCACCAGAAGTTGTGCGCAGACGAGCAGTTTTCCATATTCGCGAAGGAGTGCGAGGCCGAGGGGAAGTTCGCCCGTCATACCCATCATGATCTCCACAAACTTCGGTAGGACGATGATCGAAAGAAAAACATACATCCAGAGCGACACGAGAATGGAAGCGATTCCATACCAGCCGAAGGATTGAACATCACTGCGCGTCTGAGAGCGTTTGTCACCCGCAAGTCTTCGGCAGGCGGGGAGAACTTTGCGGAGATCGCCGATGCGTTCACCAGCACGGAGCATGGCAACGACTTTGATCGGTAGTAATCCGGGGAGATCGGCGAGCGCATCGCCGAGCCGTTGGCCAGTGCGGAGTTTGGCGGCGAGTTGTTGAAACATGTAAGCGGGCTCGAGTTCGCGTTTCTCGGTGATGGTGACGAGTGTTTCTTCGATGGGCGCGCCACATTCAAGAATTGTGTCGAGCAGATCAAGGAACAGGCCGGAGGTTTCCTGCCGACGCAACCGTTTGCCGACGGTGGTGTCCAGCAACAGGAGGAGAATCATCGCGGGCACAAGCCAGCAGATGATCCAGAACGTCAGAACGAAGATTCCATTGATAATGGTGTCGAACATAGGTCAGTTCACGATTATTCCCCGAAACTCATCAGCGATCTCAAGAACGGCACCATGGAGCTGATAGCCATGTAACCTTGGGCGGCGATCATCAGACCGAGGATGATGATCGCGGCGGGCAACACCGCGTAGAGCAAGGTCTCGGTGTGGCGTTGGAACTTGCCCTGATAGATGTCGGCAGCGCGTTTGAATCCGGCGACCAAGTCTTCGCCGGAGTTGGAAACCATCCAGATGAACAGGGCAGGGAATGCGCGGCTCTCCGTGGCAATCTCGGAAAACTTTCCATTGCCAGCGGCGAGACGTTGTCGCCAGACGGCGATGTCATTGCCGGCGGGCGTGCCAAGTTCGAGTTGTTCGAGCAGCGCCAGTGCATCGCGCAAGGTCACGCCACTTTTGAGCATGATCCAAAGCGCGGAGGAAGTTTGCGCCACGGACGCATCGCGAAACGCGGGCAATCGCACGCAGACTTTTGCTCGCAACCGCCGACTGAAGATGACCGCGAATACAACTGCCAGCGCAATGGCGAACAAGAGCGGTGGTGCCCAGAGTTGTGAGGCGAGGCGGGTGAACAAGGGAACGTTGGTGTTGCCGAACAATCCACCGCCTGTGTCATACATCGCGGACATGCTGGGCCAGATGACGTGTCCCCAGAGAATCGAAATGACAAGCGACAGTCCGAACGCGGCGATCAGCACGATGAGCGGGTAGATGAGTAAACCTTTGAGGCGTGTAAGCGTGGCGTGCTGGCGCTGATAATAATCCGCCATGAGAATGAGCATGCCGGACAAATCATTGCTCTGAACTCCGACGAGGATCATGCGTTTGTAAAATTCTGGCAGCGCGCGGGGCGCTAGCGCTTCGGCGATCGGCGTGCCCTTCCGCAAATCGGATTCGAGAAATTGCAACTCGGCTTTCAGCGCGGCATCGCCCATCTCGGCGCTGAGACGTTGCAATGCGCCTTCGAGCGGAAGGCTGTCGCGCAACATCGCGGCAAGCTGTTGGTTGAAGAATGCGAACTCGTCGGTTTTCATGATCGCGGTTTCTGATTCATCTCTGCACAGTTGGACAGAGCCTGCCGGAAAAGCTCACGTGGAGAATTTGATATGCGACGCACAGCGTGTGACTCAAGAACAACCTGAATGTGGTGGGAAGGATTCAGAACGATGGAAAATTGACATCCTTACGGGTTGCGATACGGTTTCGCCATGGCAACGATTACGCTCAAAGACATCCCTGAAGACGTTCACGCACAGCTCAAATCCGAGGCGGAAGCGAACCTTCGTTCGCTTGATCAGGAGGTCATCATCCGCATCCAACGCAGCTTTGATGTGGCTGATCAGTTTTCCGCCACGGCGGTAAATCGGTTGATTGATGAAGCGGTAGCGAGCGGAGCGGAGGAGGCGTTCACCGCAGAACAGTTGCGGGCAAGGTTTGACCGCGTGCGCTCCGACTCCCGTTTGCGACTCGCGGCAGAAAAAAGAGCCGCATGAACTTCATAGTTCGCCCCGCCTTTTGGATTGATCTGGACCGCCATCACTTCTGGCTTTGCAAACATGCAGGGGAAATTCTTGCGGATAAATGGCTGGAAGCAGTGTGGCAGACGATCTTTTTCCTGAGAGACAACCCTGAAATCGGCAGGTTGCGACGGGACATCGGACATGACGGCGTGAGGTCTTGGTTGGTTTCCGGTTTTAGCCGATGGACTTTGTTTTACGGTGTCAGGGACGGATTCACGGTGCTGTATCGGGTCGAAGGCGGGGAAAGAAACCTTCGCGGCCTAGTCATTGGTTAAGACGCCGGTGATGTCATCGCGGCGTGCGTGAGGCGGTTGATGCTCACAAACTCACCCAACGTAAAATCTCCACTCG
>CAMCWI010000346.1 GCA_945882065.1 Akkermansia muciniphila
TTGATAAGCGGCGTTGAGTTCGGTGTAGCGTTGGTTGGCTACGAGTTTGTCACTCTCGGATGCGTTATGGACTCGATCAGGGTGAACTTCGGATGACACCGCGAAGAACATTGTCTTGAGCGTGTCCGCATCGAGCCACGGACGGCGGGGTTCTGTGAGCAGTGCGAAATAATCCGTCATCACGCGCTGAAGCTCTCGCCACAGGAACAACTCGTGGCGGCGTTGGGATTCTTCACTTTGAAACCGCCGTCCTGCAACGCATCCACGTAATCCAACTCGCTGCCTGTGACGTAGAGCGCGCTCTTGGGATCCACCACGACTTTGACGCCTGCGGACTCGACAAGAAAGTCTCGGTTCGCCGGGCCGTCCTGCAAATCCATCTTGTATTGGAGACCGGAGCAACCACCGCCCATGACAGCCACGCGCAGCACGCCCGCCGGACGACCTTGCTTGGTCAGCAACGCGCCAACTTTCTTGCCAGCGTTGTCTGTGAGCTTGATGAGACGTTCGTCTCCCGTGCGGAATGTCGGTGTGGCGTTTTGGGTTTGTGTCGGGCGTGCGATCATTGTGGCGGAATCAAAGTAGTCATTCGCGCTGGCATCGTCAACGCGTTCGGTGGGATATGGGGTGCGACCGGGTGGCTGTCAGATGCTGACTGAAGGAGCGTAGTAGAGCGGTAATGAATCGTGATTCTCCACTCCAGTTTCATAACGGCCGTCTGCGATGGCTAATTCCCAACCGGCACAAGGAGTTTTCGGTTGCTGTCGTTCTGAGGATCGTCAGGGCGGGGATAATCGCGCCAGAGCCAGCGGAGCATTTCGGGGAGCATCGCGCCGCCTTGCTTGTTCGAGTGCGTGCCGATGCCCCAGCAGTAATTCACGTCGTAACCTTTCTCGGTCAGCGCGGCGACCATCAGCCGGTTCTGCGCGTGCCAATCCCACTTCGGATCGTAGGTGTTGGTGCTGTTGCGTCGTCGCCCGCGATTGTCGTTCAAGCCGTCTTGTAGAAAGATTCGGAGGGGTTTGCGTTCGCTCTGCCGGATGAGTTCGGGATACGCGTGCCCGCCGCGAATGTTGGTGAAACTCCCGATGGTGCTGAGAACCTTGCGGAATTGATCGGGTCGCTGCCACGCGACGGTGAACGCGCAGATCGCGCCGCTGCTCGCGCCGCCGATGGCGCGGTCATCCGGATTCTTGGAGATGTTGTAATCTTTTTCCAGCGCGGGCAGCAGTTCGTTGACGATGAGCTTCGCATAATTGTCGTTCAACTCGTTGTATTCCGTAGCGCGGCCATTGATGCCATCGCCCCAGTTGGTGGAGGTGGATTCAGGTTGTTCTGGCGTGTGACCGGGATTGATGAAGACGCCAATGGTCACCGGCATCTCGCGGCGATAGATCAAGTTATCAAACACGAACGGCACGCGGTAATCCTTGTCCGGCGCGACAAAGAAATGCCCGTCTTGAAACACCATGAGGCACGCGGCGTTGGTGGGTTGGTATTGCGCCGGGACGTAAATCCAGTAGTGGCGCGTAGTGTTGGTGAAGACATTGCTCGGCAACGTGAGCGGACCGATGACTTTGCCTTTGGGCACTCCCTCATGTGGCGCGGAATCCGGGCCGAGCAGATAAACATCGTCCGCGGGTGCGGCGAGGGCTTTGAGCGCGAGCATTGCAGTGAAGGCCATGGAGATTGCGCGACGGCAAAGTTGTTGAGCGCGATATCGAAAATAATTTTTCATGGTGATGACGGTTGTTGCGTCCAGAGCAAACAAACTATCCGCAGTTGAAGCAAGTGCATCTTGTTTCACATGCTTGAAACATTGGCAGAACGATTGAGGGCAGAATGATAAACACATTGTTCTGCCATCAATTATTCTTCCGGAAATCGTTTTGCCTAGGCGGGCGGACGCGGATTATTCTGCGGCATGGCTTGGCGCATTGATGAAAACGTGAACCGTGGTGAGATTGACAACCGTGTGAAGGGAATCGTGAGCGGCAAACTCTGGCTTGCCGGTTACGACAAGCCGGTAACGCTCGATCTCGTGGGAAATGCGTGTCCCGATCTCGCGGGGGGCAGCAACATTCAACAACCAAGCGCACACTGTTTTTCGGAAGCCTTACGCACTGCCATGCTGCTGCGCCCGAGGACGGGCGCACTCCGAAGCTAGAGTTTTAAGCCGATTCAAAAATCATGCGTCAGGATCGCTTCCGCGCGGCGGCAGAGTTCGCGTCCGTAATCCGTCCAGATGCCTTGACCCCAGTAGCGATAGCAGCTCGTCTGTGAACACAGCAGATAGAATAGGGCTTTGCGATAATGCGGATCGTTCGTCGCGATCTTCTTCTTGAGAACCTTCTCGTTGAACAGGGAGCTGACTTTCTCCATCGGACCAAGGACGTTCTCGTAGCCGCGCACCCAGGAGATATCATTCGTCCAACTGCCGCCTTCCATGTGGAAGCGATGATCTTCCTTCTTCAATTGCTCAATGACTTCCGCGAGTTTCTTTGCGCCGTCGCCACCTTTGAAGCGTTCCCAGATGCGCTTCTGATGGATAGGTTGCAGGGCAGGCAAATCTTTTTCCGTGATGCCGAGCGCGTAGAGATGATCCAGATATTCGGAGACGTTCATCATCGGCGACTTTGAGCCAGAACTCTCGCGGGAGGCTTCGAGGAACTTCGGCGGAAACTCGTTCATCATCACGCCGCCGTTTTCGCCGTCGGCAATTTGTGTGACGAGCGGCGGCACGGATTTGCCCGCGAGTTCCCAACGTGAAAGACTCTTCGCTTCATAGTAAGGCTGCATCTGCGCGACGAGTTTGGTGTCGCTGCCCTGCGTCTTGAGGATGGCGATGATGCTGACTTCATCGCCCTTCGAGTTTCGGCACACGAGGCGATGCGGCAAATGTTTCTTCTCCGGGCCGTGACCGTTTCCGGGTTGCTCGACAGTGTGTTCTTGAATGAGAACCCATTCGTAACCGCAATCCTTCAACGTCTTGATATATTCGTAGGCGGTGTCGGGATGATTGGGCAGTGCCATCTCTGATGGCGAGAAACCGCGAACGCGACTCAAGGCTTCCAGCCCGAAGATGCCCGCGAAGTGATGTTG
>CAMCWI010000347.1 GCA_945882065.1 Akkermansia muciniphila
CGCACATCGCCCACCCCGACACTCAAGCTAATCAATCCGGAATTCCAATTTGAATGGGGCGGCCATCTCAATGCGGAAGCCACCCATTATTTGTATCAAGGCGAGTCTGGTGTTCCGGGAAACGGCGGAAATGGCGCGGTCTATCTACGCGATTTAAGCAACGACACCACCCGAACATTGGTGACGCCGGACAACAAGGGGCAATATTCTATCCCGCGTTTCTACCGCGACGAGGTGATTTATTACCGCAACCGGGTGCTGTGGCGGATTGGATTGGACGGTAGTAACAACGTCCCGCTGTTCATGCCGCCAAATTTTCACGCCAATCCATGAGTCGGACACGGGTGCTCCTTGTGCGCGAGCCGCCCGCCCACAGTTCCATGATTGCCAAGCCGCCCGCACAATCTACAATTCCCGCCACCGGCCCACCCAGTTCGCCGGTCTGAATGTCCGAATACCAGGTCAAGTTCGAGGTCTTTGAAGGCCCGTTGGATTTGCTCCTCTATCTCATCAAGAAAGAGGAGGTGGACATCTATTCCGTCAACCTCACCAAGCTCGCGTCGCAGTTCATCGAATACATCGAGATGATGCGCGAGTTCGATCTGGAGATCGCTGGAGAGTTTCTTGTGATGGCCTCGACCCTCATGTACATCAAGAGCCGCGAGTTGCTACCCGTGGAGCAACAGGCGGTGGTTGAGGACGAGGAGGGTGGTGAGGATCCGCGTTGGGAACTCATCCGTCAGCTCGTTGAATACAAAAAATTTAAGGACGCCGCCGCAAAACTTCAAGAACTCGAGGCGCGACAAGAAGGTGTATTCCCCCGTCTGCCGATTAAGCCGCAGTTCGAGGAAGAGAAGGCCACCAAGCAGGACATCTCGGTGTTCGACCTGCTCAACGCCGTCAACGCCGTCCTCAAGCGGTTCGAGAAGCGCGACAATCCGCGCGAAATCTTCGAGGACAAATGGACCGTCAGCGAGAAGATCGAAATGATCGTGCGCGTCATGGAAAAAGGCGTGGCGGTGCACTTTTCGGAATTGTTTGAGGACGCGATGAGCCGCAGCGAAGTGGTCTGCACGTTCCTCGCGTTGCTGGAATTGATCCGCCTCAAACAACTGGTCTGCGGCCAGTCGTCGGACTTTGGTGAGATTGAAATCCGCAAGCGGGATGCGGTTGTCCCCTTGAGCTCAACACCCGAACCGCCCGCGACAAATCTAACTGAAGCCGCCGCGCCCGCGCCCGTCGAAACCCCCACCTCGTAAATTTCCATTATGGAATTGAAGTTCATTCTCGAATCGCTCCTTTTCTCCGCGCAAAAGCCGCTGAGTCCGTCCGAACTGCGAGACATCTTTGCCACCGCCGCTGCTGCCGATGACGCAGACACCACGGTCAAGGGACTCAAGAAGACCAAGGAAGCCGACATCATCGCCGCGCTCGAAGAACTGGCGAAGGAACATGAAGCCGCCGCTCGCAGCTATCGGCTCGTGTGTGTGGCGGGATCGTGGCAATTCGTGACGCAGCCCGAATTTGCGCCGTGGCTCAAGGCGCTCGTTGGCGTGAAGGCGCGTCCCTCGCGCCTCTCGCAACCGGCGCTTGAAACGCTCGCCATCATTTCGTATCGCCAGCCGATGACGCGCGCGGAGATCGAACAGATTCGCGGCGTCAGCGTGGACGGCACGATGCAGACCTTGCTCGAACGCGGCCTTGTAGAGCAGAGCGGTCGTGCGGAAGTCGTCGGACGCCCCGCGCTTTACAGCACCACGACTGCCTTCCTCGAATACCTCGGCCTCAAGAGTCTGGAAGATTTGCCCGCCGCCGATGAATTGCGCCGCATCCCCATCGAGAAACCAGAAGCCTTGCTGACGTCCGATCTGGGTTTGGCGACCTCGGCCCCGCCGGAATTGAAGTTGGAAGACGCTGGCGAGACGGCGGAGGTAAAAACATCCCCCGCAGAAGCCGAGCAAGTTTAGAAATCAGAAGCTTTGTTTATCGCAAAACCTGCGACGAGCAAAAAAACAACACACCAGCGGCGACCAGCGTTGCTGAACTCGGTTCAGGCACGACTGTCGCTGTCAACGTGAGACTAACAATCTGTCGGCGGGAGTTCAAAAGGAGATTTGTGTGCGAGTTCAAAAGGAGACAATTTTATAGGGACAATTCCCCGTTGCTTCCGTTCTCCGCTCCTCTAAAATGCTGGTCGCATGAAACATCAGCTCGACTTCGAGAAGCCGATCACCGAACTCCAAAAGAAACTCGAAGATTTACGTCAACACCCGGAAGCGCATTCCATGGCGGTAAGTTTCGAGGAGGAAATCGTCCAGATCGAACGCAAGATTGACGAGACCCGACGACAGATTTACTCGAACCTTTCCCCGTGGCAACGCGTCCAGCTCGCCCGTCATCCCAAACGTCCTTACACGCTGGATTATCTCAACTCCACCTTCACAGAATTTGAAGAACTGCATGGTGACCGTTTGTTCGGAGATGATCGCGCCTTCGTGGGGGGGTTCGCCAAACTTGGTGATCAACGTATCGTGGTCATTGGCACGCAAAAGGGTCGCGACACAAAGGAAAACATCCTGCGCAACTTCGGTTCTGCGCATCCAGAGGGTTATCGCAAAGCGCTTCGGTTGATGCGTCTGGCGGACAAGTTTGGTTTGCCGATCATCACCCTTATTGACACAGCGGGTGCTTATCCCGGCATCGGCGCGGAGGAGCGGCACATCGCAGAGGCCATCGCCGTGAATCTCCGGGAGATGACGATGATGGAAGTTCCGATCATCGCCACCGTCATCGGCGAGGGCGGGTCTGGCGGCGCGCTCGGCATCGGTGTGGCAGATCGTGTATTGATCATGGAGAACTCCTATTACTCCGTCATCAGTCCGGAAGGTTGCGCTGCGATTCTTTGGAAAGATCGCACTGCCGCAGCCAAAGCCGCAGAAGCTCTCAAGATCACAGCTAAACATCTGCTTGAACTCAAACTGGTGGATGAAATCATCCCAGAACCGCTGGGCGGCGCGCACACAAATCCCGCAGTGACCGCTGTGGCATTGAAAGCCACGCTGATACAGCATTTGAATGAATTGA
>CAMCWI010000348.1 GCA_945882065.1 Akkermansia muciniphila
TTCCGGAAACGTGACCTTTGAAGTCAGGTGATCGTCCGGCCACCAGTCATGGCTGCGGAGTAGATTGTGTTTTTCCGACCTTGCGAATCTTTCTCACACATGGGACAAGGTTTCGTCATTCAAGTCTCGCTCAGTTCCAACATTGCGCCCGCTGCATTAAAACCGGCAAACTCTCCTCCATGAAAATTGGCGTCATCGGACTGGGAATTATCGGCACCATTTACGCGCGGAACTATGCCGCCGCCGGAGTGCTGTCGGGTGCTTGGAATCGCACGCCGCAACCGTCAGCACCGCAGTGGCGAGAGACCCCCGAAGCTGTGACGGCGGACGCCGATGTGGTGCAGATCGTCGTGTCAGACCCGCCAGCGGTGGAGGCCGTGCTACGGCGGATTGCTCCCGTGCTCGGCCCGGGCAAGATCGTTGTGCAGTCGAGTACGATTGATCCGGCGAGCAGCACCAAATTCGCGGCACTGGTTGCCAGGCGTGACGCGCGTTACCTCGAAGCACCGTTCACCGGAAGCAAACCTGCGGCGGAATCGAAGAAAACGGTTTTCTATCTTGGCGGCGACGCGGCGTTAATGGCCGTGGTTGAGCCATTGCTCGCGATTATTTCCGAGCATCGCCTTGTCATCGGAACAACCGAGCAGGCGGCAGCACTCAAGCTGGCGATGAACTTGAACATCGCGGTGCAGATTCAAGGAACGTGCGAGGCTCTCACTTTGGCGCGGCGGTCGGGCATTTCTGACGAGGTGTTTTTCTCGGTGTTCGGGACGAACATGGGCTGCTCGCCACTCTCGAAGCTCAAAGAACCCAAGTTGCGCGCTGGCGATTTCTCGCCGCAATTTTCCGTCAAGCACATGCTGAAAGACATGCGTCTGGTGTCGGGCATCAGCGGTTGCGAAGGGTTTCCCGGACTCGCCACATTACGCAACCGCCTGGCCGAAGCGGAAGCCAACGGTTACGGCGATGAAGATTACATCGCGCTGATCAAGCTGCTCCGATAACGCCCACGAGATCCGGCACAGCGAGTTCAGCGGACTTGCACGCCTCCATTACTTGCACGCCTCAATCGTCATTGCACGCCATCAGTCCGATGGGTTTGGGCAAGGATTTCAACCACGTCACAAGTTCGCTGCGTTCGCGCGCCCAGTTGCGCCCACTAGCCGAGGAGATGTGGTGCGTGTGCGTCTCAAAGCCGGATTCGCAAATGCGTCGCACAAAACTTTCCTCCCGCACCTCCGACCACGAGGCGGATTCGTCAGGTCGGCTCAACGTGCCGACGAATGCAAAATGTTTGAAGCCGCACTGAACAAGATGCTCCGCTCCCATGTTGCCGATGTGTGGAGAATCCGTCACCACGTTGACCACGCCAGAAACTTACTTTCGTTTGTGCCCAACCACCACGGCAGGGATCTTGAGCGAGAGAACTTAATCCAAACGATCTCCATCGCGCATGATGATGCCGTCAGCGTCGAGAGACTTCAGCACTGGCCACGCGCTCTCCAATCTACCGGGCTCCCAGCAGAACGACCACGGCCCATGATAGTGGGCGTAGTCCGCCACACCATTGAGCAGCGCGCGCCCCGACGCGCGGGACGATTCGATCAACAGAACTATTTTTGGGATGCGTGACATGTGTGAGCAGAAAGTGTGCGCGAACGAAATCCAATTACTATATGTAAGCCAATCCATTTCTGGTGACTGGACGGCATCAACCTTGTCGCCATTAGATTTTCAAGTTCGCAAATACTCCCCTGCTCCGCTAAACCATCCGCCGCATGGCTGACCGGTTGCCCATTTACGAAATCGAAAACGACATCATCGCCTCCCTCAAGGCGACGAAACGTCTCGTGCTGCAAGCACCCACCGGCTCCGGCAAATCCACGCAAGTCCCGCAGATGCTCCTCAAGCACGGCTTGCTCGGCAGCGGGCAATGCGTCGTGCTGCAACCGCGTCGTCTCGCCGCCCGAATGCTCGCCTCCCGCGTCGCCAGCGAACTCAACGTGCAACTTGGTCGCGAAGTCGGCTATCAGGTGCGATTTGAGAAGTGCGTCAGTGCGGAAACCAAAATCAAGTTCGAGACCGAAGGCATCTTGCTCCGACAACTCATCGCCGACTCCACGCTCAAAGGAATTTCCGCCATCATCTTCGATGAATTTCACGAACGCCACCTCTACGGCGACATCACACTTGCCCGCGCGCTGGACATCCAGGAGCAACATCGTCCCGACCTGCTCATCATCGTCATGTCCGCGACGTTGAACGCGGGTGAACTTGAAAACTATCTTTCCCATTCCGCACTCCGCACTCCGCATTCAGCACTTGGTTGCTCCGTTCTCCGTTCCGAAGGCCGCACGTTCCCGGTGGACATCGAATATCTTCCACATCGCCTCGGCGCGAATCCGCCGCCGCCGTGGGAACTCGCCGCCGATGCGTTCAGCCAGTTCGTCAACTCCGGCGGCGAGAGCGACGTGCTCGTGTTCATGCCCGGCGGCTTCGAGATTTCTCAAACCATCACCGCCATCCGCAACGTCTCCGAATCGCGCGGCTTTCTCGTGCTGCCGTTGCACGGTGAACTGTCTCCGCGCGATCAAGACGCCGCCGTGGCTCGATACGAACAACGCAAAGTCGTCGTCGCTACAAACGTCGCCGAGACGAGCATTACAATTGACGGCGTGCGACTCGTGATTGATTCCGGCCTCGCCCGCGTGGCCCGCTACGATGCGAGCCGTGGGATCAACACGCTGCTCATCGAGAAAATTTCCCAAGCCAGCAGCGATCAACGCGCCGGACGCGCGGGCCGCACCGCGCCGGGCGTGTGCATGAGACTTTGGTCGCGCTCAGAACACGACGAACGTGCGCCGCAAGAGTTGCCAGAGATCAAACGCCTCGACCTCGCCGAAGTTGTACTCACGCTGAAAGCGGCGGGCGTGGAAGATTTGCGCGCATTCCGCTGGCTGGAAAAGCCTGACGAGATTTCCCTCTCGCACGCAGAAGAACTTCTCACCGATCTCGGAGCATTAGACCATATGGGTCGCATGAGTCCCATTGGTCACAA